>CAYFUL010000053.1:0-9524 GCA_964346375.1 uncultured Peptoniphilaceae bacterium
CCTTCAGGGACTCGAACCCCGGGCTTACCGGTTATGAGCCGGGCGCTCTAACCAAGTGAGCTAAAGGCCCCTGTAAGGGAAACTTACCTATCTAGTATAGCAACAGTAATTTTAATAGTCAACTGTTTTTTTACAAATCTTTTAAATTTGCCTGAAAAATTTTACACTCCTTTAAATATTTCCCCCACAAATCTACTTGGTATATCTTCTGATTTTTCTCCAGGTATAAAAAAGTAAAGTCCCTTTTTTGCCCTTGTCATTGCTACATAGAGTAATCGCCTTTCCTCTTCTAATAGAGTATTATTCCCCTTCCGATATGCCTCTATACTACCAGAGCTAGGTAGATTTTCCTCTATTAGATCCACTAAAAACACATTGTCAAACTCTAGTCCCTTTACCCCATGAATGGTAGATAGTTTTAAATTTGCCCTTGATCCACTTTGCCTTTTTATTAAATCCTCAAGATACTTTAATCGTCCTATAAAAAGATTCCAATCAGGTTCATTTTTCCCAACCTCTTTTAATATATGAACATACTGCTCTAAACTATACCTTGAATACCCAAGCCTATCTGCCGTATGAGCAAGGTACTCGCCGTAGTTTAATCCATCTACAATAAAATTAAGGGCATCAATGGTCTTTAGACCCTTTAATTTTTTAAAGTCATGGTATAGCTCTAAAATATTTCTATAATAAAAACTAGAGAGTTCTGGATACTGTAAAAGGGTTTTAAATACATCTGTACAAGGTGAATTTTTCTTTATAAATCCAATATGCGCCTTTGAAATAAATCCCTTCATCTTGTAGTAGATTTCAGAATAGAGTTCAATATTACCTGTGTCCTTTGAAAACTCCATTATATTTAAAATATCCCTTACGACAAAATGGCTAATAAATTTTATTGAGGTATCCCTTATGGAAAATTCAATACTCTTTCGCTCAAAATACTCAATTAATGGAAGTGCCGATATATTATTTCTATATAGTACTGCATTTGTCCCCTCGGTTAGATTTTTATGAATATAGGAACATTGGTAGGACCTATCTACATACTTAACTAACTTTACCTGCTTCTCCTTTGGATTTTCAGTAAAGAGATTTTTTTCATACCTACTTTTATTCTTCCCAATAAAACCCTTTGCCGCTTGAACTATGTATCCATCAGACCTAAAATTTTCCTCCATATAGTAAATAGAAAGATCCTTAAAGGTATTTTTTAGCCCCAATAATTCCGAAGGGTCTGCCCCTCTAAAACCATAGATGGATTGGTCATCGTCGGCTACAATAAAAATATTGTTCTCCTTTTTTAACATATATTTAATAAGGGCAAATTGGGCAACGGAAGTATCCTGCCCTTCGTCAAGCTGTATAAAGTCAAAATAATTTCTATACTTAGTTCTAATGGAAGAGTTGGACTTTAAAATATCTAGGGCAAGTAAAATCATATCATCAAAGTCGAAAAAATTCCCCTTTGCCTTTATTTTTTCGTATCCATGGTAAATTTCTGGGAACTTTCTAAAAACAGACCTTTCCTTTCCAAAGTCCTCTGGAGTTAGGAGAAGATTTTTACAAAGTCCAATTTCACCAACTAGAGTTTCAAGCCTATCATCCGTTAAATAACCATTGCCTAAATCCCTGTATAGATTTCTTAGAACTAGGTACTTATTAAATTTTTTATTCCCCTCAACTAAATTATAGGTCTTATTAAATTCCCTTCCATAATCTCGTAAAATGGAAAAGGCAAAGGAATGGATAGTAGAAAAAACAGGAGGATAGTCTGAATTAAAATTCCTCTTAAATCTATTTTCCATTTCCATGGCAGCATTTTTTGAAAAAGTTATAGATAGAATTTTTCTAGGGTCAACGCCCCTACTAACTAATCTATCAATTCTATTAAGAAGAATAGTAGTCTTTCCCGCCCCGGGAACAGCCAGAACAAGGGCAGGACCTTTAAAATGGTTTGCTGCCTTAATTTGAACATCAGTTAATTTCATTTTCTCACCAATATAATTATACTAAATAAATCTTGCGGAAACCTGTGAATTAAAATAATATTTACTTGAAATTTACAAATACCTATGCTAGAATAACTTATATTGTTCGTGGAGAAATACCCAAGTGGCTGAAGGGGCTCCCCTGCTAAGGGAGTAGATCTTTAACGGGATGCGAGGGTTCAAATCCCTCTTTCTCCGCCAAATAAATGAATTGGAATCACCTATATGGTGATTTTTTATGCAAAAAGCTCTATGGTAGTTCCATAGAGCTTTCTTATTTATAGATTAAACATTTTTTCAACTTCATCAGCAGTATAATGTTTCATATTGCACTTTTTTTAAAGATATTTCTTTACTACTGGTTTCCTAATTTTTCAACTACATATCTTTTAAATACTTCTTTACTCATTTTCCCACTGGCAATATCTAGACCTAGTGTAATTAATTCTTTGTCACTCCAGTTAATATCATAGTCATTTTCCTTCAAAAGTATTGTTAAAACCAGAATTCCAATTCTTTTATTACCATCAATAAAACAGTGATTTTTTATTAAAGAATAGCTAGTATTAATAATCTTATCTAACTCATCAGTATATAATTCTTCGCCATCAAAAGTAGCATACGCGCTTTCAATAGCCGATTCCAAAAGTCCTTCATCTCTTAGTCCTTTTGTTCCTCCTGATTTTTCAATTAGCATCTCCTGTAATTTTATAACTAAAGATTTTGATAATTTCATTTTGCAAGTTCTTTAAAGGCGTCAATATGATCATCCACAAAATCTTCAGCTTCACTAAATATTCTATCCTCATCATTTAAAGAAATTTTAAAGGGAATTGATTTTTCACGAACAGCCTGTCTTAAAAAGACATTAATTGCACTAGACATATTCATTCCTAATTCAGAAAAAAGTATATCAGCTTCCTTTTTTAATTTATCATCTATTCGAATACTCACAGTCGTATTTGCCATAATATCACTCCTTGTAATTATCTTACTATTTTTTATTACATTGTCAATACATTGTACTTATTATTCCATCCCAAAAAATATTTTTCAAATAAATTCTGTATTAAAATCCCTACCCATTTACAAATAATTTACATTGACGAGTCGTGGCATAAAAAATCCCAGGGTATAATATAGCTAAGCAGTATTCTTTTCTTTTTTCTTTTTCTTTCTTTCTTAACATAAATAAATACTAAGGAGGAAATCATGTTTAAGCACTTTAAAATCCTGTTACTGTTATTAATTCCAACTTTAACAGCATGTCAACAGATAGAACAGGCAATAGATGAAACTTTTGCCGAAAATCCCACTAATAAAACTCAAGCCGAGAATAAAGGAGGCATTTTTGGAATAGATTTATCTTCCCAACCAGTACAGGGAGTTTACTTTATGGATTTTATTAACGACGCAAGGGAAAAAATGGGCTTTCAATTTTCTACAGAAACTTCTTCAGCATTAAGGGAATATATTACAGAAAATAATATAGGAGACTATTTAACTGAGGAGGAAATAATAGAGGTATTTAACTCTATGGATAGTACTAAGGTTTTTGCTGACCCTAATCTACTAGATTCACTAAGGGCAGAAATATTTCAAATGACAGGAACCGAAGACGTAGAATTTTTAAACCACCTATATATTAATAAGGATAGATTCTATACAGATATAGTTGTACCAAGTAATAGAGAAATTTCAGATATATACGATTATTGTGCATGGGATAATAAATGGAATGTATCTCCAAATGAGGGCTACGATTATGAAAATGATAAGAAGTACCTCTACCCATTAAAAAATGTGTCCTTTAAGGCAATGGATAAAATTTACGCAAACGCCGCGACAATATTTTATGAAATGGAAAATTTAAACGAGTATGCCTTTGAACACTCTGACCTTGGAATAGATACTATCTATGGCAGGTACTATAGAGACGAATTTTTTTACTATACGATAATAAAAGGCACGCGATACGATTTAAGGGTGTCCTTTGACCAAGAGGGTAATGTTATAGAAAAGGAGAAAATGTAATGAGTATATTTTGGATGATATATAGTTTATTTTTCATGTATGTCTTCCCTGGAATATTTATAAGAATTCCCCATGGATATTATAACCCATTAACATCTACAATTTTTTTAGCACTGGGATTTATCCTTTGGATGATCTCTGCATTTTTAATACTAAGTATTCCCATTAGGAGAGGAAGGCTTAGAAGAAAGTATGTTGATCTACTAGAAAATGGAGTTCCAAGGGAAGCAAATATACTAGAGAGTATAAACTATGGAGTAAAAAAAGGGGAAGCGCAAATTGAGTTAGACCTTGAATTTAATAACCTTGTAGGAAATAGAGTTACGATCAACTATTCAATAATAGATTCAAAACCCCATCTAAATAGATATGAAAAGGGTAAAAAGATAAACCTACTTTTAAACCAATATAAACATAACCCTCCATTTATAGTAGCCAATTCAAAAGTAGAAACACCATCAAGTATACCAATAGTAATTTGGTTTATATTTCATCTAGTATACATGGTTGGATTTTTCCTCTACTCCTATAAAAAATATAGTAATGGAATGGGATGGAGATTTATTGGTCCACAAGCAGCATGGGTTTGGGCGCCAGTAAGTTCCATATTTATAATTGGATTATTTACCTTTGGAATGGAAAAATTTTCAAAAATGATAGAACATGGAAATATTAGAAACGACGAGGAAAGTGGCGAACTAATACTCTATGGAAATACAACGACAGGAGAGGTACTAGCCTTTAATCAAACAGGAACCTATATAAATGAACAGCCGGAGTTTCGCTTTGATATAAAGATAAATGGCAACCACTATACCTATAACCAAATAATACCACTCCACGAAATGCACCAATTGCGAAAAGGACAAGTAGACATACTCCAACTACCAAGTAGACCACAGATATTTAAAATATTAAATTATATAGGATAATAAAATGACCGAAAAATCGGTCTTTTTTTATTTTATCCCTTTAAAAATTCATCCCCTCTTATACATATTGAAAAATTTTATAAATTTCTCGATAAAATCGATAAACAATTGAATAAAACATTAAAAATCATTATAATTTAAACAATACTATAAATATATTATTAAACGGAGGCAAACTACGAAAAAATCATTAAAACTTTTTTGTTTTGTATTTCTATTGTTAGTAATATTTTCATTCCCTACATTTGCAGCAGAAGTAAATGTTTCAAATGAAGGGGAGCTTCGAACAGCAGTACAAACAGATGGAAATACCATTAATCTTACAGGTAATATTGTGCTTATAAGTCCCCTAGAGATTAAGGATAAAACACTTACTATTAACGGAGCATATACAATATCTCCATCTAGCACTTTTAATACAACAGATATTAAAAGTACTATGATAATTCTTGATAATTCTACAATTACATTTAATGATGTAACCTTAGATGGAAAAGGCTTAAATAGAATTATCTATACTAAGGGTAGTTCACCAATAAATCTAATTAATGCTACCGTTAAAAATGGAAAACCTGGAGAAAATGCAACTCAAAACCCAGGCAGAGGAATATTACTATCAAATAGAAGTAATTTAACTGCAACTAATACCAACTTTCTAAATAACACTCCTGGTACAAATATTAATCTAAGTCAATACTCTGGAGAAAGGGATAAAAACGGCGGTTCCATATATTCAGTAGGAGCAGACACGGTAATTTCTATAACAGGAGGGAAATTTGAAGGAAATAGAGTCGGGGAATATGGCCATGGAGCAGCTATTTATATACAGGATGGTACTCTAAATATTAGTGGTACTACCTTTGCAGATAATAGCGGACATTATGGCCATGGTGATGCTGGTACTCAAGGAGCAAATATCTATATAAAAGGATCAGCAGTTGGAAATATCCATAATGTAACTGTAGATATTGCTAAGGGCTTTAATACAGGTGGATTTTTAAGGTCCCTTGGAAGTAATGTAGATATTTCAAATTCAACGTTTAATATAAAAAGTTTAGGAACTGACTATGGAATTAGTGGTGGAGCTCTTTGTTTTGAAGGGGGAACTTCTACAGTTGCCAATTCAACATTTACAATCATAGGAAAATCCATGGTATCCTACGCTGGTGGATTTATTGATATAGTAGGTGGCGAAACTCATACTATTGATAATAATACCATGACTGGTATAGGTAGAGATAACGGGCAAGGTACTGCAAATTTTGATGGTGCAATTTGTATAGAAGAAAAATTATATGAAAAACAACCTTCTCCCACAGTTTATATAAAAAATAATACAATAAAAGATTTACATGCCGATATTGTGGGAGGAGCAATTGCAATAGGAACAAAAAAAAGATAAAGTAGTTCCTTCAGAGATTTATATTGAAAACAACACCATTTCTAATGCTGGAACTCTATATTGGGGCGACCAAGCCGGCGGTGGAATTTTTATAGGTCCCGAAGCCGTTGTTGAAATTAAGTCCTCCACTATTAATGAAACTAGAGCAGGTCTAGGAGGGGGAATTTTTAACAAAGGTAGTTTGACTATTACTGAAAATTCAAATGTAGTTTGGGGAATAGCTGGTTCTTTAGGCGGCGGAATTTACAATGATGGATACCTAAAGATAGATGAAGCAAATATTACAGGCAGCTCTACTGGACTTGAAGGAGAAAATATATTCCCAGGTAAACCAAATGAATATGGTGGAACAAATATCTATGCAGCAAAGGATGTAATAATTACTCCAAAAGCAACTATAGCACTTGGGAAAGACGTAAGAGTATTAGATGGACAGTCTAAAATTATATTAACCGGTCCCCTAACAAAACAAATTGATGTTTCAATAAGTGAAAAAGCTTTAGAGAACAATAATTTAGAAAAAATGGCTAGAAAATTTGGTTATGTAGTAGCAGCAGGAGAGAACTATACACCAAATAAATCTGACGCTAATCTCCTTAACTATTTTGGAAAAGATCCTGTAGCGGGAGACGAAATTTATGGACAAGAAAGAGCCTCATACGATGATACCACTTCCACAGGCAAATGGGATTTTGTATTAAATCCTGACACTAAACAAGTAGTAGTTGGTCAAAGGGCAAAGATGATTTTTGAAGGAAATGGTGGTACCTTTGAAGGCAGTGCTGAAAAACACGAGAAGTTTTACGACTTCTACTCATCTATAGCGCCTTATACTGATAAAACAGATATGAAAGAGGAACAAACTCCTGAAAAGCTTGGATATCAATTTATGGGTTGGTCTGAAAAACAACATCCAGCCTTTGGTAGCGTACAAGATTATAAAGTAGCTAGTGTAACTAAATTTGATGATAGTCGTAATTTCTATGATCTTCAAAAGAATCCAACGACACCTATAACTAAAATACTTGCCCTCATGAGAAAACAGTTTATGCAATTTGGGTAAAGCAAGTAGAAATACCAGTTGAAAAGAAATGGGTAAATACAGAAGAAAATGAATTAGTTCCCGTTGAAATACAACTAAAAGATGGAGAAAAAACAGTTAAAACAATAGCACTCAGTGAAGCTAATGGCTGGAATAGCAAATTTGAAAATGTGGATGCTTTAAATGCTAACAGAGAAAGCCAAAACTACGGAATGGAAATAGACTACAATGTAGTAGAGGTAAATAAACCTTCAGATTTTAAAGTAAACATTACTGGAAATCAAAATATTGGATTTACTGTAATTAATACTAAAGAATCCACAGAAGAACCACAACCTGAAACTAAAAATATTACAGTTAATAATGTTTGGAATAATGTTCCTAAAAATGAAATAGTTCCTGTAGTTGTTAATCTTCTTGCTAATAATGAAGTTGTAGGTACTATTAAACTAGATGATTCAAATGATTGGACTCACGTATTTAAAGATCTTCCTACTAAGGATAATGGTAAGAGTATAAAATACAAAGTTTTAGAAATTGTTCCTGATGGATTTAAACATAATGTAGTTGAAAAAGATAATGGTTTTACTATTATTAACTCTAAGGAATCTACTCCTATTACTCCTGTAGAGCCTCCATACTACCCACCTGTTATTATTGGTGTATTTGGAACTGCTCCTATTAAAGATAATGGTATTAAACACCTTCACAAGGCTTTTATAACTGGTTATCCTGATGGATCAGTAAGACCTGATGGAAGTGTTACTAGAGCCGAGGCTGTTGCTATGGTCGTTAGATTAAAGGAATATAACTTAAAGGACAATTCTCCTACTGTTTTTGCCGATACTAACGATTGGTTTAACAGATATATTAATGCCGCTTTTAAGGCTGGTATTCTTGAAGAAAAATCTGGCGAAAACTTTAGACCTAATGAACCTATAACTAGGGCTGAACTTGCTCAACTTATTAGTCATATTGACAAGGCTAACGGTTCTAGTAGTAGTTTCTCTGATGCAGTTGGTCATAAGTTTGAGGCAGCTATTAATAAGGCATATGGCAATAAGAGAATTGACGGATATCCTGATGGTACTTTTAAACCGGATTGGGATATTACTAGAGCAGAAACTGCAAAAATTTTAAACTCTCTTTTTGAAAGGGAAGTTAAGGAAAGAGGAGTTGCTCCTGTTAAGACTGATGTTAAAATTTATAACGACATTGACTCTAGCCACTGGGGTTACTACCATATTACAGAAGCTTCTAATACTCATGAGTTCCATAGAATTGGTAATCTTATTGAGGAAATGTGGGAGAGAATTTTAAAGGATATTGTACAGTAGTTATTTTAAAAAACCAAAAAATATACCCCCTAAATCCATGTGTTTTAGGGGGGTAATTTTTTATAATTCTGGCAGCAATATAATTATTTTTTTCTTTAGAATAAAAATTTTAAATAGTATTACCGTGAAAAATTATATAAAAAAAATAAAAATAAATAATTTTTACAAAGGGAAGAAAATTATTAAAAAATGTCAAAAATAGTAAAAGTTTACTTGCAATTTAAATAACTCTCATTTTAATTGATTTTTAAAGGGTATAATATAGACGGGTGATAAAATGATTAATATTGAAAAAATTGACTATGTTATGAATATGACTGGTCAAAGTTATGAAGTTGTAAGAAAGGCGCTTTTAGAAACTGACGGTGACGTTGATAGAGCTATCCAAATTATTAACGACTCCTACAAAAATATCTTTGATGAAGGTGCTAAGGATGCTAAAAATGCCTTCTCTAATGTTGGAGATAAGTTTGATAATTTTGCTAAGGACGTTCAAAATGCCATTGAGGATATTTGGAAAAAGGGCAATGCTAGTAGACTTGTTGTTGAAAAAAATGGTAGCACTATTTTAAATCTTTCCCTTGCCATTTCCGCTGTTGGGGTTATTCTTGGTCCTGTTAGTGCCCTTGTGGGAGCTGGTGCTGCTCTATTAACTGACTATGACTTCTACATTATCCTTGATGACGGCGAAAGAATTGACATTAAAAAATATATTGCCGATAAAAAAGATGAGGTTTTTAACAAAAAACATGAGGATGTAAATAGTAACTCTGAAGATGATAT
>CAYFUL010000054.1:0-792 GCA_964346375.1 uncultured Peptoniphilaceae bacterium
ATCAGACGGTACTCTACCAGCAGAAGTATGAGGTTTATTTAAATAACCTAAATCTTCCAAATCCGCCATTTCGTTTCTAATTGTAGCAGAACTAATTCCTAGGTCGTATTCCTTTGAAATAGTTCTGCTTCCGACAGGACTTGGATTTAAGATGTAGGAATTAATTATGGCGTTTAAAATCATTCTCTTTCTTTCATCCATTTTATCACCCATCTTTATTATTAGCAGTCTTATTCTGCGAGTGCTAATCTATGTATTATGATACATGGTTTGAAAAGTAATGTCAAGGGATTTGAAAAATTTTATATGAATCTTTTTTACTCTTTAAAATTATATTATAATTAGCTAAAATTCATTGTTTCCAAGAGAGGAGTAAGTATGTACGAGTTAATTCAAGTTGAAAAAAACACCTACTATATAAATTGTCCTGCAAAAATTGGCCTATATAGAACTGAGGAAAATAACGTCTACTTAATTAACAGTGGTAACGATAAAGATGCAGGGAGAAGAGTTAGAAAAATTCTAGATGAAAATAATTGGAACTTATTGGCGATTATTAATACCCATTCAAATGCAGATCATATTGGGGGAAATAAGTACCTTGAAAATAATACAGGGTGTAAAATTTTCGCCCCGGGAATTGAGGCAGCCTTTACTAAGTACACAATTTTAGAGCCATCATTTCTATATGGAGCCTATCCATTTAAGGAACTAAGACATAAATTTTTAATGGCACAGGAGAGTAATGCCTTAGACATTTCCCATAGTGACTTTCCAGAGGAACTAGAGGTT
>CAYFUL010000054.1:802-9503 GCA_964346375.1 uncultured Peptoniphilaceae bacterium
T
Source organism: uncultured Peptoniphilaceae bacterium (assembly GCA_964346375.1). Lineage (GTDB taxonomy): Bacteria > Bacillota > Clostridia > Tissierellales > Peptoniphilaceae > CAYFUL01. Next base: position 804 of record CAYFUL010000054.1, read on the forward strand.
TCCCGGTCATTTTTTCCATATGATTGGTATTCGCACTCCAGATAATGTAGTATTTCTTGCAGACTGTATTAGTAGCAGGGATACCATTGAAAAATATAAAATTCCATTTATCTACAATGTAAGTGAGTACTTAGAAACATTGGACAGGGTGAAAAAACTAGATGCGAGTAATTTTGTACCAGCTCACACCGAGGCAAGTAAGGATATTTTAGACCTTGTGGACTTTAACGAGAGAGCCGTTATGGAAATTAAGGAGAAGATTCTTGAAATTCTTACTACTCCCATGAATTTCGAAACCCTTTTAAAAAATCTCTTTGATGAATATTGCCTCACTATAAATTACGAGCAGTATGTTCTCGTGGGAAGTACTGTTAAATCCTTTCTATCATGGTTAAAGGATGAGGGAAAAGTAGAGGGAAATTTTATAGACAATTATTTACTATGGAGTAAGTCTATTTAATTACAACATTATTTCTTAAATCTCCATTTTTTTGTTATACTCTATTAAGAAATAATCAATTAAGGAGAAGGTATGAAGGAGAAAGAATCATTTTTAAGTGCAGTTGGAACTTTTGTACTGGCAATTATAATAGCCCTACTTATTCGTGCATTTGTATTTAATACATCTCGCGTAGATGGTAGCAGTATGTTTCCAACTCTTGAACATAACCAAAGGCTTATTTGCCTAGTATTTCCAAGATATTATAAGGAACCTACCCATGGAGAGGTAGTTGTTTTTCAAAGTCCCATTGAAAAGGATAAACAGTATATTAAAAGGATGATAGGGCTTCCGGGAGATACTGTTGAACTTGTAAATGGAGACGTATATTTAAATGGTAAATTACTTAATGAAACATATATTGAAAGTGGCGTAAGTACACTTCCCTATACGGAACAGACCCTATGGGAATTAGGAGAGGGAGAGTACTTTGTAATGGGAGATAATAGACAGCCGGGAATGAGTGTGGATTCAAGATACTTTGGTCCAATTTCCAAGAAGGATATTAAATCCTATCCAAAAGTTCGCTTTTGGCCCCTTTCAAAATTTCAGTTTATAGGAGGTAGTCATGAGTAGACAGGAAAAAATTAGAAACTTTTCCATAATTGCCCATATTGACCACGGAAAGAGTACCCTTGCAGATAGACTTATTGAGGAAACGGGAATGCTTACCCAAAGGGAGATGAGTTCCCAGGTACTTGACTCTATGGATTTGGAAAAGGAAAGAGGAATTACTATTAAATTAAAGGCAGTACGCCTTATATATAAAAGGGAAAATGGAGAGGAGTATATTTTTAACCTAATAGATACTCCAGGCCATGTGGATTTTAATTACGAGGTATCTCGTTCCCTTGCTGCCTGTGAAGGCGCATTAGTAGTTGTGGATTCTACCCAAGGTGTAGAGGCACAAACTCTAGCAAATGTATACCTTGCCATAGACCAAGACCTTGAACTTATTCCAATTATTAATAAAATAGACCTTCCAAGTGCAAGGCCAGAGGAAGTTAAACAGGAAATTGAGGATATTATTGGAATTGATGCAGAAGATGCACCACTTATCTCTGCGAAAAATGGCATTAATATTAAATCCGTTTTAGAGTCCATTGTAGAAAATATTCCTGCCCCTAGTGGAGATGAAAACGCACCACTAAAGGCACTTATTTTCGACTCCTACTACGACGCATACAAGGGAGTTATATGTTACGTTAGAATTTTTGACGGCAAGGTTAAACCGGGAGACATGATAAAGATGTACTCCACAGGAAAGAGTTTTGAAGTAGTAGACGTTGGAGTAACTACTAATGGCCATCTTCTACTAGATGAACTCTCTGCAGGAGATGTAGGATTTATTACAGCAAGTATTAAGGACGTAAAAGAGGCTCGCGTTGGAGATACTATTACCCTTAAAAATAATCCAACTCTTGAACCGCTACCTGGATATAAAAAAGTTGTGCCAATGGTTTACTGTGGAATCTACCCTGCCGAGGGAGAGGACTATACTTCTGTTAGAGAAGCCCTTGAAAAACTACAAATTAACGACGCAGCATTGGTATTTGACTCTGAAACATCAGTTGCCCTTGGATTTGGTTTTAGATGTGGTTTTCTTGGTCTACTTCATATGGAAATTATCCAGGAGAGATTAGAGAGGGAGTTTAATTTAAACCTAGTTACCACCGCTCCATCAGTTATTTATAAAATTCATACATCCTCTGGAGAAATACTAGAGATTCAAAACCCAACTAATATGCCAGACCCTACTGAGATTGTTAAGATGGAGGAGCCAATTGTACGGGCAAATATTATGACTCCAACGGACTATGTTGGGGCAGTAATGGACCTATGTCAAAATCGTAGAGGTATATTTATAGATATGCAGTACCTTGAGGAAACTAGAACTAATATTGTCTACGACCTTCCTCTAAACGAAGTGGTATATGACTTTTTTGACGCACTTAAATCCAAGACTAGGGGATACGCATCCTACGACTATGAAATAAAGGGATACCAAGAGTCTGATCTAGTTAAGCTGGATATTTTAATTAACGAAGAATTAGTAGATGCCTTTTCAATAATTGTCCATAGGGATTCTGCCTATACTCGTGGTAGAAAAATCTGCGAAAGACTTACTGACGTAATTCCAAGACACCAATTTGCAATTCCTATTCAGGCGGCAATTGGAAATAAAATCATAGCGAGGGAGACTATTCGTGCCCTTAGAAAGGACGTACTTGCTAAGTGTTACGGGGGAGATATTTCCAGAAAGAGAAAGCTACTTGAAAAACAAAAGGAAGGAAAGAAGAGAATGCGTACTATTGGCTCAGTAGAAGTTCCACAAGAGGCATTCCTAACTGTATTAAAATATGATGAAGAATAGAGGAATATATATCCATATTCCCTTCTGTGTAAAGAAGTGCGACTACTGTGATTTTCTATCCTATACTACCATGGATATTAATTACATGGACTACCTTCTAAAAGAGTTAAAATTAAAAAGTGACCTCCTTAAAAATTCTAACATTACCAGTATTTTTATAGGAGGTGGAACTCCATCACTTATTGAACCCTATGAGTACGAAAAGTTGGTGGAGTATATTTTTAGTAATTTTAACATAGATGAGAATTTGGAGTTTACAATAGAATCAAATCCCAACTCCCTAAGTTATTCTAGGGCGAAGGGATATAGGGAACTTGGAATAAATAGACTAAGTATAGGAGTACAGTCCTTTGATGAATTTTTACTTGGTAAAATAGGACGTGTCCACAACAGGGAGGACATTTTTAAATGTGTAGATGCAGCAAGATCAGCAGGCTTTAAAAATATAAACCTAGATCTACTTCTATCCCTCCCCTACCAAAATCTTTCCCATATTGAAAATTCTCTAAGGGAAGTTGAAAAATTAAGCCCAGAGCATATTTCCTATTATAGTTTAATTATTGAGGAAGGCACTCCCATGTGGAATAGGTATAGAAATTCACCGGAGCTTTTTCCAAGTGAGGAAGAGGATAGAAAATACTACCACTATATTTTAAATGGATTAAAGACCATGGGATATAGACAGTACGAAATTTCAAACTTTGCAAAAGAGGGATATACCTGTTCCCACAATTTAAACTACTGGAAAATTGGAGAGTATGTTGGAATTGGAATGGGGGCTCATTCAAATATAGATAACACTCGCTACTACAATGTAGATAGTTTTACAAAGTACTACAGTCTATTAGACAGTGGAAATTTTCCAACGGACTTCTGTGAAGAACTTACAAGTTTAGATAGAATAAATGAATTTCTTTCAATGGGTTTGCGATTAATTGAAGGAATTGACTTTAATGAGTTTTATAATCGCTTTAAAATAGAATTGGAAGTGGAATATTCTAGGGAGATTGAAAAGAATATTTCCCTTGGACTACTACAAAAAGACAGTAAAGGAATTAGACTGACAGAAAAAGGCCTTGATTTTTCCAATCTTGTAGAGGTGGATTTTTTTAGGGTTTAAAATAAATCTTGCAATGAATTTGTAAAAATGTTATTATATTATGAGCCAATTAAGAAGATTTACGGAGGTGAAATAATGGCAAATATTAAGTCTGCAATTAAGAGAATTGATTTAAACAAAAAGGCCAATTTAAGAAATAGATCCAGAAAGACATCTATCAAAAACGCCATCAAAAAGTTTGAAGCTGCAGTTGATAACAACTCAGTTGATGAAGCAAGAGAACTTTTAAAAGATGTTGATAAAAAATTAAAGAGAGCGGCTTTAAAGAACGTGATCCATAAAAATGCTGCTTCCAGAAAGCTTAGTCAACTAACAAAGAAATTAAATCGTCTAGGTTAATAGAAACTTCTCGGAAGTTTTTATTAACCTTTTTTATTTAGGTGAATTATGACAAGAGAAGAATTTAATAGATTAGAGAGTTTTTTTATAGAGGAAGTTGGAGATCCGAAAGGCTTTGAAATTATAGATGGAAGTAAAAAATTTATACTATCTGCTCCCCATTCTGTACCACAGTTAAGAAACGGAAGAATTAAATTACCAGAGTATAGAACGGGAATTATGGCAATAGAACTTTCAAAGAGACTTAGTTGCCCCGTAATTTATAAGACTAGAAATTTAGACGACGATGCAAATTTTGACGAAGTTCACCCATATAGAGAGGCTTTAAAAAATTACATTGTAGAAAATAATATTGAATTTTTAATAGACCTTCATATTTCTCGCCCAGATAGGGACTACGACGTGGACATTGGCTCCGGGAACGGCGTTAATATCTTCGGCAGAGATGACCTTGTTGAAAAAATTGCCAGTGGATTTATAAACTATGACTACAATACCAAGGTGGACTTTTTATATACGGGAGACTACCCCTACTGCGTTCCCGGAGATATTGCAAAACATACCTCTACTCCTTCAATAATGATTGAATTTAATTGGAATGTAATGAATTCCTATGACAAGATGGTAAAATTAATCTCTGCCCTTGAAAGTGGAATAAGGAGCTTAAAGTTATGAGGGGAGTAGTTATTTATAATTCCCACTTTGGAAAGGACAATAAACTCTTTAGACTAGTTGAGGATTTAAAATTTCAAGGTACTTCCATGGGGATTGACCTTTCCCTCGTAGGAAATGATGAAATATTTATAGTAGAGGACGGCGGACTAAGGGTACAATTTCCAAATGGTATAGAGAGGCCAGATTTTATTATATTTTGGGACAAGGACGTTCCCCTAGCAAGGGCATTAAAAAAACTTGGATATAGGGTCTATAATAGTCCCAAGTCCATAGAAGTCTGCGACGATAAAATTCTAACCACCTTTGCCCTTCAGGGAAAGGTAAAGATGCCAAAGACCATTATAGGTTCATTTTCCTACGGGAAAAAAATCCTTACTGAAAATTATATAGATAGAGTCTTTAATGAACTTGGAGAGAGTATTATTGTAAAGGAATCAAAAGGCTCCTTCGGAATGCAGGTACACCTTGTAAATAGTAGGAGTGAACTTAAAAATGTCATAGAAAGTTTAGACAATCGTCCTTTTTTATTACAGGAGTATATTTCTACCTCTAAGGGAAGGGATATTCGTGTAAATATTGTTGGTGATAAGATTATCGGTGCAATGGAGAGGATAAATCAAGATGACTTTAGGGCAAATATTACCATTGGTGGAGTTGCAAAAAAAATAGACCTTACTCCTGAAGAGAGAAACATTGCACTAAAGGCACATAGAATTTTGGGACTTACCTTTAGCGGAGTTGATCTACTCTATGGAGAAAATGGTCCAATTCTTTGCGAAGTAAATTCAAACGTAAACTATCTATCCTTTGAAAAATTAACGGGAATAAATATGGGTAGAGAGATTTTAAAATTAATCACTACAGAGCTTTACTATTAGCTTTTCAATTTCCACCTTCTCATCTGGGGAGGTGGTTTTAAATTGTAAATCCAAGTCCATTGCGTAGTTGTATAGTTCTAGTAGGCCTTCCCTAGTAAAATTTTTCGCCGCGCCTTGAAGTTTTCTATACTCATAGTCCTTTATATTCATAATATTCTTGTACTCTGTACCATCATATCCTGAACCAGCTAGGGACATATAAGAAAGTAGAAGCCTAATTTGCCTTACTACCATGGTGAAAATTCTATAAGGTGGTTCGTTTAGCGTATATAGATTTTCAAATTCTCTAAGACTTCCCTCTACATTTCGCCTATTTAATTCCCCAATAAAGTTAAAAATATTGGTATCTATACTCTTTTCTTGAGATTCCTCTAAATTTTTTAAATCTATTTCATCTCCAGTGGAGAGGTTTAACAGTTTTTGAAGTTCATTTACTACGTCAAAGAGATTTCTCTCAATATTTCTACTAAAATATCCCACATAGTCTATAAATTTTGCCTCCACCATGGGTTTCATAGTCTTACCATGATTTTTTAAATATCCTCTAATAAAACTTCGCACTTCCTGTTGGTTTAGCTTATTGTACTCAACTACTCCCCCGTTTTTTTTCATCTGTTTATAAAAAGATGTGGTCTTACTTAGTGGATCCGTTTCAACAAAAATAAGAAGGACATTCTCTGGCAAGTTCTTTAACTTTTCAATAAAGTCTCCACTGGGTTTATTTACTCTCTCAAATCCACTTACGTCCTTTACCACAATTAACTTTCTACTGTCCATTACAGGCAGAGTTTCCCATGAGAGTTGAAGCTTATCTAAATCCACTTGGCTCCCTTCGTAGTTTAAGTAGTTAAAATCTAAAAATACTGGGTTTAATCTATTTTCAAGGGTGGTAATAGTACTGTCCATTAGAAGTTTTTCAACTCCTATTAGAATATATGCCCCCGAATAATTTCCATTTATAAAATCTCTGTAATTCATCTCTAAAAAATAGAAGGAATAGCCCCTCTAGTACACCTCCAATAATTACGTAATCTATTTCAAATTTTTCATCTAGGTATCCAGAGATACTCCCCGAATTAAAATCCACCTTAATTCTTCCCATATCCCTAGTATTAAATGTATCTATGTTCTTTTCCCTAAGTCGCTCAAGAACTTCCTCGCTGGGATGGTTGTAAAAATTATCTATCCCTGCAGAGATTATAGCAGCCTTAGGTTTAATTCTCTCTAAAAATTCAGAAGATGTGGAATTTTTACTTCCATGGTGGGGAACTTTTAGTATATCCACTGAATTTATTATGTCCACTTCCCTACTAAAGCCTATATCTCCTGTAAAAAGTGTCTTAAAATTATTAATGGATACCTCCATTACAAGGGAGTTGTCATTTTCATCTCCCATAGTGGAATTTTTTATCGCCAAAATATAGTCATCCCCAACTAAGTCTATTTTACCATTAAAGACATAAAGGGGAACTAATTCTAAAATTCTATAATAGTCCTCGTTTTTTGGAGCGTCCTCTGAAATATATACTCCCTCCACCGTAAAATTACTTAGTAGAGAATAAATTCCTCCACTATGGTCGGCGTCAAAGTGGGATAAAAATACTCCATCAATACGATTTATCCCCTTGCTTTTTAAGTAAGGGATTAAGTAGAGATCTGTGGGATTGTAATCCTCACTTCTACTTCCGCCAGCATCCACTATAAAAATACTTGGCTCGTAGTTTATTACGGCACTATCCCCTTGGCCAATATATATAAAGTCAATTTCTCTTATAGGATTTGAACAAACCAGTATAAATACAATGGAGATAATTGAGTAAAAATAAATTGCTTTAGTAATTGGTCCGAAGTCCAACAATGAAATATATCCAAAGAACACCAAAACTCCAAGATAGTATAGGACAATAAGGGCAAAACCAAAGTCCCCAATATAGAAATTAATGGAGAACTTAGAGATAGTTTCTAAAATCCCTGTGGAAAATCCCAGTAGAATATTACACACCTGTAGAAATATATTAAACCCACTGTAAAAAATTCCAAGAATACTTCCAAAAAATCCAAGAAAAATTACAATGGTATAAATTGGCGCAAGAAGTACATTTAAAATAATTCCCCTAAAGTAGACAGTATTAAATGTATTTACCAGTATGGGAATATTAATAATATAGGTACATAGACTTAGTTTAAAGGCATTTTTTATCCTACCTCTCCCCTTAATTCTACTGTATAGAAGTACAATTCCAAGGGTGGATGAAAAGGAGAGAATAAAACCAGTGGAATAAATGGAGTAGGGATTGTAAATTAATATAATAAACGCCGCAAAAAGGAGAGCATCAATGGCACTATACCTTTTTTTCGTAAAATAGCATAGTTTTACAAGGGCAAATAGTATGTAGGCGCGCACTGCTCCCGGTGGAAAATCAATTAGAAAAATATAGAATAGGACAATTACTAGAGAAAGTATAATTCTAAAATTCTTCCCTAGAAAATTCTTTAGAACATACTCAATTAATAAAATCAATACACCACAAGTCAGAATTTGTATTAGGCATAACTTAGCTATTAGTAGATAAATTTATTGAAAATAAAGAAACACAAATAAAATTAAGCAATATACTAAGTGATAATATGAGATTATTAGAATAATTTGGTCAGTCCAGATTTGAAGCTGGAGAAAAAAAAGGTATGAAAAAAGGCATAGAAAAAAATAAAGTAGAAACAGCTGAAAAATTATTAAAAAGAGATTTGTCAATGAAATTTGTATCAGAGATAACAGACATCCCAACAAGAGAATTAGAAACAATATACAAAAAGA
>CAYFUL010000055.1:0-9053 GCA_964346375.1 uncultured Peptoniphilaceae bacterium
GGATTGTCCCTAATCCGCCCGCTAAACAACGTCCTTGTTTTATTACATATTCATTCCAGAGTACCGATACACTATCCCCTCGGGTCGGGCGAGGACGCCCGACGCCCTACCATAATTCACAAACATACATTGTATTATTGAAATTATCAACTCATAAAAACTCTGTATTTAAAAATATTTCCCAACCAAAATAACCACCGGTAGGGGCGGATTGTCGTGAGTCCCTCGCTGCGTTATGTTTGTTTTTTATTACCTATCCATTCCAAATTGCAGATGTAATATTTGATTATTTATATATGAATACACTAACTTTGTGAACAATTTAAGAGAAGTACTTAAATAAGACCTCTCTTTTTTGCAACTTCAACTAAAATATCTGCAATGGAATTAAAATCCATTGTGGAAGTATTAATACATAAATCGTAACAGGAAGCCTCACCCCAAATTTCACCAGTATTTTTGTAAAACTGGTTCTTTCTTCTCGTATCCATTTGGCGAATTTTACCCTCTGCCTTTTCTTCCCTGTCCTTGTAAACATTAACAGCCCTGTTAAATCTAAAATCATAAGGGGCAGTAAAAAATACCTTTAGTACATTTTTATACTCCCTAAGTACATAGCCGCCGCTCTTTTCTAAAATAATACAGGGTCCAATTTTTGCAAGGTCCCTAATAACCTTAGACTCTGCAAGAAAAAGAGTATCGGAAGAAGTCATATCCTCCTCGTTAGAGTAGATGGAATTTTCTCTATAGAGATCGTAAATAGTATCGTCAAGAAGCTGGTCAGAATTTTCCCTAATAAAATTTTCATCAAGTCCCGTTTCCATGGCTTTAAGTTCAATAGTTTTTTCGTCGTAAAGGGGAATATTTAGTTTCTCTAAAATAATATTTGCAATCTCTGTACCGCCAGAACCGTACTGTCTATTTATGGCAATAATAAAATGTTCCTTAGATTTTGTGTTTTCATCTTTTTTAAAAAATCTATCAAATAAACCCATTTTTTTCCTCCTTGAAAATAGAGTAACATAAAAATGTGATAGTCCTGTATTAATTATATTAAAAAGAATGGTTAAATGTTAAGGAAAAATAAAAAATGGACAAATTGAAAAGACTTTCTACAAAAAATAGGTAAAGGAAAGTAAAATTACATAGATAAAAATATTCACCGACTCTTGCAAAAATTTGCAAGAGGGATACAATCTATATTAGGAAAGTAATAAAAAGGAGGTTATTATGGAACTAAAAGGAAGTAAAACAGCCGTTAATTTAATGAAGGGATTTGCGGGAGAATGTCAAGCAGCTACAAGATATGGCTACTATGCAAAGCAGGCAAAGACTGACGGATATGTACAAATTCAAAATATTTTTGAAGAGACAGCAAGAAACGAAGTTCAACACGCAAAGAGATTTTTTAAATTTTTAGCAAAGGATCTTCAAGGGGAAAAAATTGAAATTACATCAGATTTCCCAGTAGCACTTGCACATACATTAGAAAATCTAAAAGCAGCAGCTGCGGGAGAAAATGAGGAGCATACTGATCTATATCCACATTTTGCAGATGTAGCAGAGGAAGAAGGCTTTAAGGATATTGCATTTGTATTTAGAGAAATTGCAGAAGTAGAAGAAGCTCACGAAAAGAGATTTAACAAGTTAATCGAAAATATTGAAAACGATAAGGTATTTAAAAAGGACGAAGTAGTACTTTGGAAATGTAACAACTGTGGATATATACACGAGGGCAAGGAAGCACCAGAAAAATGTCCAGCATGCGACCATCCAAGGGCACATTTCGAAGTATTTAAAGAAACATATTAATCAGAAGGAGAGCGAAAGCTCTTCTTTTTTTATGGATGTAGTGGAGGGAAATACATCGGTATTGTGGAATACATTTGTAATAAAATACGGACACAATGAAACGGGCGGACCACGACAATCCGCCCCTACCGTAGGTTTTGAAATAGTTTTGATTTGTCCAATGTACTGGTTTTTGAATATGGTGAAATTCAATGCTATTGTTCCAAAACAGAATTATGTTAGGGCGTCGGGCGAGGGCTTGACCCATCTACCATAATTCACAAACATACATTGTATTATTTAATTTACCAACTCGTAAAATCTACTTGATTAAAAAAAGGGCAGTTTTTCTACTGCCCTATTTTTTCTATTTAAATGTAATGGTGTAGTCCTCTGCAATTTTTGGATCGAAGTTTAATACTTCCGTTATTGCCTTTTTCATATTGGCATCGGCTTCTGCAAGTACACCTTTTTCTACAACTTCCTGCTCAATTTTTTTCTTTTGGTCGATGGTAAAGTTGTTCATATCCTCAACTTTAATTTGATTAAAAATTGAACTCTTTTCGTCAAAAATCTTTAGGGATTCCTCGTCTATTTCGAGGGAAAGTATTTGAGATTTTGGAAGGGTAATAATTATTTCTCTATCTAAAACTTCAACATCCACATCTTTTAAATCCACACCTGCTTTTATTATTCCGTCGTAGGATAGAATAAACTTCTTCGTTGTAAATGGAACTTCGTATCCATAGAAGGTTTAAGTATTTTCAAACTGGCCCATATTTGTATAGTGGTACTTTAATGTTGCAAGCTCCCTTATGGATTCGATTCTATTGTTTAAAATATCTGACGTTATAGTAGTTTCATTGGAGCTATTTTTATAAAATTGCCCTGCAAAAAATGCAGCTATTATCAACAGGAGTACTATTCCTATAATTTTAAGTTTCCTCTTTGTTTTCCTCACCTCTTATTTCCACAATAGGGACAGAATTCATAATCCCTATCCAGTGTATTATTACAGTTACTACATCTATACCCTGTAAAAACTTCCTCTAGTAAATCTGCTTCGGTTATCTCTACATTTAGTCCCTTTTCAATTTCTTTACCTATGTCTTTATTAAGTCTATACACTCTATTGCAACAGGTATATTTTACAAAGTACTCCCTATTAAATTTTAATGTGTTTATAAAAAATAGACTAAGTACATTGGCGCGCAAATGTACCTCTGCTCTTTCGTAGGAGCAACAGGAGTGTATCCTCATATTTGAGTTGTACTCCAATTTTTTCTCCACTGTATTTATTCCCATAATAAAAAACATAGCTACCCTCTTTAAAAATACTACACTAATTGTATAATTTAATTTTTATATTTTCAACACCTTGTGGAAATGAGTATTAAATTTAAATAAAGGGCTCAATTATATTAAAGGAGGCTCCGTTTATGGAGAGTATTCCATGGGTAAAGTCTGTGTAATTTATATACCTTAAATTTCTACTCCACCCGTCTAGTATATGGAGAAGTTTTATCTCCATATTGTTATAGTTATAAATTGAGTATCCCGTTATTGTAACTGTATGTGCCCCGTACTTTCCAAGGGCTATATTCATCATAAGGGGATTTTTTAAATCTATTTGTTTTTTTACAGTTGTGTAAAAATTTCCAAAGTATACTCCCCTACATTTTCCACCTACTCCATATTTTTCAAGTACCCTTTTTGAAATACGACTTATTCTATTTGGAAATACTCCCCTTATTTCGTCAAAGAGATTTCCCTTCGCCTCCTCTAGTACGTCCTCGTAAATTTCCATATAGTCCTCTGGTATTATTGGAAAACTTCCCCTATGGTAGTCTATAATTCTAGTAATAGATGCTATTACACAGTTATTCTCCTCTTTAAAATCCTTCTGTATAAAATTTTTAAGGTTTAAATTTCTACTGGTTACATAAACACTACCAGGGTAGTTTTTTTCCATATAGTCCTTTAAATTTTCTATTATTCCGTAATTATTTATACTATCTATCCAACTCATCTAGTCCATACCTTTCAATTACTGAAATTATTTTATCTCCATAGTTTGGATCTGTGGCATATCCTGCGTACTGAATATTGTATGCTGCCTCCTTGTAATTTTTTGCACTTACAACGTCTCTATACCTACTTGCTTGGGAGATAAGTTTTCCATAGGAATCAAAGCTCTCCTCTACGGATTTATACCTTTTAAACGACTCCAGTACTTCCGTTTCCTTTCCCTCTATAAATTCCTTCGTATTTAAATTTACTCCCTCGTCTGGATTATTACTCTTTACTCCAAAATAGTTATTGTACTCACTAGATAACTTTGATTCTCCAAAATTACTTTCAAGGGCAGATTGGGCAAGTATTACTGATGGGTATAGTCCATATTTATTTGCAGTCTTTACTGCAAGGTCCTTGTGGGTTTTTATATAGTATTCCTTTCTCTCATCTTGTGAGAGTTTTGAAATATCACTATCTCCATTAAAGGTCCTAATTGTAAGCATAACTACAATGGCTATAAGTATGTATAAAATTGTCCTATTTCTATTAGCGTTATTTTTTTTCATGCCTCTCCTTATTTGCATTATAGCAATTTTTTAAGTAAAATCACATTAGGTGATAAAATGAAAAAGTACCAGAAGAATTTTGAACTGGACTGCGAAAATCATAGGCGAGTTCCATATAATATTATCCACAATCCAAGGCCATTAAATATTAACCTAGACCTTACTCGTGCTATTGAGTACCTTCTTTGGTATGTACCTAATATTTCCAGTTTACAGTCTGTAAATAATTCCCTTATAGACAATATGATGTTTGATAATTTTTCCTTTGAGATAATTTTACAGTCTATGGGAATTGAAAATTCAGATGTACTTATTGTAAATAAAATCCCACCCTCAATTCAAAGTTACTTTGAGGACGGTGTATGTCCAAATTGTACTAAGCTTATTTTTACCAGGTCCGATAACGAAACTAAAACTGCCGCCCTTGTACGCCATATGAGAAATGCAATTGCCCATGGTGGTTTTACCATTGTGGAGGATATTATTATCGCCTTTGATTACAAGGAAGAAAATTTTACTAACTGTACTGCAATTCTTCAGCTACGTCCCGAAAGTCTACTAAATGCTCTACAGGTTTTAGTGTCTGAAGTTACAGAGCAAAACCTTGTAAAAATTGCCTTTGAAAGAAATGGCTACCATGTAGAGGACTATCGCAACGAAGAGGACAACTTTGATTTCTATGTACGCAACAAAAACCAAAGGTATGCCCTTGAAATTAGACAGTATCCCGAAAGCGAATATATCTCATCAGAGGACGTAGATGAATTAATTGACCTCTTTGATGGAATTGTAAAGAAGGATATTAAACCGCTTCTTGTAATTAATACATCTACATTAACTGACGAGGATCGAAGTAGACTTTTAAAGAAGAATCTTATTATTCTTGACTCCTCAAATATTATTAAACTACTTAACAGTCGAGATATTGTTAAGGAAATTGAAGAAGCGAGGCAGACTTATTAAGGTCCCCTAAAAATTTTCTAAGTATATTTTCAATTCCCGGGGCTGTACCGTAGAGATATATCTTAGAATTTCCACTACTTCTTAAATTCTCCGGTAGTATTTCGTATAATTCCCGTGCCGTTTCTTCCGCAGGGTTTATTATTGGTACGTCTATATACTTTTTAAAAACATCTTCAATTAATGGGTAGTGGGTACAGGCGAGAACTACTCCGTCGTAATTTTTCTCTACTCTATTAAGTTCTCTAATAATAATTTCATCTACGTTTAAATCTCTCTCAATTGCAGGAGCAAGGTCTGTATTTCCAAGTACCATTGCATTTTTAGAAGAGAGTTTTTTTTGATATACCCCTGAATTTGCCGTAGCTGTCGTTGAAAGTACAAGGGGATTTTTTAAATTCATCTTCTCTGCAGTTTTTACTGCTGGATCAATTACACCTATTATTGGAAAATCGTAGCCTGTTAACTTTGGAAGGGCAACGGCGCTAGATGTATTACAGGCAATAACCACCCCGTCTACTTTCTTGATACTGAAAAAATCCAGAGCCTCTTTTGTAAAGGAAATAATTTCGTCACTGGACTTATCCCCAAAGGGCATATGTGCATTGTCCCCATAGAATAGATAATCTTGTTTAAACAAGATTTTTTTTATTTCCCTTAAAACGGAGATACCTCCCGCTCCGCTATCATAGATTCCAATCATTTAAATCTCCTTTTTTTATACTATATTTTAGATTATAATATAAATATGAAAAATAAAGAAATTATTTTTGAAAATAATCCATTCTCACTAAGGGCTAGGGATATAAAAACCTCCTACAAAAAAAATATTGTACTAAATGGAGTGGACCTAGTTGCTAATTTTTCAGAGATAACTTGTATAATTGGGCGAAATGGCGCAGGTAAGTCTACTTTTTTAAAGTCGTTAATGAAGGAGATACCCTTTACTGGAGAATTTCTTTTTAATAATTCTCCCATTACTAAAAAAGTTCTAGTAGAAAATTTTGAATATATTCCCCAAGTAAGTCTATTAATTGAGGATTTAAGTGTAAGGGATAATTTAGTCCTTCTTAGAAAAAAGGGCAGGGAATTTTATCTAGACAGTTACAAAAACATTGAGGAACTTTTTGATAAAAAGGCAAGAGAACTTTCCCTTGGACAGAAAAGGCGGGTGGTAATTGAAAGTGCAATAGTAAATGAGCCGAAGTTTTTAATTATGGACGAGCCCCTTGCAGGACTTGATTTTTTATACAAGGAGGAATTACTAAATAGATTGTTGGAGTTAAAAAACAGTATGGGAATACTTATGACCACTCACCAAGTTGAGGGGTTAAAGTGTGCAGATGTAATCTATAAGCTTGATGAAGAGTTAGCACAAATTAAAATGGAGGAGTTATGGAAAACAAAAAGAAATTATTTATAGGCCTTGGAGTTTCACTTGTTGTATTAATTATTGCAGGAGTAGTGTTATCCAGTGGTCTATTTGGAAATCCAAAGGTAAAAATTGTAAATGCCTTTGAAAGTTTAGAGGACGAGGCAAAGGTAACTGTTGATAAGTATTTTGAGGGATTAAATCTTGTAGAATTTTATGATAACTATGCAGAAAATGGAAAGATTAGTGCTGACGGAAGTATTAGTAGTCCTTTTGGAATGAACTATAGTTTAAAATTTAACCAAAATCTAAAAAACAGACAGGCTGGTGTAGTATTATCTGCAAAATTGCCAATGGGCGTTAATTTAGACGGAGATTTAAGACTTTTAAACGACAAATTATACATAGATGTACCAGTAGTTTCAGACAAGGGTCCATTTAGTTTTAACCTTTCAAATTTTGGAAGCGAGTTTGTAAATTCTCAGTTTAATCAGGAAAATAATCTATTTATAGACGACGATGCAGAGGAAGAATTTAAAACAGTTAAAATTCATCCATTTGAAGGATCAACTACTCCAAATGAATTACAAAAGGAATTAAAATCCTATGTTGACGCAGATATAAAGACCCTTGTAAATAATATGAAGATAGAAGAAAAAACCGATGGAAAAGTTGGGGACTATTCCACTACGGATTACAAGGTTACCATAAAGGAAGAGGATGTAAAGAAAGTTTTAGAGTCCTACGACAGATTTAATAGGGATATGGCACTAAAGAAGGCTCCATTTTTAGAAACCTTCCAAGGTGGAGAGTATTTAAATAATATGGGAGTGGCTAAGGAATTTGACGAGGAAGAATTTAGTAATATTTCCAACTGTACCATTAGCCTTGACTCTAACGACAAATTAAGACAGATTAAAATAGTACCTGATGAGGGAGATACGGTATTTATAAAATTCCTAGGTGAGAATTCTATTTTGGATAATATGGAGTTTGAAGCAGGGGAAGAAAAGGTAATGGTTACTTTAAGATATGAGGATATAAATACTCTAACTATTACTACTCCCGGTAATGTAAACCAAATATTTAAATATGACAAGGCAAAAAAAGAATTTTCTATAGGCGCACTAAACAAAAGCGTTACAGATTTTGGAATAAAATTTAAGGATGTAGAACCAGGAAAGAAGTACACTGTAGATTTTATGCTTCCAGGAACTGGAGTAAAATTTGTTATAAACTTTGACTCAAATTCAGAGGACGTAGTTCAGCCAGAAAAGACTATGGATATTTTAAACGCAACTCCAGAAGAATACAACGCTGTAAAAGGTGATATAGAAAAATTTATAATGACCATTAACAGTTTTATGTACGGCGGATTCTAAAAGGTTAAAAATCTCCTTCGAGGGTATATGTAAATCGGAGGAGATTTTTTTTATGGAAAAAAGAATACTAATTTATGGATTTAGAGATGAGGATAGATTAAATAGAATAAGGGAAATTTGTGGAGAACTTGGTATAAAAATTATTGAGGCAAAGGAAACAGATCTTAACGAAAAATTAGGATACCTTGTTGGACTGGAAGGGTATGAGTCGGTAAACCAACCTTCCTCTACAGTATTTGATACGGAATATATGAACCTTGCCTTTTTTGACAACGAGAGTTTAAATAGTTTCCTCATTAGATTAAGAGAGGAAAATCTTGTAGTACCACATAAATCTGCCCTAACAGATACTACTAAAGATTGGACCTTGGGATATTTAATCGACCACATTATGGAAGAGCATAGATTTATGATGTTATTTAATTCTGCGAAGAAGCTACTTGAATATTCAAAGGGACTTGGTAGAGAGGATATAGGGGACGAAATAAAATCCCTTGAAGCTCTACTAAGTACAAGTAGAATGACGGAAGACGAATTAAAAGACGAGTATGAAAAATTAAGAAGAGCAATAGAAAATCCACAGTAGTGGATTTTTTTTGAAGGTGAAATATGAAAAGAGACAATTCAGGATAGATACTAATTTTTATTGCAGGTTGCCTTTGGGGAACATTGGGACTATTTGTAAGTATTATTAACTCCCATGGTTCAAATGTAGAGATGACAGGATTTTTAAGGCTACTATTTGCAGGGCTAATGCTTTTAATTATAACCCTTAAAAAATTTGGACCATCTGTATTTAAAATACCTATTAAAAATTTTATCCTAGTAGCCGTTGTGGGGATAATGGGTCACGGAGTTTACATTCTTATCTATGCAAAGTCAATTCTTTTAGTTGGAGCATCAGTTTCTGCCGTACTACTATATACTGCTCCAACTTATACAACTATTGCCTCATATTTTCTATTT
>CAYFUL010000056.1:0-9018 GCA_964346375.1 uncultured Peptoniphilaceae bacterium
TATGTATTTATGTGACAAAGAGAGAGTGGGGAAATAATTAAAACCTTCAGTACTTTTGGAGCTACTCCAGGGGGCGGAGTTAGTAGACTTGATTTTTACGATGGTGAACTTCAAGCTAGAGAAGAAGTAGTTAAGAGAATGAAGGAACTTGGCGCAGAGATTAAAGTAGACGATTTAGGATGTATCTACGCAACATTAAAGGGTAGTGAAGATCTTCCTGCAATTATGAGTGGATCTCATACTGACTCTGTACTTCAAGGTGGAAATTATGACGGTATTCTTGGTGTAATGACAGCTATTGAAGTTGCAACTACTATTGTAAAAAATAATATTCCTCATAGACATCCTTATACTGTTGTAGTTTGGACTAATGAGGAAGGTTCAAGATTCGACCCTGCAATGATGGTTTCTGGTATTCACACTGGAAAATTTGATGAAGCTAAGATGAAGGAATCTAAGGATATTGATGGAATTACTTTCGGCGAATCTCTTGCTAATAGTGGCTGGAAAGGGGAGAAGGAAAATAGAGTAGACTGGGATAAAGTTGCAGGATTATTTGAACTACATATTGAACAAGGACCAGTACTTGAAGATATTGGCAAGGATATTGGTATTGTTGAAGGTGTTTGTGGAATGGTTAACTACGAATTTAAATTTGTAGGACAAGCTGCCCATGCTGGTACTTTCCCAATGCCTTATAGAAAGGACGCACTACTTGCTGCTTCATAGGCTATTCTATGGCTACATGAAGAGCTTCATAAACTTGATAGTAAATTAGTTTACACTACTGGTAGAATTTTAGCTCATCCAAATATTCATACTATAGTTCCAGATGAAGTTAAATTTACACTAGATGCTAGACATCAAGATCCTGAAGTTATTAAACAAGTTGTAAAAATAGTTGAAAGTCTACCTAAGGAAATTGCTAAGTGTGAAGCAAGTTATACTGAACTTTGGTCAAGAAAGACTGTTCACTTTGACAAGAAGAATATTGATTGTGTTGCAAAGGCTGTAGAAGATCTTGGATATTCTAACCATAGAATGTACTCAGGTCCAGGACACGACGCTCAATACGTAGCTGATATGGTACCAACAAGTATGATTTTCGTTCCAAGTAAAGATGGACTAAGCCACTGTGAACCAGAATTTACTTCTGTAGAAGAATGTTGGAAAGGAGCAAATGTACTTCTAAATGCTATTTTAAACTTTGATGCACAGTAAGGAGGATAAAATGAATTTCGATGTAATTATTAAAGGCGGAAAAATTATTACTGGCTCTGATGAATTTGTAGCGGATATTGGAATTTTAGAGGGAAAAGTTGTAGAGATTGGTGTTAATTTAGAAGGAGACGCTAAGGAAGTTATTGATGCAAAGGGTAAGTACGTTCTTCCGAGGGCAATAGATGCTCATACTCACTTAGATATGCCTTTTGGTGGAACTTTCTCAAGTAATGACTTTGAAACTGGAACTAAGGCAGCTGCAATTGGTGGTACAACTTCTGTAATAGACTTTGCAGTTCAACCTATAGGAGATACCCTTGCACATACTGCTGAACTTTGGAAAGGAAGAGCAGACGGTAAGGCTGTAATTGATTATGGTATCCATATTGCTGTAACGGATGTAAAAAATGGACAACTTGATGAAATAAAATCCATGGTTGAAAATGGATACACTTCTTACAAGGTGTTTATGGTTTATGACAATATGAGAGTTGAAGACGACGTATTTATAAGTGTACTTGAAACTGCTACAAAAGAAGGAGCAATAATTGGTGTTCGCTGTGAAAACTACTTTATAATTAAAAAACTTGTTGCTGAACTTTTAGAAGCAGGTAAAGTTGAACCTAAGTACCACGCAATTTCTCGTCCATCTATTTGTGAAGGTGAGGCTGCAAATAGAGCAATAGTTCTTGCAGAAGTTGCTAACTCTCCATTAATGATAGTTCACAACTCATGTAAGGAAAGTGTTGAAGCTATTAGAGGAGGTAGAGCAAGAGGCGTTAAGGTAATGGGCGAAACCTGTCCACAATATGTACTTACTGATTATTCTGCTTATGAAGAGCCTAACTTTGGTGGAGCTAAGTATGTAATGAGTCCTCCAATTAGACCTAAAGAGCATCAAGAATATATTTGGGAAGCATTAAGAGATGGAACTCTTCAAACAGTTTCTACAGACCACTGCCCATTCTTTATGGAACAAAAGGAACTTGGTAAGGATGACTTTAGTAAAATTCCAAACGGAGCTCCTGATATTGAAGCTAGATATTCACTAATGCTAACCCATGGACCAAAACATGGACTTCCACTACAAAAGGTAGTAAGTCTTTGTGCAACTAACCCAGCTAAAATTTATGGAATGTATTCAAAGAAGGGTACAATTGCTCCTGGCAGTGACGCTGATATAGTTATTTGGGATCCAGAGGACAAGAGAACTATAACTGTAGATATGCTACACGAAAACGTAGACTATATTCCATTTGAGGGTATTGAAGTTGATGGTTGGCCATGTGTTACTCTTTCTCGTGGCGAAATAATTGCTAAGGATGGAGAGTATGTAGGCGCAGATGGTAGAGGAGAATTCCTAAAGAGAGACAAGACCACTATTCTGTAAAAATTAATTAATAGGAGTGTTTTATGAGCAATATTAAAAAACTTAAATACGGAGAACCGGCAAAGGTTGCTTATGACATTAGAACAGCAATGGAAGAAGCAACTAGGTGCCTTCTCTTCGAAGATGCCCCTTGTAGCAGAGATTGCCCAGCAGGAACCAACCCTGGAAAATTCATTCGTTCAATTAGACTTAGAAACTTTAAAGGTGCAGCAGAAACTATAAGAGAAAATAATATCCTTGGTGGAACTTGTGCCCTTGTTTGCCCATACGATAAACTTTGTGAACAAGCATGTAGTAGAACTGGAATAGATAAGCCAATTCAAATTGGAGATTTACAGGCATTTGCCATCTCTCAAGAAAAACTATTTGGAATGAAAATTCTAAAAGCTGGGGAGAAAATTGGTAAAAAAGTAGCTTGTATAGGATCTGGTCCTGCATCTCTAGCAGTTGCTGCAAAACTTGCAACTAGAGGAGT
This sequence comes from uncultured Peptoniphilaceae bacterium, assembly GCA_964346375.1. GTDB lineage: Bacteria > Bacillota > Clostridia > Tissierellales > Peptoniphilaceae > CAYFUL01. Next base: position 3,087 of record CAYFUL010000056.1, read on the forward strand.
AGATGTAGTTATTTACGAACAGTTTGAAAAAGCTGGTGGAGTACTTACTTACGGAATTAACCCTTCAAGACTTCCAAGAGATGTTGTAGATTATGATATTTCAAAAGTTGAAGAACTTGGTGTGGAATTTAAATTTAACACAAAAATAGACGCAGAAAAAATTGAAGAGTTAAGAAACGAATACGACGCAGTATTTATTGGAGTAGGACTTTGGAAAACTTGGCTTCCTGAAATTGAAGGAATAGAACTTGATGGAGTAGAGACTGCAGTAGATTTCTTAAAGAAGCTATATGAGAATAATGGAAATGTAGACATTGGCGAAGATATTATTATCGTTGGTGGAGGAGACGTTGCAATAGACTGTGCTACTTCTGCAAAACAAATGGGATGTAAAAATGTAGCAATAGTTTATAGAAGAACTATGGAAGAAGCTCCAGCTAATGTTATAGAACTAAACTATCTATTTAGCCTAGGTATTCCTATGCACACTAGACTGGCCCCTCATAAAATCTATGGAGAAAATGGCAAGGTTACTATGATGGAATTTAAGTCATGGGACGAAGTTGGAGAATTAAAAATAAAAGCAGATAGAGTTGTATTTGCAGTAGGACAAAAGGCAGCTGACGATTATAAGGACTATTCACCAGCAGAAGGCGTATTTATTGCAGGAGATATAGTAAACGGTGGAGAGACTGTTGTACAAGCAGTAGCAGATGGAAAAGTAGCAGCAGAAGAAATTCTAAAGTATCTAGGAGAGGAGGTATAATATGGCACTAAGAAAAGACTTATCAATAGACTTTTTAGGAGTAAAATGTGAGAATCCATTTTTCCTATCTTCTTCCCCAGTTGGATCAAATTATGAAATGATCAAAAAGGCATATGAAGCTGGATGGGGTGGAGTTTTCTATAAGACAATAGGAATATTTATACCTGATGAATGTTCACCTAGATTTGATATAGGTAGAAAAGAAGGACTTCCATGGACTGGCTTTAAAAATTTGGAGATGATTTCTGACAAGTCACTAGAAACTAACTTAGAGTATATTAGCCGTTTAAAGAAGGACTATCCAAATAAGGTAATGGCAGTTTCAATTATGGGTAGTAACGAAGAGGAATGGGAAATACTTGCAAAGAAGGTAACAGCAGCTGGAGCAGACTTAATAGAGTGTAACTTCTCCTGTCCACAGATGACCTCCCATAATATGGGTTCAGACGTAGGACAAGACCCAGAGCTTGTACGAAATTATTCAAAGGTTGTATCAAGTGCAACTCATCTACCAGTAATAGCAAAGATGACTCCAAATATTGGTAATATGGAAATTCCTGCCCTTGCAGCAATTGAAGGGGGAGCAAAGGGAATTGCAGCAATAAATACAGTAAAGGCAATAACAAGTATAGACTACGAAAGTTTAACAGCAATGCCAGTAGTAAATGGAAAATCTTCCATCTCTGGATATTCAGGAGCAACGGTAAAACCAATTGCCCTTAGATTTATTACTCAAATGAAACAATTCGAACCATTAAAAGACGTACCAATAACAGGAATGGGTGGTATAGAAACTTGGTCAGATGCACTAGAATTTTTACTAGTAGGCGCATCAAATCTTCAAGTAACAACTGCCGTAATGGAGTATGGTTATAGAATAGTTGAGGATATGATAAGTGGAGTAAGCCACTTTATGGACGAAAGAGGAATTGACAAATTAGAAGATCTAGTAGGACTTGCACTTCCAAATATAGTAGCAGCAGAAGACCTAGATAGAGATTTTAAAGTTATTCCTAAGATAGACGATGAAAAATGTGTTGGCTGTGGAAGATGTTATGTTTCATGTTTCGATGCAGCACACCAAGCAATAGATTGGGATAGTGAAAATAGATTACCAGTAATAAATGATAACTGTGTAGGTTGTCACCTATGCTTAAATGTTTGCCCGGTACACGATTGTATTACACCAGGGGAAGTAATATTTAAGGAAGGTAGAACATCACATGATGTTGTAGTAAAATAGATATACGAATAAAAGAGAGGTGTTATATGCTTTACATTACAGCTTTAGGAGTTGGAACAGGTATAGCTTGTGGAATTTGGGCATGGATAGGACCTATACTTAATCTTTCAGTGGCGGCAGGATTTGCAGGCACAACGACGTATTTTGCCTGCCCTCCACCTCTGGAGGGAGTAGGTAAAATTCCAAAGTGCTTTGCTGGAAATTTAACTGGCTACCTATACGCAATGCTCTCCATGTATTTAACAAGTAGATTTGGCGGAGAGCTATTCTCCATTTTTATGACGGGATTAATATCATTTTTAATGTGTTACCAAAATAGATTTATATCCTATCTTGATTACATACCTGCAGCCTTTATGGGATGCTTTACAACATTCCTAACAGGAGGAGCGCCAAATACACTACCATCTATGATAGTAGGTTATGTAGTGGCACTAGGATGCGATTACGGCGCAAGGTTAGTTTTTAAATATTTTGGTAAGAAAGAAAATTAATGGATTAAAATTTGAATGATATATTCATTTTACTTACGTAATAATTTTGATAAGGACTTTTACAGTCCTTATTTTTTTGCGGTTATATTGTATCTGTATGTTAATACGAATGCATTTCATTGTACCGATGCACTCCCTCCTCGGGTCGGGCGGGGGCTCGACGCAACCTACCATAAATTACGTTGGAACTATTGCACCAAATTTCACCCTATTCAAAAATAACCCCTACATTGAACAAATCAAAACTGTTTCAAAACAAATGGTAGGGGCGACTCGTCCCGAGGCGCCCGTTAAAAACTGTTCGTGTTTTGTTGTGTATGTATTCCATTGTACCGATGCACTCCCTCCTCGGGTCGGGCAGGGACGCCCGCATCTTCAATTTCAGCCGTTAGAATATTAGCCTCCCTCCTCGGGTCGGGCGGGGGCCCGACACCCTACCTTGGGTTACGTTGGAACAATTGAACCAAATTTCACCATATTTCAAAATCAGCCGTACATTGAACAAATCAATATTATTTCAAAACAAATGGTAGGGGCGCCACGTCACGAGGCGCCCGCAACGTTATGTCCGTGTTTAATACCGATGTATTCTATGATACCGATGTACACTCTCCTCGGGTCGGGCGGGACGCCCTATGCCCTACCATGAGTTGTTTAAATACAGTGGATTATATAAATTACAAACACAAAACCTATAGCTGATTTGAAAAACATTCATCCCAAATAACCCATGGTAGGGGCGACTCGTCCTCGAGACGCCCGCAACGTTATGTCTTTAATTTTTTACACTCATACAGACAAATGTTTTCAATGTAAATAATTTACATTTATCCAAATTCAATATATAATGAATACAAAGAACATTGTATTGAATATAAGGAGGTATTATGCAAGAGAATCCTTCGTTAGTTGATGAAATTACGGAAAAAATTAGAACAGAGATCTCCCTAGGTACATACAAGCCTGGTGAGAAATTAGTTACTTCGAAAATTGCTAGGGATTTAGGTGTAAGTAGAACTCCAATTATTGCAGCGATAAATCGCCTTGAGGCAGAGGGTCTGGCGTTAAATATTCCCAACAGAGGAACTATCGTAAAAAAAATGACTCTTAAAGAAATTCTAGATATGCTTGATGCCAGGAAGATGATAGAATTATACTCAGTGGATTTGGCAATAAAAAATAAGGACTACTATCCAGAGTTACTAAAGAAAATGGAAGATAACGCTGAAATTTTTAAGGAGATTGGCGATACAGATTATGGAAAATTAAATGTAGCAGAAAATATTTTCCACTCCTCTTTTATTGAACTAACAGGTAATAAACAATTAGTTCGCCTTTACAATATGAATTGGGGAGTTGGATCTGCAATGTACTTATACGCCCATGCGTCCCTTTCCCTTTCTATTCAAGAAAAGTCCATACTTCAACATGACGACTTAATAAATACCTTAAAAGAAGGAGATGGAGAGAAGTTGAAGATACTATTTACAGAGCATTTAGACACTACTTACTCTGTAATTCAGTATATGTATAGTATGAACCTATTAGATGATAAGGATACTATTGTGTATAGATAATATGGATGTCAATTAATTCCACCTAGTTTTTACATTATCCCAAGGAAATCCAAAGTAGAAATTAATTGAGGTGTATAATGAAAGTAAATGATTCAAATTCAAATAGTATTTCTTTTAATGGCTTAAATTTAAAAAGTGACTATATTTGCAAAGATACTTGAAAATATTGACGACGGAGTTTATATTACTGACGGAAATGGAATAACTCTCTACCTAAATCGTGCCTACGAAAGACTTAGTGGCGCAAAGAGAGAGCAATTTATTGGAAAGAGTATGTCCCAAGTTATTGAAGAGGGTTTAGTTGATGATTCTGGTTCGCTAAGGGTTATTAATGCGAGAAAAGAGATTAAGATGAACCAAACCCTTAATAATAAGAATAGGGTACTTCTAACTTCTATTCCAATATTTGAAAATGGAGAGATAGTTTTAATTGTAACAGTCCTTCGTGATTTAACTGAACTTTCAAATTTAAGGGAAGAGATTTATGCAAAGGAGAGGGACCTTAGAAGTTTAAGGTACACTTTAAATCAAGAGTCAGATATAATTTATCGTTCTAATGCCATGAAAAAAGTTCTCTCTCGTGTAAAACGAGTTTCAAGTTACGATACTACTATACTTATTACTGGAGAAACTGGAGTTGGAAAGGACGTCCTTGTTAAGTACATACATAGAATTTGAAATAGAAGTGATAATCCCTTTGTGGAAATTAACTGTTCTGCAATTCCTTTTTCTCTAATGGAATCTGAGCTCTTTGGATATGAAAAGGGTTCTTTTACTGGAGCAGATAAGGATGGAAAACAGGGTATTTTTGAATGGGCAGATAAGGGTACACTATTCCTAGATGAAATTGGAGAGCTTTCCCTTGAAATGCAAACTAAACTTTTAAAAGTCCTTCAAGATAAAAAGGTTAGGCGAGTTGGAGGAAGTAAAACTATTTCTGTTGATGTTAAAATTATTACTGCTACAAATAAGGACCTTTATAAAATGGTTCAGGAGGGAAGTTTTAGAGAGGATCTATATTATAGACTAAATGTAATCCCAATAAAAATTCCACCTCTTAGAGAAAGGCGAGATGATATTATAGTATTAACTGAGCATTTTCTAGAGGAGTTAAATTATATTAATGACGATTTAAAATCCATTGATAAATTTGCCCTGGAGGATTTATATGAATACTCCTGGCCAGGAAATGTAAGGGAACTTAAAAATACCATAGAGAGGATTTATATTTTAAGTGGTAATGGAATTATTACCAGTAGTGATATTCCATCAAATATAAAATTTGAAGAGATTGATAAGAGCTTTTCAAATGTTAAGGATTATGAAAACCTTGATCTTCGCCAGGCAGTAGAGCAATTTGAATGGAAGTTAATGGAGGACGCCTTTAAGAGAACTGGTACGGCAAAGGATGCGGCAAAATTATTAAACATCGACCCGTCTACATTTGTACGAAAAAGACAGAGATATAAAAAATTTAATAGTGAGAAAAAATAGCCGATTATTCGGCTATTTTTTTGGGACAATATTGTGTCTGTACGTTAGTATGAATACATTTCATTGTATTGATATACTATCTCCTCGGGTCGGGCGTCCTCGCCCGACCCCTACCTTGGGTTACGATTGTACAACAGAATAATAAATTACCAGCTCAAAAAAAACACCCGAATTTTGAAATCCATTCATCTTGCGAAGAACCATGGTAGGGGCGGCACGTCCCGAGCCGCCCGCAACGTTATGTCCGTGTTTTAATACGAATGTATTCCATTGCACCAATACATTCTCTCTCGACCCGTCTATATTTGTACGAAAAAGACAGAGATATAAAAAATTTAATAGTGAGAAAAAATAGCCG
>CAYFUL010000057.1:0-4514 GCA_964346375.1 uncultured Peptoniphilaceae bacterium
TTTCTCCCCTGGTTCCCCTTCATTTAAATAAAAAAGTATTTTTATTACATCTGTATTTCATTACTCTACATCCTATGAAACTTTTTCAAAATTTTGGTTCCTAGGAAAATCCTAGGCATTTTTTATTTTCCAGTTAACCTAAAACTATCCTCTACAAATTTCATAATAGTATCATCACTTAGTGTATCGTTTAAAACTATTGAAACCCAATTTTTGTGGTTCATGTGGTACCCGGGATAAACTCCATTAATTTTTCTAATGGCATCTCCTTCAAGGGGATCTATCTTTAGATTTATTATATCCACCTTGCCATCATCTACAACATTAAGAACACTCCACTTTACGTCCATAATTAAGGCAAACCACTTGCGAGTATCAATATGCCTAAAAGTTCCGTAGGAGCTATACTGTTTTTGATTCCAAGGAAAATCTGGAGCAATGCCATAAGTTTTATAAATCTCCTTAGTAATTCGATTGGACTGGGGAAAAATAAAGTTCACCTTGTCAAAGGCTCCCTCAGAAATTTTTTCAAGTAGGAGTAAGTATTTCTCTCGTAAAGAATTAACATAGCCACCAGTATGGGATTCAATGTGAAGTGGAGCATATTCCTCATTAGTCATAGTGTCAATTACGCGAAAGGAAATTTCCCCGCTTTTCTCTACAAAAATTTCAGCAGAAAAATTCCCATCCATAAAATCTCTACGGTAGAAATATCGGCCATTAACACTTACAAATCCAAATTCTAAACCCCTTTTAATATTAAACCTACACTTTTCAAAAATACCATCTTCAATAAAAGAACTTGAGATTGGACACTCAAAATTTAAAGTCTTTTTTCCCAAATGTTGTAGTAGGCATTGGGTATTGGAGAAAATAATGAGCAATTTTAGTAAGAGAAGTATAGCACCTTTTAGATTTGAAACTGTGGGTAGTTTTTTAAGACCTGCTGAACTAAAGGAGGCTAGGGCTAAATTTGATAAGGGAGAAATTTCCCGTGAAGATCTTAAGGCAATTGAAGATAAGTGTATTATAGACCTTATTAAAAAATAGGAGTCCATTGGACTTGTAGGAGTTTCTGATGGTGAGTTTCGCCGTTCTTGGTGGCATTTAGACTTCTTCTGGGGTCTTAATGGTATTGAGAAAACCACTCCTGAAAGTGGATATAACTTTTCTGGCGAGGCTACTAGGGCTGAATCGGCACAAGTTATTTGAAAAAATTCTGGTGAAAATCATCCTTTTGTTGAGGACTTTAAGTTTGTAAGGGAACATATCTCTGAAAAGTCCCAAGTTAAACAGACTATTCCTGCTCCTGCACAGTTTATTAGAGAACTTCTTGATGGTAAAAATATAGAAGCTACAAGAAAATTCTATCCTACTGATGAGGAACTTATTGAGGATATTGCAAAGGCTTATGGTACTGTCTTTAATGACTTTTATAATGAAGGTGCTATTACTGTTCAACTAGATGATTGTAGTTGGAGTGGTATTATTTCAGAACTTCCTGAGGATATTTCCAATGAGGAAAGATCTGAAATTTTAGAGAAAAGGGAGTATTTAAAAAATATATTCCTTGAAGTGAATAATAGGGCAATTTCAAAAGCTCCTAAGGAGTTAAATATTACGACCCATGTTTGTAGAGGTAATTACCATTCTAGATGGTTTAGCTCTGGTGGGTATGATTCCGTTGCTGAAGAACTTCTTGGCAGGGAAAATGTAACTGGTTACTATCTTGAATATGATACTGATCGTTCCGGTGGGTTTGAACCTCTAAGTAAGGTTAGTGGAGATAAGGTAGTTGTACTTGGTCTTATTACTAGTAAATCTGGAGAATTAGAAGATAGGGAAGCTATTATTAATAGAATTCACGAGGCAAGCGAATATATTAGCCTTGATAGACTATGTCTTTCTCCTCAATGTGGTTTTTCTTCTACTGAAGAGGGAAATGTACTAACTGAAGAGGAGCAATGGAAAAAGCTTGAGCTTATTAAAGACATTGTGGAAGAAGTTTGGAAATAGTTTATATATTGATAATTTCGTGATATAATAATAATGTTAAAGATAGTATCCTATTCGTATTTACAATTAAAGTAATGACACAGGATATGTGTCTTCATTTAAGGAGATAGGAAATCTAAGTGATTTCCTATTTTTTATGAGTGAAATTTTTGTTTTGGGGGAAGTCTATGTGTGGAATTATTGGAATTTATTCTAAAAAAAATGTAAATGTTAAGCTTTTTTATGGTCTTAACTCTCTTCAACATAGGGGACAGGAATCTGCTGGTATTACTGTTTCCGACGGGGAAAAACTAAATCGTGAAAAGGGAGTTGGACTTGTTATAGATGTATTTAATCAGGAAAGACTTTCTAAAATTCCTGGTACTTTGGGAATCGGCCATGTAAGGTACCCAACCGCTGGGGGAAGTTATGAGTATAATACCCAACCTCTTATGGCATTTGCAAAGGGTATTGAACTTAGTATTGCCCATAATGGTAATCTTATTAACCATCAAATTTTAAGAACTAGACTTGAAGAAGATGGTGTAATGTTCCAAACTGGAGTTGATACTGAGGTTATTCTATTTTTAATTGCAAGGTACTACAAGGGAGATATTGTAGAGGCGATTAAAAAGACTATGGGCACCATAAAGGGGGCATACAGCGTCGTTCTTTTACTAAAGGATAAATTGGTTGCCTTTAGAGATCCGCTGGGAATTAGACCCCTTGTAATGGGCGAGAGCGAGGACGATATTATCTTCTCCTCTGAAAATGCTCCTATTGAAATTATTGGGGCAAAATTCGTTAGAGATTTAAAACCTGGTGAAATTGCAGTTGTAGATGCAGATGGATTAAAGTCTTACCAATATGATACTAACTCCTTACAAAAACACTGTATTTTCGAGTACGTTTACTTTGCAAGGGAGGACGCAACCCTTAATAGAGTAAATTCATATAATTTTAGAAGAAGATGTGGAGAAATTCTATCTCAAGAGAGTCCTTGTGATGTGGATTTAGTCTGTCCTGTTCCTGATAGTGGAGTTGCATCTGCAATTGGATATGCACAGGCTGCTGATATTCCATTTGCCGAAGGTCTTGTTAAAAATAGGTACATGGGTAGAACCTTTATTAAACCAACTCAAGAGGAGAGGGAGATGGCCGTTAAGCTAAAATTAAATCCCCTTCGTCACGTTATTGAAGGTAAGAGAATTGTTCTAATTGACGACTCAATTGTAAGGGGTACTACCTCTGCAAATCTTATTAAGAGAATGAAGGAGGCTGGAGCTAAGGAAGTCCATCTAAGGGTAACATCTCCTCCAGTTAGCAATCCATGTTACTATGGAATTGATACTCCAAGTAGAAAGAATTTAATTGCTGCAAATAAAACTGTAGAGGAGATAAGGGAGTTTATCGACGCCGATTCCCTTGCCTTTATATCCATGGAGGGTATTCAAAAGGCCACTCTACACGAGGAAGATTATTTCTGTAAGGCTTGTTTTAACGGAGACTATCCAGTAGATCCAATAGTTATTTAAGGAGGACCTATGAAGATTTTAATTGTAGGAAGCGGCGGTAGGGAGTATGCCATTGGCTACAACCTACTAAAGCATGGAAATAGTAGGGAACTTTACTTTCTACCAGGTAATGGTGGAACTTTAGAACTTGGAAAAAATGTAGATATTTCCTCAGAAGATATTGATGGAATTTTAAACTTCGCCCTAGAAAATAGTATTGACTATACCATTGTTGGACCAGAGGCGCCACTATGTATGGGTATTGTAGATGCATTTTTAGAAAAGGGTTTAAAAATCTTTGGGACTAAAAAGGAAGTTGCTGCCTTTGAAAAGAGCAAGGATAAAACCAAAAAATTCCTTAAAAAATATGGTATAAGTACTGCCGAATATTTAGAGACTAGTGACTTTGGTGTTGGAATAGAATTTGCAAATAGACTACTTGAAAGTGACGGAGTAGTAGTAATTAAGGCTGACGCACTAGCTGCTGGTAAAGGGGTACCAATCGCAAAGGACTCTAAAGAAGCAGAGGATTTTTTAAAGGACTTTTTAATTGTGGGCAAGTATGGAGAGAAGCAGGTTGTCATTGAAGAATTTCTAGATGGATTTGAAATGAGTTTAATTGCCCTTGTAGATGGAAATAATATTATTCCACTACCTACTGCCAAGGACCATAAGAAAATTGGCGTTGGAGAAGAGGGTTTAAATACTGGTGGAATGGGAACTTTCGCTCCTAATATTGAAGCGGAGAGTTACCTTCCGAGAATTGAAAAGGAGATTTTAAATCCTATCTTAGATGGATTTAAGGCTGAAAATTTAGATTATAGGGGAGTGCTATTTATTGGCCTTATGATTGGGGACAAGGGAATAGATGTACTGGAGTTTAATGTAAGATTTGGAGACCCTGAAACTCAGGTTATCTTTGAACTCTTAGATAACGATCCATTAGAACTCTTTACCCATACCTCTGAAGGGAAACTCTCTGAGCTTAAGTTAAAGAGAAATAAC
>CAYFUL010000057.1:4524-8710 GCA_964346375.1 uncultured Peptoniphilaceae bacterium
CTGTCTAGTAATGACTGCTGGAGGATATCCAACAGAGTATGAAAAGGGAAATCCAATAAGTATTGGAGAGGTTAGCTCTAAAGTTTACCATGCTGGTACTGCCATGAAGGATGGACTAGTTACTAGCGGCGGAAGAGTACTTAATTTGGTAGCAAGTGGCGAAAACTTTGATGAAGTATTTGAAAGGGTATATAAAGACGTGGAAAATATTAAATTTAAAGACAGTTACTACCGTAGCGATATTGGACCTAGTGTAAAAAGGGTCTATGTTAGAAAAAAGGACGAGTATGATTTTGACTCTAGGGAAACTCTAGAGGAGATAAAAAACTCCCTTGGAATTGACCTAGAGGATTTAAAAATCTATAGAAGATACGATATTGAAATTAAGGATGAAACCCTAGAGAAAATTCTCTATACCATCCTTTCTGAAAAGCCAGTTGATGAAATTTACTACGGAGAAGATGCTCTAAATCTTCAATCTAGTATTGAAGATGCAATAGTAGTTGAGTACCTTCCTGGACAATTTGACCAAAGGGCACAGGCGTTAGAGGATACCATCGGCCTTGTAAGTGATGAAGATGTTACTGCAAAGGTTGCCCTTGTATATAGTATTACTGGAGCAAGTACAGAGGAAATTGAAAAAATCGAGAAGTTTTTAGTAAACCCAGTGGATTCCCACAGGGTAAGTCTACTTGGAATTCCTACTACATTAAAAAACACTCGCGAAAAAAATACTGTAAATAAAATCTACAATGGATTTATAGAATTAAATAGAGATGGTCTACTGGAATTTTTAGAGAGAGAATCCCTTGCAATGAGTATTGAGGATTTAACTATGATCTATGAGTACTTTAAATCTGAAAATAGAGATCCATCTGAAACGGAGATTAGAATTCTCGATACCTACTGGTCTGATCACTGTAGACATACAACTTTTAATACAGTGCTAGATGTGAAATTTGACGAGGTTACAAAACTTGATAGCCTTATTAAAAATAGCTTTGACAAGTATTTAAGTCTAAGGGATGAATTAAATGTAACTAAGCCAATTTCTTTAATGAACCTTGGTACAATTTTAGGAAAGTACATGAGGGAAAATAATCAACTTGAGGATTTAGAGGTAAGCTCTGAAATAAATGCCTGCTCAATTAAGATAAAGGTTAGAGTTGATGTAGATGGTAAAGAGGAATTAAGGGACTATCTTCTAATGTTTAAAAACGAAACCCACAACCATCCTACTGAAATTGAACCCCTTGGAGGAGCAAGTACATGTCTCGGAGGAGCAATTAGAGATCCACTTTCTGGTAGAAGTTTTGTTTATCAAGCTATGAGAATTACAGGAGCAGCTGATCCAACAAAGCCTATAGAAAATACACTAGAGGGTAAACTTCCACAGAAAAAGATTACTACGGAAGCGGCTAAGGGATATTCATCCTACGGAAACCAAATTGGACTTGCAACTGGATATGTAGATGAAATTTACCATCCGGGATACGTTGCAAAGCGTCTTGAAGCAGGGGCAGTTATTGCAGCAGCGCCAATAGAAAATGTAGTTAGACTTGAGCCAGTTCTAGGAGATGTAGTAATACTACTAGGAGGAAGAACTGGTAGAGATGGTATTGGGGGAGCAACAGGCTCATCTAAAACCCACAAGGCAACTTCCATAATTACAGAGTCGGCACAAGTACAAAAGGGTAATGCGCCAGAGGAGAGAAAAATCCAACGTCTATTTAGAAAGCGTGAAGTTGCAGAACTTATAAAGAAGTGTAACGACTTTGGAGCAGGGGGAGTTTCCGTTGCAATAGGAGAACTTTCTGACGGAGTAACTGTTCATTTAGAGAGAGTTCCTCTAAAGTACGAGGGACTTAATCCAATGGAGATTGCCATTTCAGAATCTCAAGAGAGAATGGCAGTAGTAGTTGCTGGTTCTGATGCAGATAAGTTTATTAAACTCTGTCATGAGGAAAATTTAGAGGCGACTATTGTTGCAGAGATAAACGATAAAAATAGAATGATTATGTACTACGAAGATGAGGAAGTATGTAATATATCCTACGACTTTATAAATACCAATGGTGCAGATAGGTACCAAGATGTAGTTGTAAAATCAGAAGAAGTTCCAAATGTATTAGTAAATGAGGATAAGGACCCAGCTAATTTAAAAGAGTATCTAGGGAATTTAAATACCACCTCTAAGAAAAATCTAATTGAGATTTTTGACTCAACTGTAGGTTGTGGAACTGTACTAAGTCCCCTTGGTGGAGAGGAACAGCTTAATCCAATTCAGGCAATGGCTGCAAAAATTCCAAGCTTTGATGGAAAGGTAAAGACTGTAAGTTTAATGAGCTATGGTTTTGACCCATATCTTTCAGAAGAGAGCCAGTACCTTGGAGGATACTATGCAGTAATTGAAAGTATTGCAAAGCTAGTTGCAACTGGAAGTAGTTTGGAAAGTATTAGACTTTCATTCCAAGAGTACTACGAAAAATTAACAGACGAGTATTCATGGTCTAAGCCACTTAAATCACTACTAGGAGCCTTAGAGGCGTCAATGTACTTTAACGCACCTCCAATAGGCGGTAAGGACTCTATGAGTGGTACATTTGAAAATATTTCCGTACCGCCAACTTTAATTTCCTTTGCAGTTTCTACGGCAGATATAGAAAATATTATTGGAACAGATTTTAAAGGCAAGGGAAAACTTGGACTAATAGAAGTAAGTTTAGACGAAGATGGGCTACTTAACTTAGAAGAGTTAAAGAGGAATATGGAGTTTCTAAATAGTGAGATAGTTTCTAAAAATATTATTACAGCAATTGCAGTAGATAATAAGGGAACACTTCCACTAATCTACTCATCAGCAGTGGGAAATACTGGCTTTAATGTAGAACTAGAGGACTTATATTCACCAAGGTATGGAACTTTTATAGTAGAGTATTTAGAGGATAGAGACGAAATAAAAAATATTGGAGAATTTACAGAGGATATAGTTGTAAATGGAGTTAGCCTAGATGAAAATGAGTTAAAGGCAGCCTATACAACTACACTAAACTCCGTATTTAAACCTACTGCAAGTATTCCAGCAATGGAACTTAAAAATAAAAAGATTGAGAGAAGATTAAAGTCCAATAAACCAGTGGAGGTACCATTTGTAACTATACCAGCCTTCCCGGGAACTAACTGTGAGTGGGATACATTAAAGGCATTTAAAAAAGAAGGTGCAGATGGAAAAATAATAGTATTTAAAAATAAGACACCTAAGGATATACTAGACTCAATTGAGGAGTTAAGTAATTCCATTAGAAATTCACAAATACTAGCACTACCGGGAGGATTCTCCATGGGAGATGAGCCAGATGGTTCAGGAAAGTTTATTGCAAATGTACTTCGTTCAGAAAAGGTACGAGCAGCAATAGAGTATATGCTTTATGAAAATGACGGGCTAATAATTGGAATATGTAATGGATTCCAAGCCTTAATTAAGACGGGCCTACTTCCACATGGAGAATTTAAAGACATAGAAGAAGAGGATATAACCCTTGCTCACAATGTATGTAGAAGGCATATTTCCCAATTTGTAGATACAAAAATTCTAACTACAAATTCACCATGGCTAACGGAGTTGGAAGAGGATAGAATATATAGAATTCCAATTTCAAATGGAGAGGGAAGAATTGTAGCAAGCGAGGAGAATTTAAAGGAACTACTAGAAAATGAACAGGTATTTTCTCAATATGTAGTATCTCCAAATGGATCAGATTACAATATTGAAGGACTACTATCAAAGGACGGAAAGATACTAGGAAAGATGGCACACTCTGAAAGAGTAGAGGAAGACCTATTTAAAAATATTAGAGATATTGAGGTAGAGAATCTATTTAGAGGAGCAGTAAAGTATTTTAAATAGAGAGGAAAAAAGGCACCGATAAGGGTGCTTTACCATAGGGATGTATATTCTTTTTAAAAAAATCGGCATAGTCGCTTATTGGCTATGCCGTTTTACATTCTTTACTAGGAATATCAATAGCGCCAATGCAGTTATAATATATCCTAATTTTCTGTTGCCTCTTATCATTAACTTTCTCGGCCTTAAAGACAATTATTTTATCCACAAACTCCCTAATGATTTCTGCATCTAGCTTTTTAATCTCGGTATATTTTTTTACTAGCTTTAGAAAATTATCTG
>CAYFUL010000058.1:0-8594 GCA_964346375.1 uncultured Peptoniphilaceae bacterium
GTGTATTTATATCCATGCCATGTACCATTGCTGCTTCTTCTAATGATTCCATTTGGCTTGCTGGACACATTACACATCCCATTCCAAAGTTCATAAGTGTGTTTACACTTTCTGGGTGTTTTTGAATAACTTCTGCGATTAACATATTTTTTGTAATCATATTTTCCTCCTTAGTTCGGTTTATTTTTAAAGTAAAAACCTATTATATCATGAAACTTCTTTATATCATCAATATAGGCAAAATCATTGCCGAATATTAATTTCTCATTACTTAATTCACTGGGGTTTCCTGTGAAAATTCCCAGTACATCTATACCCACCATCTTTGCCGACAAAACTTCCTTTGCCGTATCCATAATGGCTACTTCCTCCTTGTAGTCCGTTAATTCTACGCCGCTCATTGGATCTAAATTGACCTCGTCGTTGGGAAGTCCATCTGAAAGTGCGATTAGTATCTTTCGCCTTGCATCTACTCCCTCAAATAGTTTTACCATAGTTTTTATTGCAAGTCCATCTCTATTACTTCCACCGGCGGAATATTTTAATACCTCGTCTACTTTTGACAGTGGGTCATTAAAATCGTGGAACTTTTTTAAAACCAAGTAGTTGAAGAGATTGCTAAAGCCATAAATCTCTGTCTTTATATTTAAACTTACTAGGGCTCTTGAAATTATATATGCCTCTACGGCAACTTCTGATTGTCTACCTAGTTGACTTGCGCTGGAATCCAGTAGGATTATTACACGAATATCTCCCTCGTCTGATTTTGTCCTATGGGAAAATATCTTTGGGTTTTCTGTTTTTATCTTCCAAATTCTACTGGGGACTATTTTTCCCGAGGTGGTATAGTCTGTTGTGGTAGAGGTATCTCGTAGTAGGGTATTTTTTATTACTTCCTTTAGATTCCTCTCTGCCCTTTTATACACAAGTTGACTTTTATTATAGAAGTCCTTATTTTGTTGAGTTTGATTTTGTTCCATCTCTCTATGGTAGGCACTTTTTATATCTTCTGCGTACTCTCCCTTTGTAAAGTGGAGTTTTATTCCCGAGTGTATATCTGTACAGAGTTCATCCTCTAAAATTTGTAAGTCCCTTGGATTTTTTATACTCTTTCCATATCGCTTCGTTACTGCTTCTATTCTATCCTTCTTAGATGAATTTTTTAACTTCTCGGAGTTTTCATTTTCTGAATCGTCTATGGGAAGGGTAAATTCCGCCGACTCTATTAATTCCTTCTCCAATGTTTCTACTTCATCTATTACCACTGCACTCTTCTTAATGTTATTATAACGACTCTTCTTCTTTTTGTCCGTTACATTGGCAACATCTTGTACCTTTAATGTTTTAAACTCCAGTTTAAAGTAGTCATAGTAGATTTTTTTTAGCTCTTTTAAATATTCCTCTGCTGAATTAAATTCTGTCTTTGAAATTTCTAGGGCAAGATTATAAAATTCTCTATTTTCAAATACTCCACTACCCTGTACTAAATTATAGTAGGAAAATTCCAGTACCTGGTAATCTCGCCTATAGAAAAATTCTTCTCGAAGAAGTTCTATATATTCCTCCCTAAAGTTTTCTACTCCTGGTCTAATTTTTACAAGGTCCTTGTAGAATTTATTTTCCAACAGCAATCTTGCAACGCTTAGGTAGATATTTTTATTCTCCATTGGATAGATGGACTTGTATAGAAATTCTGTTATGGTATTAAATTCTATTGCCCTGTAAAAATATCCTATAAGGGAATTTATATACCGATGGTCTACGGCAAATACATTTAGCCTTGGAATAAAGTTATAGTCCTCTGCAATAGTCCATACGAGATTTCTCGCCCTATTTTCATCCATTAAATAGCTCCTCTGGGTAAAGTTTGCTACTAAATAGAGTAGATATTACGTCCATGGCGATTTCCCTTTCGTAAATGTCAAAGCTTTTATTTACTATTCCCATCTCTAGGGCAGAGTATATTGGCAGTCCACGTCTCATTAATGAAATTGCACTTAACATTCCACGAAGGTCTATTGGCTTTGAAGATATTTCAGAGTTAAGGCTTTTCTCCTGTAAATCTAAAAATAGTCGTACAAATATTTCAATATACTCCTCTTTTAAATCAAACTCACTTCTTAAAATCTTCTTTAAAT
Organism: uncultured Peptoniphilaceae bacterium; assembly: GCA_964346375.1. Lineage (GTDB taxonomy): Bacteria > Bacillota > Clostridia > Tissierellales > Peptoniphilaceae > CAYFUL01. Next base: position 2,139 of record CAYFUL010000058.1, read on the forward strand.
TTTCTGGAGAGATTGTAGGCATATCTATTACTAAAAATCGAGATACCAATGCCTCGTTTAACTCCCTTGTGCCAATGTAGCCGTAGTTCATTGTGCCAATAAAGCGAGTTGCATTGTCTAGTTTCATCTTGCCATATCCCGGTACGTCAATTATTCGTCTATAATCTAGGGCAGAGTGAACTACGGAAAGGGCTTCGTTTTTTGCCATATTTACTTCGTCAAAAACTGCAAATCCACCGTACTTTGCTGCCTCATAAATTGGACCCTCTTTTAAAACCACCTCTCCATTTTTAAAGGTGTCCGATCCAATTAGAGTATCGGAGTCGGAATTAATATTAAGAGAAATATTCCAAAGGGGTCTTCTAAATAGGTAGGCAAGATTTTCCGCAAGGACATTTTTCCCCGTAGCCTTTGGACCTGTAAGTAGAAGATGGTATCCCTCTAACATTGCTACGATTGCCTTCTCCCAAATTTCTACTCCATAGTACTTGTACCTTGGTAGTACAATTCTCTCTACTACTCTTTCGTCTACAACATTATTTTCGTTAAACTTCTGAACCTCGTTTAAGAGTTCAGATGAAATTCCTTCATCTATTAAAAATTTATACATAAATCACCAACCTCAACCTATAATAACATAAATATAGTATTAATAGGAAATATGGAATTAAATTTATCTCTATGGTAAAATTTTTAGAGAATGGAGGGTATATGGATTTAGGAGTAGTTTTTTTAATTGGGGTTGGGCTTTCAATGGACGCCTTTGCCGCAGCAATATGTAAGGGAATTTCAATTGAGGATAAAAATTTTAAAAAGGGACTAATAGTTTCACTATTATTTGGATTTTTCCAGATGGCAATGCCAGTAGTGGGATATTTTTTTGGGAGAGCTTTTTACAAATCTATGAAGGCATACGACCATTGGATAGCTTTTATATTGCTTTCTATAATTGGGATAAATATGATAAAGGAATCTAGGGAGCACGATGTAAAAATCGACTATACTTTTGATATAAGGGAAGTAGTTCTACTTGCAATAGCAACGAGTATTGACGCCCTTGCTGTGGGAGTGAGCCTTGCATTTTTAGATGTAAATATTTTTTATGCAGCGCCAATAATTGGAATTATTACGTTTGTTATCTCCCTAGTGGGAGTAAAGATAGGAAAAATATTTGGGGCGAAGTTTAAAAATACGGCAGAGTTAATGGGAGGACTGATACTTATATTTTTAGGAGTAAAGATCTTAGTTGAGCATTTGGAATTATTTTAGATAAATAAATCCCCTAGTTTTAGTAACTAGGGGATTTTTTTACTCTCTTTTTTTAGCAAGGGAGTATCCAATAATAAACACTGTAAAACAAAATAGGATAAATAGCGATATGTAGAATGGGTTTGAAATTATTGCACCTACTAAAATAATTAAGGACCCAAAGGTTGCAAGTATTGGTGCAAAAAATCCTCTTATTTTTGATTTTACCTCTCCCCTTAAGTACATCTTAATTAATACACGATATAGGAGAATATAACTTACATAGGAAAATACTATTGCAATTTCAGATACATCTCTATCTCCAATTATTCCAGACTTCTGTGTAAGGTAGTGGACCCCTAGCCAAACCATACATATTCCCCAGTAGTAGATGGAGGATTTTATAGACACCTGGTATTTTGGATGAATAGTTGCTACTGATTTTGAGAACAGTCCCTTTTCTCCAAGTGCCTGGGGCATTCTAATTCCTCCAAGGGCAACTCCATTTGCAACGGCTAGGATTGCAATGGTAACAAATACCATAATAAATTTTCCGCCCATTTCTCCAAAGAGCATATTAGATGCGTAGCTTAAATGTTCATCGCCCATTGACATAATAAATTCCGACCCTAGTAAATTTGTAATACCTACAAAGTACACAAGGTAGGAGAGTAAAATCAACAGGGGAGAAATTACAAGGGCAAGGGGCATATTTCTACTTCTGTTTTTTAACTCCAATGAAATTGAAGTTGCAATTGGCCATCCGTCGTAGGAGAAGGCAATTGGAGCAAGACCTGCTAGCCAAGTTATACCTACATTTGATTTACTTACTACATCTACGCCGGCAGGGATACTTGGCAGAGGACCTGTATAAAATAATCCCAATGCCGCAATTAAAAATAGGGGAATTAATTTTATAACTGTCCCTAAATTTTGCATATATGCCCCTACAACTCTTGAAAGGGTATTGATAAGAATAAGTAGAGTTACAACGAAGAAGGTATAGATAATTTGAGTTTCTAAACTAACTGTGGAAATATCATTGCCCGTAGTAATAAGAAGGTATATTACCGTCGCCCATGAGGTTACAACTTGTACAGTTGGATAGTAGATAAGGGTTTGAAAAAGTCCAAAGCCCCAAGAGGTTTTAATGCTTAAAAATTCCTCAAAGTATGCTACAAATCCACCGCTGCCCTTTGAGCGAAGGGCAAACTCGCTAAAACTAAGGGAGCCAAAAATAATACCAAAGGCTCCAATACAAAGGGAGATTACTCCAAGGGTAACGCTTCCTCCAGTGGCAAGAAGAATATTGTCAGCCTTAAAAAAAATTCCAGATCCAACTACAATTCCAACTATCATTGCAATGGCAGTAGACAGTCCATAAGTTTCACGTTTCTTTTCCATAATTCACATCCTTAGATATATTATATAGCATAAGAAAAAAATCTTCAATATATGATATAATCGTGGAGAAATATAAATACATAGGAGGAAAAAACATGAGTCATTTAGATCCAAATTCAATTAATATGCATGGTCTTTCCATTGACGAAATAGAAATTGGTTTAACTCGTTCTATTTCTAAAACCATTACAGAGGCAGACATAGTAAATTATGCAGGGATAATTGGAGACTTTAATCCAGTTCATTTAAACGCAGAGTATGCAAAGGGAACTAGATTTAAACAGAGAATTGCCCATGGAATGTTAACAGCATCATTTTTTTCAACACTAGTTGGAATGGCACTATCTGGAGCAGATGCAATCTACTTAGGACAGAACATTAAATTTACAAAGCCTGTATTTATTGGAGATACTATAACTGCAACAGCAGTAGTAAAGGAAATTCGCAAGGAAAAGAGAATTTTCGTAATGGATACAGTTGTAACTAATCAAAGGGGAGAGACAGTAGTAGAAGGAGAAGCTACTGTTATGGCGACAAAAGAATAAGATTTTACTTAAAAAGGGGACCAGGGGAGAAATAACATTCTCTCCAAGGTCCCCATATTTTTTATTATTTATGCTCCCAATATTAACGTTGCTAGGTGGAAGTATATTACCAGTACAGCAGAATCAATTATGGTAGTTATTACTGCACTTGCCATAATTGCCGGGTCAATATTTACCCTCTTCGCTGCCATAGGAAGTATAGCCCCTAGTAATTTTGACATTATTACCGTAAGAAGTAGTGTAAATGAAACTAGTAGTGAAATTACAAATCCAGTATCTGTTAAAATCATTAGCCTTGCAAAATTTGTAGCTGCAAGTACAATTCCACACATTAGTGAAACTTTAAACTCCTTAAATATTACAGCGGAAGCATCTTTTAAAGTTACCTCTCCCGTTGCCAGTGCACGAATTACAATGGTGGAAGATTGGGATCCAGAGTTTCCTCCAGTATCTGTTAGCATAGGAATAAAGGAACTAAGTATAATATACTGCATAATAATTCCATTGTAGTTATTAATTATTCCCGAGGTTAGTGTAGCAGAAAGCATAAGTACAAGTAGCCATGGTATTCTATTTTTTGCAAGTTGCCACGCAGTTTGGTCCAGGTATTCTTCGTCAGATGGATTAATTGCAGCCATCTTGTGAAAGTCCTCGGTAGCCTCGCTTTTTACAACTTCCATAATATCGTCAAAGGTTACAATTCCACAAAGTCTATGTTCTGCATCAACTACTGGAAGGGCAAGGTAACCATACCTCATAAATAACTCCGCAACTACTTCCTGGTCGTCAGTAGTAGTTACAAATTTAACGTCCTCTTCCATAATATCTCTAATAAGAGCAGATTCATCTGCAACTACAATTTCTCTTAGGGATACAAATCCAATTAACATCTTGTACTCATTTTCAACATAGCAGGTATAGATAATCTCTGAATCAACTGCATGGTCTTTAATATATTCAAGTGCCTGTTTCGCAGTCATGTCAGGTTTTAGCCTAATATATTCAATGGTCATTATGGAGCCGGCTGAATTTTCTTTATATCGTAAAAATTCGTTAATAACTTTGCGCTCCTCATCTGTGGATTTTGAAAGGACTTTTGTAACTACATTTGCCGGCATCTCCTCAAGAAGGTCAATCATATCGTCAAAGTATAGTTCGTCAAGAATATCGTGAAGCTCCGAATCAGTAATGGAATTTACTATACGAAGTTGGTCGTAGGTTTCCATATAGGAAAAAACCTCCGCTCCCTTTTCCTTTGGAAGCATACGAAAAACTATAAGCATATTCTTATCGTCAAGATCTTCAATAATCTCTGCAAGGTCAACAACGTTAAATTCCTCAGTAGAATCTTTTAATTCCTTTAGACGTTTATTTCCTATAAGTTCTTCAAAATATTTTCTGTGTTCAATATATTCATTGTAATTCATTTCTATCACCTCACCATTCTAAAGATATCAGACTTAAAAATTTTAATCAACTGAAGTTAAATAGAATAATTCCAGCAAGTAGGAAGTAAATAACCAGTATTACAGAGTCAAGAATAGTAGTAATAACTGCACTTGCCATAATTGCCGGGTCAAGGTTTACTCTCTTTGCAAGGATAGGTAAAGTTGCACCAAGTACCCTTGCAAGAAGAACAGTTAAAAATATTGTAAGGAAAACTAGTAGAGCAACGTTAAATGAAACTTTTTTAAGAAAAACCATTCTTGCAAAGTTTACAACTCCAAGGGCAGCTCCACAGTAAATTGCAACTCTAAATTCTTTAAAAATAACTGCAAATGCGTCGCTAAGACCAATTTCGCCAGTGGCAAGGGCACGAATTACAACTGTAGAAGCCTGAGAACCAGAGTTACCTCCTGTACCAGTAATCATTGGAATAAAAGAGGTAAGGATAATAAATTCTGAGAGCAAACTATTAAAGCCGTCAATAATTCCAGAGGTAAGAGTTGCAGAAATCATAAGTACAAGTAGCCAAGGTATTCTATTTTTGCAAGCTGCCAGGCAGTTTGGTCAAGGTACTCGTCGTCGGAAGGATTAATGGCAGCCATTCTATGAAAGTCCTCTGTAGCCTCGTCTTCAACAACTTCCATAATATCGTCAAAGGTAACAATACCACAAAGTCTATGTTCAGTATCTACAACGGGAAGGGCAATAAAACCATAACGTACAAATTTTTCAGCAACTTCCTCCTTGTCGTCAGTAGTAGTTACATATTTAACATCCTCTTCCATAATGTCTCTAATTAATTGGTCCTCTTTTGAAATAACAATAGTACGTAGAGAGACGAAGCCTATAATCATTTTAAACTCGTTTTCAACGTAACAGGTATAAATGGTCTCAGAGTCAACTGCGTGCTCTTTAATATACCCTAGGGCGTCTTTAACGGTCATATCCGGTTTTAGTTTTACATACTCAATAGTCATAAGACTACCGTCAGAGTATTCAGGATAGCGTAAAAATTCGTTAATCATTCTACGCTCATCGGCAGGAGCATTGGCAAGAATTTTAGTAACAACATTTGCCGGCATCTCCTCTAAAACGTCAATCATATCGTCAAAGTAAAGGTCCTCTAAAATACTCCTTAACTCAACGTCATTAATGGAGTTTACAATTCTCTTCTTATCGTATGTTTCCATATGAGAAAAAACTTCCGCCTCTTTTTCCTTAGAGAGCATACGAAAGACGATAAGCATCTCCTTATCGTCAAGGTCCTCAATTATCTCCGCTAAGTCTACTAAGTTCATATCTTCAAGGTAGACTTTTAAATCCTTTAGCTGTTTATTATTAATCAGTTCAATAAAGTATTCTCGCTGTTCAACCTATTCATTGTAGTCCATAACTCACCTTTTTTCTAAATAAAGATTAACAAAAAAAGGATGGGCTTTCAATGGAAAAAGGCTGTGGAAATAATTTAAATTGTGGAGTTTAGAAAATTTCAGAGGTTGTAAAAGAAGTAGAATAATTTATTTTTGGTAGGGGTCGGGCGTCCCCGCCCGACCCGCCGAGGCAAGTACATCTGTATCGTGGAATACATTTGTAGTAAAACACGGACATAACGTTGCGGGGGACCCATGACAATCCGCCCCTACCGCAGGTTTTGAAGCATGTTGATTTTTGAATTTTATCGTAGATTTTTGAATATGGTGAAATTTAATGTGTTGGTATAAAAATGAATCATGGTAGGTTGCGTCGAGCCCCCGCCCGACCCGCCGAAGAAAGTGCATCGGTATCGTGGAATACATTTGTAGTAAAACACGGA
>CAYFUL010000059.1:0-5120 GCA_964346375.1 uncultured Peptoniphilaceae bacterium
AAGGGGAACCAAAGGGGAGAAACTGCGTTATTTCTCCCCTGGTTCCCCTTCATTTTAAATAAAAAAGTATTTTATTACATTTGTAATTTTCAAAACTCCACAATCTATGTAATTTTGTCACAAGTCATAATATGTATTTATACCTATTATGACTTATGATTCTCTGTCCAATAATTTGCTGCCTCTGTTCTATTACTTACATTTATTTTTTTGTAGAGGTTTGCGATATAATTTCTTACTGTATCTTCTGAAATACTTAACTCCACTGCTATTTCCTTATTGGATTTTCCCTGGGAAAGTATTTCAAGTATTTCCCTCTCCCTTGGGCTTAGTCCGTCTAAATTTTCATCTCCACTTTTATTTAGTATGGATATATCTATACTTGGGTCGTAAACTTTTCCTCCACTATGTACCATTTTTATAGAGCTTATTAAAAGTTCATAGGCAATATTTTTAAGAAGGTATCCATTTATGCCAATGTCCACCGCCTCTTTTATTAGCTGATTTTTTGAAAGGGCAGTTAGTAAAATTATTGCCTGCTTTGGATTTTTCTCCTTTAATTTCCTTGCAAGGTCTAGTCCATTTCCATCTGGTAGTTTGTAATCCAGTACAACTACGTCGGGGCGAAGTTCTTCAATTAAAGTAATAGCACTTGCAATATTACTAGCTGTTCCTACTACTTCTAAATCCTCTGACTGATTTATTAAACTCTCCAATCCATTTAGTACAATATGGTGATCGTCTACTAAAAATACTCTAATCTTTAAAGTCATTTTTCCTCCTTGGCAAGTAAAGCACTACTGAATAGCCCTTTCCACTACTATATGTATAAAATTTCCTTTCTATAATTTCACTTCGCTGTTTCATAGTTTTTATTCCAAAGTGTCCTTCTCGCTGCTCATATTTTTCAACATAGCCTTGTCCATTATCCACTACTGAAAAATACAGTCCACTTTCATCTCCCCTTATAGTTAGTTTTATGCTAGTACCGTTAGAGTGTTTTATGGAGTTTATTATTCCCTCCTGAAGAATATAGTAGATATGGGCAAATTTTTTACCTGGTAGATTGTATGTAAAGTCGTGGTTTATATTTTCTACTAGGGTAAATTTCATTGGATATACTACATTTTCCTCTCCAAAACTTTTTACTTCGTAGATTAAACTGTCTAAATCGAGAACTTCAAAGTTATTTTGGCTAATTAGCTTTCGAATATTCTCTATACTTCGATTTAAGTTCTCTTTTATTTCAAGAAGGGAGGATTTTTTTACATCCTCGTCCTTTATCACAATAGTTCTATTTTTAATCCTGTGGCATAGAGGGATTGTATTATACTGTCGTGCATTTCAAAGGCAATTTTTTCCCTCTCCTCATATACACTATTTTCAAGGTCTAAATCCTTTAGTACCTTCTGCTGCTCTCTACCATATATGCTAAAAATCCTATCCACTACTAAATTTATAAGTGCCCCACTATGGATTTAAAGTAGAGGGAGCTAAAGCCAAATACTTTTCTAAAAGAGTTTCTGTTAATTATACTTGCCGGGAAAAAATCTAGGGGTGGTACGATTAAATCCTCTATACTTCCATAGACAAGAAGGACTATTCCAAGGACTATGTATAATTTGCTTATCTTTCTATATCCTAGTTTAATAGTACTAGCGTCTTTTAGTAGTGCAAAAAATGAAATAACTCCTGCTGGAAATGCAATTCCATAGCGCATAGTAATTACTGTAAATTTTGAATACTCCCTATGGTAACTCTCTCCGTTTCTGTACATTAAATATAAATATCCTATTGTAAAAAATAGAAATAGTCCAAGGGGAATAAGCCCATCTATTTTAGATCTATTTTTCCTATACAACCTTATGCCAAAATACATTAGTAGGGCGAATGAGATGCCTTTAAAATTTGGTTAAAGTGGTAGAGGTATACTTCTACTTCACTATAAATTTTCGTTAAATTTACAAGGGATATCCACTCTGAAATTCCATGGCTCACTCCAAAATATCCCAGTAAGGGTAAAACCTCCATAAAGTAGAATTCACTTGGATCCCTTAATTTACTTCTAAGGCAGTAGAGGCCTATATTTATCATTGTAAAGCCGTATATTAAGTATAGAATAAAGTATTCCCTAATCATAATTCACCTTCCAAATTTATTATATAGATTCGTCGTAATATTATCAATTTATTGAATACCTACAGAGGAATATAAAATACTGGGGAATTTTCTTTGATTAATTTGTAGAAAATCATTGGATAATCTATAATTGTAATATGAGTAAATTAGACAATTATTTGATTTTAGCAGAGGGTTTTTTATCTATTAATGACTATTCTAGGGCACTTGATGCCTTTAAAAGAGCCTATGAATTTTCGGAATCCATAGATGAAAAAACCGATATACTATTTGAAATTGCAGATATATACATGATTAATGAGGACTATACTAGTGCAAGGGACACCTACTTAAAAATTATATCTATGGAGAAATTAAGCGGTGCCTATTTTGGACTTGCCATTGTAAATGATGCCCTAGATGGCGATGTAGACGAGAGTATTATTCTCTACAAACTTGCCATAGAACTTAGTCCAGACTACGATAGGGCATACTACTACCTGGGACACTCCTATGATAAAATTAATAGGCGAGATCTTGCCCTAAAGTGTTTTTTAAAAACTGCCCGCCTTGAGCCAGAGGACTATGTTGTACTTAACGACATTGGTTCAATTTATGAGGAGGAGAAAAATTACTCCCTTGCAAGGGAGTATGTGGAAAGATCTCTAAGTATAAATCCAAATTATGGTAGAGCCCTTTACAATATGGGTGTTATTTTAAAGGCAATGGGGGATAGTGACCTTGCCCTAGAATACTATAAAAAATCCACCAAGGTTTGGGACTACCACCTTAACTATTTAAATATGAGTGCTATTTATATTGAGAGGAAGGACTATATTAGTGCAAGGGAGATTTTAAACGAGGGTATTGTTCATGCTCCTTCTGTTAATCTCTTCTACAATAGGGCATGTGTAAATGTATATGAGAATAAAATTGAAAGTGCAATTGAGGATTTGGCAAGGGCAATAGAGTATAATAGTGAAGCCTATTACTGGGCGAAGGAAGATATAGATTTAATGGAGGTTGTAAAACTTTATGATAATTATAAAGACAGAAGATGAAATAAAAAAAATGCAGGTTGCTGGAAAAATTCTTGCAGATGTTCATAGACATCTTAGGGATTTTATAGTACCTGGTATTAAAACTATGGATATTGAAAATTTTGTAGAGGACTTTTTAAGCAAGAGGGGAGCAACTCCAGAGCAAAAGGGATACATGGGATACCCCTACGCAGTTTGTACATCTGTAAACGATGAAATTTGCCATGGATTTCCAACGGAATATGTTCTACAAAGTGGAGATATAGTTACAGTAGATATGGTTGTAAATGTAGACGGTTGGCTTGCAGATTCTGCGTGGAGCTACGGAGTTGGAGAGCTTTCCAGTGAGGCAGAAAATTTAATGAAGGTTACTAAGGAATGTCTATACCTTGGAATTGAACAGGCAAAAATTGGCAATCGACTTGGCGATATTGGATACGCCATTGAAAGTCATGCAAAGGAACATGGATATTCAGTAGTAAGGGAATTTGTAGGCCATGGCATTGGCAGAGATATGCACGAGGATCCACAGGTACTACACTTTGGTAGAGCTGGAAGGGGAACGAGAATTGAAGAGGGAATGGTTTTTACCATTGAGCCTATGATAAATATTGGAGATTGGAAATCTAAAATAGACAGTAATGGATGGACTGCAAGAACTGTAGACGGATCCCTTTCATGCCAATATGAACACCAAATTGCAATTACCAAGGACGGGCCAATTATTATTACGGATCAGGATATATGAAAACTCCAAATTTATTAACGGGAAGTATTACTAATGCATTTATTCGACTTAGTCTGCCCCTAATGGGAACGGCATTTATTCAAATGACCTACTCCATTGTAGATTTAATATGGCTGGGAAGAGTTTCAACAGATGCAGTTGCAGCAGTGGGAGTAGTTGGATTTTTTATATGGGTTGCAGAATCCCTTACCTTAATTTGTTCCACAGGTTTATCAGTAAGTATTGCCCAGAGTTTAGGCAGGGGAGATGAAGAATCTGCCCATGAGTATGTAAAAAGTGGACTCTATATAAATATTGCACTAATTATTTTTATAATGAGTTTCTATGGAATATTTATGGATAATATTCTCTCCTTTTTCCATTTAGACAGTGTAGTTTTTTCAGAGGCGAAGAAGTATTTTACCATTATAAATTTTGGAATGGTCTTTATATTTTTAAACCCGTCTATTGCTGCGACTTACTTTGCAAAGGGAGATTCCTATACTCCATTTAAAATTTCACTAATTGCCCTTGTATTTAATATAGTATTTGACCCGGTACTAATTTTTGGATTGGGAATTTTTCCAGAGCTGGGTATAACCGGCGCGGCAATAGCAACCGTACTAGCACAGTGTATTGCAACTACAATTTACTTACTTGCAGGAAAGAGCAATGAGGAAATTTTTATAACAACTGATTATAGAAAACCAAGGAAGAAATACACATTGGATATACTAAATCTAGGAGTCCCTGCTTCAATACAGAGTTTAATTCACGCAGGAGCGGGAATCGTACTAAATAGATTTATTTCAGATTATGGAAAGAGTGCAATTGCAGTTTACTCCATTGGAAGTCAAATAGAGTCCATTTCATGGATGAGTGCAGAGGGAATGGGAAAGGCATTTTCTTCATTTATGGGACAGAATTTTGGGGCGAAGAAATTTGATAGAATAAAAAAGGCAGAGGACATAGCGTTACGAATTGTAGTAATATTTGGAATATTTACATCGGTACTATTATTTGTATTTGCAGACGATCTATTTAAATTCTTTATTCCAGAGGACACCTTAACTATTGCAATGGGAGCAACCTATTTAAAAATCGTAGCCATATCGGAATTATTTATGTGTATTGAAATAGGTTCTTCAGGAATACTAAGTGGATTGGGGCTGACAAAGTACCCGGCAATTGTGGGAATGATCTTTAATCTATTTAGAATTCCAATGGCATTAATA
>CAYFUL010000059.1:5130-8506 GCA_964346375.1 uncultured Peptoniphilaceae bacterium
TGGGCGTATATGAGTTTATCAAGAGTCCTAAAGGGTATATTCTTACTGATTATTTTAAAGTACCTTAGAATAAAGACAGACGGATTTAGAAAAAATATGTACAAATACAATAGTAGATATAAGGAGGAAGTATGTTAAAGCAATTTTTAGAGCCAGTAGAAGGGGAAGAGGTAGTAGTATTAAAAACTAACCATGGAGATATTTTTATAAGATTATTTGAAGAAGCAGCTCCAAAGGCAGTGGAAAATTTTAAAACCCATGTAAAAAATGGATACTACGATGGAATAATCTTCCATAGAGTTATAGACGACTTTATGATTCAGGGAGGAGATCCAACGGGAACAGGTAGAGGCGGAGAGTCAATTTGGGGTAAACCATTTGAAGACGAAATAGATTTAAACTACAGAAACTTTAGAGGAGCCCTTTCAATGGCAAATGCAGGACCAAATACAAATGGTAGCCAATTTTTCATAGTACAAAAGGGACCAGTAGAAGAGGATATAATTAGACAGATGAGGGACCTTGGGGCGAGTAAAGGGTATCCAGATGAAATAGTAGATGCCTACGAAAATATTGGGGGAACATTTTGGCTAGATGGAAAGCATACAGTATTTGGACAGGTGTACAATGGAATGGACGTAGTAGACGAAATATCCTTCCAACCAAAAAATGCAATGGATAAACCAAATGAGGATGTAGTAATAGAAAAGGCAGAGATTTTAATTATCTAAGCCCATGCGCCAAGGCTATTAACAAAATTGTTGAGTAGTGAAATTTACAAAGGTAAAAAAATACTTTATTTATTAATAAAGGGGGACCAGGGGAGAAATAACGCAGACTCCCTTTGGTCCCAATTTTATTATTTAACATAAATCACAGCCCCTACAAGTTTGTGAAAGTTGTATAACAAATTGTTTTTCGTAAATCATGGTAGGGTGTCGGGCGTCCTCGCCCGACCCGAGGGAGTTGGGATGTTGGAATTGAAAATATTTTGAATGAATGTAAATTGTGGTTGATATGTATTTAAATTTGAATGTTTTTTAGGTGAATATGGGAAAATTTCCCATACTAGAGGTTATAAATTTTGCAGGAAATCTTGGTTGGAACACCCTTTATTTATTGGAATAAATTAAACCTAAATGGTATAATCTCTTACGGAGGAAAATATGCATCAATACAAGGGAAAATTAATTCTTCATACAGGTTCAATGTTTTCGGGAAAGACCTCAAGTTTGGAGAAGGATATAAATAGATTTAAAATAGCTGGATACAATACAACTGTATTTAAACCGGCAATAGATACACGCTATTCAGAAGACGAAATAGTAAGCCACGATAAAATTGTACTATCTGCCAATAGAGTTTCAAACTTTATGGAAATTTTGCCATTAGTGGAAAAATTTAAAAGCGATGTAATTGGAATAGACGAAGTACATTTTTTTAGGGACGATCCAAGTGTAATAGTATCTCAATTGGATAAGCTACTAAACTGTGGAGTAACAGTAGTTGTAGCAGGCCTTGATATGGATTTTACAGCAACGCCATTTGAAATAGTAAAGGAATTAATGCCAAGGGCAGATTATGTTTATAAACACCATGCAGTTTGTACAAAGTGTGGAAATGACGCGTGGGTAAGTCATAGAAAGACAGAGGAGAAAGATCGAATAGTACTAGGGGCATATAATGAATATGAACCATTATGTAGAAGTTGTTACTACCAGGGAAGTGAAGAAAATGGAAAATAATTTTAGATATACATCAGATTCAAGGGCAGTATATAGTTATGCAATATTGCCCTTTGATTTAAATAATGGGGGAAGTCTTTACGGAGCAAGGACTTTAGAAATTCTCGATAATCTATCGGGAACAGTTGCCAGTCGCCATACGAGAACTAATTTAACAACAGCATCAGTAGATAGATTTGACTTTATTCACCCGATAAAACTTGGCCATATATTAATAGCAGAGTCATTTGTATCGGGAACGGGGAAAAGGAGTTTAGAGATTTGCACACTCTTCTATGCAGAGGACACAAAGGACGGAAGTAAAATACTAGCTGCCCTTGGATTTAATACCTTTACAGTACTAAATGTACCAGAGGGCTATGTTGTACCAAGAATTGTACCAGAAACTGAAATCGAAAAGAAAATTTGCCAGGAGTATGAAAAGAGAAGACAATGGGCGAAAGAAAGACGAGAAGAAACAACTAGGATAGAAAATTTAATAGAGGAAATTCATAAAAATTAAAAGAGGGTATCCATCGAAGGATACCCTAAAATTTTATTTTTACTTCTTAGCTGGTTCTGTTAGATCTGCAGTTATACCTGCAATTCTCTTTGCGTCTTCTGCAAATCTTTCCCAAGGTTCTGCGCCCTTTACTACCATTCTTGCACCGTCTGGTGATCCACCGCCGTGCATACATCCTGGAATTCCACTACCAACTGTTAACCATTCAACAAGTCTTGCTGCCCTTGATCTAGTTTCACCGTCAGAGCCTGCTTCTAAACATTCTAGAAGTTCTTTTCCATAAAGTTCAGATTGGAAATCAGCATATCCTGGGAAGCATCCTGTCTCACAAATACCTCCAGAAATATCTTGAGCTAGTACTTTTGTAGTATATGGTAGTGATCCTACCTGAGTCTTATTAGTATGAGCAAGTAGTGCATCTGGTATAAATAGTCCAGATGGATGTTGTTTACCCTTCATTATTGCACCTAGTCCAAGTCCGTAGGTTATCTCGTTATTTATTGCCATTTGAGTTAATTTATCTTAGAAAGTCTTTTGAGATAGTCCATTTGCACGAGCCATATTAATTGCCGCTTCACACATAATATCTCCTTGACCTGCAACGCAAGCGCCAATTGCTACTCTGTAAATTGAAGCAAAGTTTGCAATAAATTTTCCAGAATACTTAACTTCTCCAGCCATAAATACTCTATCATTTGGTACAAATACATTATCAAATAGTAGGAATGCCTGTGTTATTCTACCATGTTTTGGAGAATCCCATCCCTCTTCTACATCACGTCTATCAGAAGGACGTCTAGTTTCAACTATAGTAAGTCCTTCTACATCTCTAGGTACTGCACAAGCTACTGCAAAGTCTGCATCGTCATCCTTGTATCCACTTCCGGGAACAATAATAATTTCATGAGCTGCTGCAACTCCACAGATTTGGATTTTATAACCGGAAATTACTATACCATCATCTCTTTTTTTCAACTATATGTAGGTTGGATTTTTTGATCTTTTGTTGAGATGGTTTTAGTGCACGATTTCCCTTAGCATCTGTTAACGTTCCTGCTGCACAAAGGGCATTGCCTTCTAAATACTTTAAGTACTCAATTAATCTTTCATGGTAGTTAGTTCCAAGGTC
>CAYFUL010000060.1:0-8501 GCA_964346375.1 uncultured Peptoniphilaceae bacterium
GAGGAAAAGTAAAAGAGTTTCTCTTTTACTTACATAGGGTGTTTTATGAAAATATTAGACCATGAAGTTGAAATTGAAAAGCTAGAAAATGAAGAAAGACTAATATCAATACAAGGGGTGGAGCTTGTGTTGAATAAAAACGTAGATTTATCTGATGAAATGGCAGTAAAGTCTATTGAGCTGTTTTTACAAGGCCATCAAAACGGGGATGACAAAAACTTTTCAAGATTTTATGTATATTATGAAAGTGGAGAGTATGTCATATATTAAAAAGGGGGTTAAGATGTGAAACGCTACGCTAAACATAACCAGCTTAATTTTATTGATTTTTATGCAGAAACACACATGGGTTATAAAACTGTCTTTATGGACGAGGAAAAGGAAATGCGTTCTAGAGAATATGCAAGAAATCTTTTTGAGAAGCTAAATAAATAAGGAGGCAATATGTGGGATAGAGTTAGTGTAAAGGAAAATGCAAAGGCTCTTTACAGAAAACACTTTAAGATTTTTGTAATTGTTGGTCTTATTGGCTTTTTACTCTTTGAAGGGACTACTACATTTTCTAGAAATAGTGGAGTTAAAGAATTTAGAAAACCTAGAAATAATATTGAATATAGAGAGGACGGAGTTTTTAATACCTTTGTTAATCATGACGACTTCTATATTAACCCTAATGATGAGTACCATCTTATTAGAAGGCCTTCTCCATTAGAACAATTTATTGGTATTATTACTTCTATTTTTACCAGTGGTATTTTTCTACTACTAGTTGTTGTTGGATTTTTACTCTCCATATTTGTAATTAATCCTATTTTAATTGGAGAGAAGAAGTTCTATTTAGATTCCCTTGATGAGGATTTAAAACCTGTTAATCTTCTCTACTACCATAAGAATGGTTATACAGTTCCCATTGGAATAAAGGTAGCATTATTGAACTTATATCTTATGTTTTTCTTTTTGCTCTTTATTATTCCTGGTTTTATTAAAGCCTACCAGTACTACTTTGTACCATATATTCTTACTGACGACCCAGATCTTTCTCTTAGTGATGCCATAAGTATTTCAAAGTCTATGACTTATGGGGATAAGATGAATTTATTTATCTTTGATATTAGTTTTATTCTATGGCGTTTTCTTGGGTCCATTATTCTATTTGGACTTGGAGGAAGTCTCGTTAGACCTTATATAGAAATTTCTAGGGCAAGTGTCTATAAAATAAAAAGGGACCATATTGCTATAACGGATTATTAAAAGACAGGCCAAATTAGTGATGTAATAAAAATCGATAATTTGCCTTTAAGTGGCGAAAAAGGTTATGAGTAAACAATCATAACCTTTTTTTGTGTAATAATATCGATTGATTTTCTATTATAGACTTGAATGTCCAAGGTCTACGGGAATATACACCAAAAGAGAAGGAGATTATGGAGACCTTACATTAATAGATTTAAAGAACTACTTGGAAGTTGACACCATTAATATTACAGAAGGAAGAGTTTTAAATAAGTATTATAGGTTAATCTATAAAGCTACAAGCCTTTATAAATTCCTCTTTTTCCAGGTCTGTTTTAAACTCATCAGCACACTTTTGTTTAACATAATTTACCATGTCGACAATAGACTTTTTATTCTTCAAAGTGGCACAGGAGTAGAGAATTTTAAGATTGGCAAGTATACACTTACATATATATATATCTGATGCATTGTAGTGGACCAGGGCATAAAAACATACTTCAGATCTTCATCAAAGCTAAATGAAGTATAGTATATCTTGCTCTCTCCCCTCTCAGCCATTTTTATATTGTAGCTATCAGTCTTGGCAAGAGGCCCTAGAACCAAGCCTAGCTTATTTATGGCATGAATCACAGAGTTTGGTTCATTAACACTGGCAGAGGATGCCCTAAGGGCTATGTCGAGCAATTTAGTAATAAAATACCTGTAGTCTACTCCAGGTATTTTATTATCCTGAAAAATAAAAGAGTCTGCTATAAGGTCCTTATCCTCCTCGGTAAATCTTTCTTGCTGGTTATTACTAAGGTAAATGGTTCCCAGACTTGTATCTTCAAATACAAAGTCACCAATCTTAACATCAATATTTAAAATGCCATCATATTTTTCCAAAACTCCAAGTATTTTTTCCTTGTCAATAAGATTTAGCTACCCAGCACCATTAGTTAGAACCTGTGCTGAGTTAAAGGTCTTATCAGCAGTAGAGTCGCTTGTATAATTCCTATTTTCAATTTCTTCATCTATTAGTTTTTCAGCCGTTTCTGTAACATCTCTAATAAGATTAACTCCTTGAAACTTGTTGATAACAGATTGGACAAATCTGATGAAGAATATTACACATATTATAGAATAAACTACGGCAACTGAACCGGCAATTACAATCTGCTCGTCAAAAAAGTCCTGCATAAAAATCAGAACCGATATACAGTAGAAAAAGCCCCCTATAAAAATTCCAATTACCTGCATGGTTATCTTCATATTGATAAAGTTTTCCACTACCCTAGGTGAAAAACTGGAAGAATAGACGCTTAATACCGTTAGTATAGTTGAAAATGTAAAGGTCATTATGGTCAGAAGGGCTCCGGCAAGGGTCGTTAGTATGTTTTGAGCCAGAGAAACCTTCATTTTAAAAATATCAGGTATGTAGGGATGAACCTGAAGAATCCTAAGGTCCACTAGAACTACGAATAAAATCAAAAGTACTGATATGGCAAGATACTGAAGATTTTAGACCCAGGTTCTGTGGTTATAAAAGAACAGTTTTAACCTTTCCATAATATCCTCCAAAAAATTTAGTAATACTTTCTAATTTCCCTCTCTAGTCTAAATATTTTTCTCTTATTCTATCTATCAAAATATTTTTTCTAGTACAAAATACTCTTTCACTACAAGATATTTTTCGAAATTCTTATAAGTATTACCACTATTGTAAACTAATTTTTAGATATGTGAAAGTTACTTCTTATATTTTGATAATAATAGACGCATTTAACAAAAGACAACTTTCATTTAAATAAAAAAATATTTTTATAACTTCTGTAATTTTCTATACTATTTAAAATAAAAATCTCCATCACAAAAAGGGAGGTCTCCCTCCCCTATTTTTACTTTTTAGCAAGTACTCCTGCGTCATAAAGTTCTTTTATTTGCTCATCTGTATATCCTAGAGTCTTTAGTACTTCCTCATTATCCTGACCTACATTTGGCGCATCCTTTACTTCGTATTTTTCAATTGTATCAAATTTCACCGGTGGCATTGCTGCTTTTACCTTTGATCCATTTCTATTTTCCACTTCTACTACGTAGTTATTTGCCTCTGCTTGTGGATCGTTAAGCGCCTCTAGTACGTGTTGAATTCTCTCGTGGGCAATGTCTGCATTTGTAAGTCTTTCTACTAATTCATCTTGTGTGTATTTTGCAAATTCCTTGTCTAGTACTTCTATCATCTCTTTGGCATTTTCCTTTGCCTTTAAATTTGTACTAAACTTTTCCTCGCCCTTTAGGTCTGGCCTTTCTATTACATCACATAGTGCTTCGTAGTATCTTTCATGCTCAAGGATAGATAAAAATACCCACTTGTCGTCTTTACATCTATAGGAATTTATTACTGGTGTAATTGCTTCTTTCCTTGACTTTGGATATTCGTCCCCATACTGTGTTGATGAAACTAATGCTGAAAGATTCCAAATTGCTTGGCTAAATAGGGATACTATTACCTTAGATCCTTCTCCAGTCTTTGCTTGTTTTAAAAGGGCAGCGGCAATTCCTCCTGCTAGTGAATATGAAATTAAGTTTTTAATATTCACATCACTATGAGAGGGAAATAATTTTACATAATGAAAATATTTCCTTATCCCTTTCCCATAATGGATAGTATTTTTTCTTTAAGCAAGTAGGAATACATATCTTCGTCCATTAGATTTCCCCAGTCTAGTATTTTCTCTGCTTCAATTACTCCCTCTGGAAGTTCTATACTTCCGTCCTTGCCGCTAATCATTGGAGAAAATTCCAAAGTGTCATCTCTATACTTCATTACAACCTTTCCATTTGGAACTATTTCGCTTTGATTTAGACATATTAATGTAGTTCCCCTTAATGAATAGTTCTCAAGATTATAATTTTCAACTTCCTTTAATTCCCCATTATCTTGTAGCTCCAATTCTCTAAGAGATACTGCCGTATTTTTATACTTTGGAATTAACAAGTAGTACTCGTGTCCATTTATCCAAAAACTAAAATCTTCTTGATCTTCCTTTAAATTAAGCAGTAATTTTGGATCCTCGTAATTTGTAAATGCTATTTGCCATGGATATAATTTTTGCAAAACTCCCAGCAGACTTTCCTCATCACTTCCAGAGCCTAAGTAAATTATAAATGCCTTATTTTTTTCGTCCTCTATGTCCACTCCAAGTGCCCTTGCCATTTTTACATACTCATCTGAATAAATATTATTCTGCAATTTTCCATCTAGTTCTGTTACTGTGGTATAGTATCCGCTGCCTGCATATATATACTCTCCATAGATAAACATAGGCGTTCCAACTTCATTTATAAATACTCTGCTTTCACCTTCATCATAATTTTCCCAAAGGTCGTTTAGTGCAAGTCCCTCTAAATTATTGTTGCTATATAAAAACGAACTATCTATTTCCCCTTGATAATAACCATCGTCGTAAGAACTATATACTTCTGCAATACTTTCTTCCATTGCTAAAAGTATATCTTCATTTTTATATCCAAAGTGTTCTAGTAGCTCCCTATCTCCAATAAATTTCCCATCTGGTAGGGAGAAATTATATACTTTATAGGTTGTAAAATATCCTTCCCAAGTATTATAAGTTTCTATACATACACTTAGTATTTTTTCGTCCTCATATACAGAAAAGGACGCAACTATTTCTCCATAACTATCTTCACTACCACCTTCTCCTTTTACATCGGCGTAAATTCCCTCTAAATGGGCAACTAACTCCTCAATCTCCTCATTTGCAAATTTTCCATCGGGAGAATCCAAAAGAATTTCTGGTATATGTACTCCATTTATAGATCTCTTCGCCTTATTTTGATCCTCCTCTTCCATAAATTCCTTCCAAATTTCTCTATCCACTACGTAATTTGACATAGACCCTATAACCGCTCCTTCTACATAGGGTTTCTTCTTAGCTTTTTCAATTTTTTCTTCTACTTTGCCATTTTCTACTAATTTTGTTTCTTGTGCGTTTTTATTTTTTGAATCCTCCCCTGTCTTTTGGCAGGCTGAAAAAATTATTGCCACAAAAATCAATATCAACAGCAATTTATAATTTCTCTTATCCATGGGCCCCCCCTTATATAATATATCTATATAATACCCATTAATCTTTTATTCCCATAATTTTTAGTACCAGCGGAATAGTTTTCATAAATATTACTCTAAATTATTCAATACAATAAAAAACCGTTATATAACAAAGCAGAGTAATCAAACCTTTAGATGTAAGTGCAAAAATCAAACGACCAATTGATAATATAGGAAAAATTTGACTAATTAAGAGTAGAGGTAAATTATGAGTGATGTTCAAGGTATAAAAATAATAGACAGTGAAAATCTTGACGACAAATTAAATCCAGTAGTGATAAATTGGACTACTCCTCTAGTACAAAGACTACCAATATAATTAACGCAGTAATGCCATTTGATACGGAGAACTGTGTAAAATTTAATGCAAATTATTTACGAGGCTATACGTCTGAAAAAAGGGATACAAATATTGGTCCATCAAGAAGAGTTATAGAGGCGCAGAGTTCCGACGTAGCAAGATGTTCTGTAAAAGAATCCATTGCACTCTACTACAGAGGAGTTCGGTGGGAATATGAAGCCTACGAAGTAAAAGGAGACTCGTGGAAGCCAGCATACCTGCCAATTTGGCTATACAGTTATATGCAAAATGATGAAAAGAAACAATTAATGCACTATGTAGCAGTAAACGCAAGGACGAAGGAACCATGGGGAGCGTTCCAGTAAACTTTTCAAAACTGGTTATATATTCCATACTAGTTGAAATTTTCGGAGGAGCTAGTGAACGAGGAGAAATAGTTGAAGATTAACAAAACTTTGGAATGGAAAAATTCCATTTATTATATTGAAATAATTGCTTCTCTCAAAGTTATATCATTTTTTTTCTATATTAAATAAAGAAAGGAGACAAGTAATAAACCTATCTCCTTTTTTTCCAAATTATCTATAATTCTAAAATTCTCTATTGCCTTTACACAGTTTTATTCATTAGCAACATTTATACCTGCTACTCTACCATTTGCAAGTGCATCAGGTATTGCATTTGCTCCAATACGATTTGAGTCATGGATACCGCCTGTTACTTCTCCCGCCGCATATAGTCCTGGAATAATTTCCCCAGAAGTATTAATGACATGCATTTCCGTATCTACTTCAACGCCACCCATGGTATGATGAACTGATGGTGTACGTGGAGAAGCATAAAATGGTCCTTCATTAAGCCATACATCCTCTAAGAATACATTTCTTCCAAATTTATTATCAATACCTGTTTTACACATTTCATTCCATTCATCAACTGTCTTACCAAGTACTTTTGGATCCATTCCTATTTTTGTTGCCAGTTCCTCAATTGTATCTGCCTTAAATGTTACACCATCGGCAATATAGTCCTCTACAGGAACTCCAAAACGAGTGATTCCATTTTCATCTATTCTCGCATTTTTTTCATTTACAATAATATAGTATAGAGAATCCTCTTGTTCAAATACCGCTTTTGTAAGTACATCTCTTCTAGAATTTTCATTAACGAAGCGTTCACCATTCTTATTTACATATAAGTTAGAGCCCATACCCATATAACCAGATCCATTTTTTAAAAACGGTGGAGTCCCTGTTGGAATAATCTGAATCATACCCATGTCTATTAAATTAGCACCAATTTCTTCATCCATAATAATACCATCGCCAGTTATATTTGGTGAATTTGAAGTGGAAATATTTGGTCCTAAATCTGCCCAAAGAGTATTATATTTTTGACGCATCTCTACATTTGCACTAAATCCTCCTGTTGCCAGTACAACTCCTTTATTCGCTTTAAATGTATACTCGGTACCATCTTGACCTTTTCCAGTAGCACCTACTACACGTCCATTTTCAGAGATAAGGCTATCAGCTTTTACCTCGTAGACAATTTCTACAGGAAGATTTTTTTCCTTAATAGTATCTGTAAATACGTTAATAAATCCTATACCACTCTTATATCCCTGGGCATCATGAGAGCGTGCCCATAATGCACCAGTATAAATCCTAACCTTATCATTCCATTTTAATCCTAAATCTTCAAGCCATTTAATTCCTTCAGTAGCTCTCTTGCAAGTTTCATATACTAGAGGAAGTTTAGCTACATAATCTCCTCCTGCATAAGTTTGTAGAGTGAAAAATTCAACGGAATCAAATAGGGATTTACTTCCAGATGCTAAGTGTTCATCAAATTGTTCCTTTACCTTTTGTTGTATCTCCTTATGTAATTCATTTTTTGGTTCAACTGCTAACAACTTACGCACTTCTTCTATTTGTGCATCATTCATCTCAACATTTTGTTGACGCTCAGGATCAACTCCATTAAATCCACCACCAGCAAGAATTGTATTTCCACCTAAGGCAGCAGATTTTTCTACAATAATTACTGATGAACCTTCTTCAGCAGTGGCTAATGCAGCAGAAACACCAGCTCCTCCACCACCAAGAACTATTACATCAGCTTGTTTTTCTATGGATTCAGTTACCTTAGGTTTATTATCAGCAGTCTTTGTTTTTAATGCTTCAATATCACCACCGGCATTTTTTAGACATTCTTCTGCTGCAGAAAGAATGGCATTACATGTATTTGTAGCTCCAGAAATAATATCTACAGATAGTGTTTGATTTTCAACTATATCTTTAGGTATACGTTCAATTTCAGGGTCGCTAATTCCCTTTGTCTCTTTATGCTCTTTTACCGTAACTGAATCAATGCTAGTCTCAGAGCATACTACTTCTACTACATCTCCATTATTTCCTCTGGCAGATGCGGTATAAGTTCCAGCTATGTACTTTTTATCACTATTTGTTTCTGATATATTAGATTTGCTACAACCACTAATAAAAATTAACACCAAAAACAAAGGAAATATTATTGATAAAAATTTTCTCGTTTTTTGTTTTTCATTCTCTTGTTCTCCTTTTTTTATATTTTCATAAAAACTAAATTTCTGCTAAACATATTCACCTCCTAAACTAATATTTGTTAATATGAATTTTTTGTTTTTATACTAAACATACACGTATGTTTAATCGATTGTAAAAAATATGAGCTCTACTTTATAATTACGTAGAAACTCAATAGATTAATACTTATTCTAACATTTAACTGCGTATCTTCCCCTTATGCTTTTGTCAACAATTCTTTTCTAAGATTGATGGTAAAGATAAAAAGAACCATGAAGTTTATTAA
>CAYFUL010000061.1:0-8461 GCA_964346375.1 uncultured Peptoniphilaceae bacterium
AATAGATTTTCTTCTCTTTTGAAATTCTTCTTCAGAAATTTTTACATTTAGAGTATTTTTTCCCATATCTATTTCAATAATATCTTCGTCTACAACATAGGCTATATTTCCACCTTCACTTGCCTCTGGAGAAACGTGGCCTATACTTGCACCTCTAGTTGCTCCAGAAAATCTTCCGTCAGTTATTAGAGCAACGTCTTTATCAAGTCCCATTCCTGCAATTGCAGACGTAGGAGATAACATCTCCCTCATTCCCGGGCCCCCTCTTGGTCCCTCGTACCTAATTACTACTACATCTCCCTTTTTAATTTTGCCAGCATATATTTCCTCTATTGCCTCTTCCTCAGAGTCAAATACCCTTGCTGGTCCAGAGTGTACTAGCATATTTTTATCTACTGCAGATCTCTTTACTATTGCTCCATCTTCTGCAAGGTTTCCATATAGTACGGCAAGCCCTCCCCTTTGTGAATGGGGTTTATCTACAGGTACTACTACGGAATAATCCTTAACTGGAGTGCCCTTGTATTGGTCGTACATTGTCTTTAAAGATACAGTTTGTACGTCCCTATTAAGTAAATTTTTCTTGTCTAATTCGTTAAACACTGCCATAATTCCACCGGCAGCGTGTAAATTTTCTATATGGTAATTTCCACTTGGTCTTAGCTTACAAAGATATGGAGTTTTTTCTGCAATTTTATTTATAAGTGAAATATCGAAATCCACTCCAGCCTCGTGGGCAATTGCCGTTAAATGTAGTACAGTATTAGTTGAACAGCCTAGGGCATTGTCTAGTACCAGTGCATTGTGAATACTTTCCTTATTTATAATATCAAGGGGTCTTACATCTTCCCTTACTAAATTCATTATTTGCATCCCCGTATGCTTTGCCAGTAAAATTCTGCTACTATACACTGCGGGAATCGTACCATTACCCGGCAGTGCCATTCCTATTGCTTCAGTTAAACAGTTTAGAGAATTTGCAGTAAACATTCCCGAACAGGATCCACAAGTTGGACAACCATTCTCCTCTAAATCCAAAAGTTCACATTGAGAAATTGCTCCTGATTTAAAAGCACCTACTCCTTCAAAAACTGAAGACAGGTCTATTTTATTTCCCTTTGAATCCGTTCCAGCAAGCATTGGTCCACCACTAACTACTATTGTGGGAATATTACACCTTGCAGCAGCCATTAACATTCCCGGAACAACCTTGTCGCAATTTGGTACAAGTACAAGGCCATCTAAACTATGTGCCTTTACCATTACCTCAATTGAATCTGCAATTAATTCCCTGCTTACTAGGGAGTACTTCATTCCCTCGTGGTTCATGGAAATTCCATCGCAAACTGCAATGGCTGGAAATTCCAGTGGAGTTCCCCCTGCCATAAGCACACCAGTTTTAACTGCGCTTACTATTGTATTTAAATGTACATGGCCTGGTACAATATCGTTATAGGAATTTACTACGCCTATTAAAGGTCTTTCAACTTCCTCTGGTGTAAGTCCACTTGCTCTAAATAGAGATCTATGGGGAGTCCTTTCAGGATCAGTCTTTACTTTTTCACTATTCATTACTTCCCACCTTGTTGTTTATAAATGGCATCATACCTCTTAATTTTTTACCAACCTCTACAATTTGATGATCTCTATGTTTTTGTCTTAGTAGATTAAATCTAGGTCTGCCTAATTTATTTTCCATTAGCCAATCCTTTGCGAAGTTTCCATTTTGCACGTCCTCTAGGATTGCCTTCATATTCTCCTTAGTTTCACTTGTTATAACTCTATTTCCACTTACATAATCTCCAAATTCAGCAGTATCAGAAACGGAATACCTCATAGTTTCAAATCCACCTTCATAGATTAAATCAACTATTAGTTTCATCTCATGAACACATTCAAAATATGCACTCTCTGGTTGGTATCCAGCTTCTACTAGAGTTTCAAAACCAGTTTTCATAAGTTCAGTAATTCCACCGCAAAGTATAGCTTGCTCACCAAATAGGTCTGTTTCAGTTTCCTCTTTAAAAGTTGTTTCAAGTACACCTGCTCTAGTTGCACCAAGTGCCTTAGAATATGCAAGTCCAACTTCCTTTGCCTTGCCAGTATAATCTTGGTGAACTGCCACTAGAGAAGGTACTCCCATTCCCTCTTCATAAGTTCTTCTAACTAGGTGTCCCGGTCCCTTTGGTGCAACCATAAACACATCTACATTTTTTGGAGGAAGGATTTGTCCAAAGTGGATATTAAATCCATGGGCAAAGGCAAGTGCATTTCCCTCAGAAAGATTTTCCGCTACACTTTCTCTATAAACATCGGCTTGTAATTCATCAGGTAGTAACATCATTACAACATCAGCCATCTTTGTAGCCTCTGCTACAGTTTCAACTCTTAGTCCAGCTTCCCTTGCACGGCTTGCAGATTTTGACCCTTCATATAGTCCTACAACTACATCTACTCCAGATTCTTTTAAGTTATTTGCGTGGGCATGACCTTGTGAACCATAGCCAAGTATAGCTACAACTTTGCCCTTTAATACATCCAAATCAACATCTGCAGCGTAAAACATCTTTGTCATTTTTTCCTCCCTAAAATAAAAAAATCCTTGAGAAAAATCTCAAGGACGACTACGCCGTGTTACCACCTTAATTTACAATATACTCACATATACTGCCTCGACAGGTCTAAATAAACCCCGACTATATAACGGTAGTACCGACATAAACTACTTAATTCATTTATGTAGCTTAGGAATGATATGAATTTAAATATCCATTGTCGAATTTCACCAACCATCGACTCTCTAAAAACTTCATCTTTAAATTCCGTTTCCATCTTAGCTTAATTTAAGATTAGTATAACAGACAAAAAAATTTTGTCAACGGCTTTTTGAATTTATTTTTTATGAAATGAATACAATCTATTTAATGTAATCTATATACAACTATTTAGCCATTGTTGTAGATTTTTATTGATTTTTAATGTATAATAGTTAATTGATTTATTAGGCAGGAGGTGGAAAATGTCAAAGAAAAGAGTAGTCCTCGGAATGAGCGGTGGAGTTGACTCCTCTGTAGCAGCTGTACTTCTTCAAAAAGAAGGGTACGAAGTAATAGGAGTATTTATGAAAAATTGGAATGAAGAAAATTCCGATCTTTGTACTGCAACTGATGACTATCTTGATGTGGTTAGAGTTTGTGGACAACTTGGCATAAAACACTTCACCGTAAATTTTGAAAAGGAGTATTGGGACAATGTATTCTCTTACTTTTTAAACGAGTATAAATTAGGGCGTACACCAAATCCTGATGTAATGTGTAATACGGAAATAAAGTTTAAGTCCTTTCTAAACTTTGCTCTTAAATTTGATGCCGATTATATTGCAATGGGTCACTATTGTAGAACAAAGACTACTGATGGAAAGACCTACTTACTTAGAGGAGTGGATAATAATAAAGATCAGTCCTATTTTTTAAGTAGAGTACCATCAAGTGCCCTTTCAAGAACACTTTTCCCTGTGGGAGAGTTGGAAAAATCTGAAGTTAGAGATATTGCCAATAAATACGACCTTACAACTGCAAACAAAAAGGACTCTACGGGAATTTGTTTTATAGGCGAGAGAAATTTCAATGAATTTCTAGACTCATTTATTTTTACAAAGCCTGGAAAAATTCTATCCGTTGAAGGAGAATACTTAGGAGAACATTCTGGCCTTATGCACTATACCATTGGACAAAGACGTGGAATGGGAATAGGTGGCGGAGGAAATGGAGAGCCATACTTTGTAGCAAGTAAGGATTTAGACAATAATATACTTTATGTTGCACAGGGAATAAAACACCCAGCTCTATATAGAGATGAGTTTGAAATAGAAGAGCCATTTTGGATAACTGATGTACCAGAACTTCCACTAAGTTGTACCGGAAAAATAAGGTACAGGGCAAAGGATGTAGAAATGGAACTTATTAAAGACGATGGGTATTTTGTAAAATTAAAAACTCCCCTAAAGGGAATAACACCAGGTCAGGTATGCGTCTTTTACGACGGAGAAATTTGCCTTGGCTCAGGTATAATAAAATAGGAGGTAAAAATGAAATTAGTATTATCATCAAGAGAAGGAAAAGGAAAGAACAAGGTAGATAAATTAAGACAAGAGGAAATAATTCCAGGAGTTATCTACTCAAAGGGTAACGAGGCTAAACAAGTAAGTGCAATTCAAAAGGATCTTAAAAAAGTTATAGAGCTTTTTGGAACTTCAGCTATTATAGATATGGAACTTGACGGAAAAAATGTAAAGGGTCTTGTTAAGGAAGTACAAAGACACCCATTTAAAAACTTTATTCTTCACTTTGATATTTACGAAGTAGATATGAGTGAAAAATTAAGAGTTAGTATTCCAGTAGTACTTGAAAACAGAGATGAAATTCGTGTACAACCATCAGTTCTACTTCAACTACTAGATGAAATAGAAGTAGAATGTCTACCAGGAGATCTTCCAAGTGAAGCAAAGGTTGACGTAGAAAATATGGAAATCGGCGATGTAGTTACAGTTGAAAATCTTGATATCTTTGGAAATGATAAGATTGAAATTTTTGTAGAAGCAGATGAAGTAGTAGCTTCCCTATCTGAACCAAGAGAAGAAGTAATCGTTGAAGACGAAGAAGTATCTGCAGAAGTACCAACAGTTAGCGAAACTGAATCAGAGGAAGAATAATATAGGAGGTTGGCAATTCGCCAACCTTATTTTTTTTGCACAGGAATAGAAAATGGATTTTTATTTTGAAATGGATAGGCAATAAAACACGGACACAACGTTGCGGGCGCCTCGGGAAGTCGCCCCTACCATTGGTTATTTTGGATGAATGATTTTAATTATTACAGAATTTTTTGAGTCGGTAAAACAATAATACGATGTACAATCGTAAATAATGGTAGGCTGCGTCGAGCCTCGCCCGACCCGAGGAGAGTATACATCGGTACAACGGAAATACATTGGTATTAAAACACGAACGTTTTTTTAACGGGCGCCTCGGGACGTGGCGCCCCTACCATAAGTTATTTGGATTGAATGATTTTAATTATTACAGAATTTTTTGAGTCGGTAAATTAAATAATACAATGTACAATCGTAACCCGTGGTAGGGTGTCGGGCGTCCCGCCCGACCCGCGGGGAGTGTACATTGATACCACGGAATACATTCGTATTAAAACACGGACACTACGTAACGGGGACCCATTACAGTCCGCCCCTACCATAGGTTATTTTAGATAAATGTTTTTCAAATCAGTAATAATATAAAAGGTTGGCAATTACGCCAACCCTTTTTTTATGCTATAAAATTACCTTACACTTTTAAAACCTATTATCTCTATATCTGGAGAATAGTACCCTTCCTTTACTGGTTCATCATTCATTAAATCTGTAGATAGATATTTCTTATTGTCGTCTGCAAAAACTGTAACTACATTTTTACAGCCCTTCTCCATCGCCATTACTGCTCCAATAAAGTTTGCTCCTGATGAAATTCCAACTCCAAGTCCTGCCTCTGCAAGTTTTTTCGCCATAAGTATTGAATCTCCATCTGATACTGAAATTATATCGTCAAGTTCATCTAGTTTACATAGATCTGGAATAAATTCGTCGCTTATTCCTGCAATTCTATGGCTGCCTATTTTTTTACCTCCAGTTTCTAGAGTTGGACTCTCTAATGGCTCTAGTGGAAAAATTTTTGCATTTTCATTTGCTTCCTTAATGGCTTTTCCGCCTCCCATTACAGTTCCACCAGTTCCTACTCCTGCTACAAATCCATCTGCTACTACTCCAAAGCTTTTTAAATTCTCTACCATTTCCAAGCCTAGACTTAAGTACTGTCCCTCTGTATTGTCTGGATTTTCAAACTGGCGTGGTAAAAATGCTCCCTCTTCTCTAGCAAGCTTTTCTGCAAATTCTATTGAACCTAAAAAACCGCCCTCTTCCTTTGAAACTTCTCTTATCTCTGCTCCAAAGCTCTTAATTAATTTTTTACGCTCTTCGCTCATCCAATTTGGCATATAGATTACAACAGGATGGTTTAAATATGCTCCTAGGGCGCAAAATGCTATTCCCGTATTTCCACTAGTAGCCTCTACGATAGTATCTCCCTCTTTAATCTCTCCCTTTTCGTAGGCGCTTTTTAATATATAATATGCCATTCTGTCCTTTACACTTCCAGAGAGATTGTAGTACTCTACTTTCGCATAGATCTTCTTTGGTTCTCCCTTGTAGGTAAATTCAATTTCCAACATGGGAGTATTTCCTACAAGACTTTTTAAATCCTCAATTTTTCTCATACCGTCCTCCTTTTTTAATAGTATATCATACTAAAGGGATAAAGTAAATTAATTCCAAGTAGGAGGATTTAAAGTAGTCGTACTGATTAAATCCAAGTGCCGGCGCAATTAGCATATTTGGAAAGGTAAGTATTCTTCTATTGTACTTAGTTACCGTATCATTAAATACCATTCTAGAATTTTTTACATTGGTTTCGTACTTGTCGATTTTATCCATTGCATTTTCATATAGTCCTGATACTTTTAACTCTGGGTATCTTTCCACAACTACATTTAAATTTCTCATTGCATTTGCAAAATCCAAGTCGTCCTTTTCAACTTCCTTTACTGTACTTTGACTATCAACTCCATTTCTAGCTTCTACTACTTTTATTAGAGTTTCTGCTTCGTGACTTTTATAGTCCTTTACGCCATCAATAATACTTTTTAACGCGTCCCATCTACTTTCAACATTTGCTGCAATTTGTCCCATTGCATTTTTTACAAATTCCCTCTCCCTTACAAGTCCATTGTAGGTAGAAATTAACCATAGCACTATTACTACAACTATTACAATTACAAATATCATATTTCCTCCTTATCTTACTCCTCCGCCAGAACCGCCACCGAAGGATCCTCCTCCACCTCCAAAGGAAGTAGAACCTCCACCGCCTGAAGATGAACTGGTCTGATTACTATAACTATTCCTAATATTGTCCCCATAGTAATTGGAATAGTACATTCCATGAATTAAAATACTTGGATCAAGATCTTTAAGTTGTAAATAAATCTTCCTTGAAATTCCAAATAGGGTTGCGTAGATTAGTAACTTGTCCCAAATTACAATTTCCCTTAATTCCCTTTCATCAAGTAGGGTAAAATCATCTAGGTAGTTGTAAAATTTTACCAAGTCCTCAGTTAATTGGTCCCCCTTGTCTGTATAGAAGTACCTTTTTTTAACCTTGGTAGTATATCCATTGGCAAATAAAAATTCTTCAGAGTTACTCTTTATACTCTCTAGTAGGGTTTTATACGCCCTTTGGTTTGAGGACTTACTAAAAAATCTATTAAACTCGTTGGCTTGTAGTAGATTATCCACCGCCGCCTCTTTAAACATTTTAAAGAAACTCTTTTCAACTTCGCTTCCCTTAATTTCATCTACCATAATCTTCAGCGCAGGGACATCCTTTTTAAAAATAAATCCCTTTTCGTAGGTCTCTGGCACTAAATAGCCCTTGTTAATCCAATCTAAAATAAATGCCCTAATAATATTTTGTTCATCTCCAAGTTTTGTAGAATTTAGAGGTAGAGAAAGTTTACTCCAATTTTCTCCCTCAGGAGGTTCTCTATAATACTCTCCCTTTAAATCTCCCCTTTTATACTTGGATTTAACTTTCCTCTTATTTATTAAGGCTACTATTGTAAAAATTATTACTCCAAAAGTAGTAAGGAAAAAAAGTCCATAGACCACTGCCGTTATTTTATTTACTAGAGAAAATCCAGTAGAGTAATCCTTGGAATTGCCTTGTTTAAATTCTTCACTACTATAACTTGAACCTTCAAAAGCCATGTCTATATAGTGTTGGAGAGGCAATGAAATTCTCTCACCTCCTGAAAATTCCATATTGTCAAAGGTTACAAGGGCGGTCATATAATTTCTCTGTGATAAACTTTCACTACTAGTAAAAACTACGTTACCATCGTCAAATTGAATCTCCCCTTCAGTACCAAAACCCCAAATTCTAGAATTATCTTGACTTAATTCCATATCGTCTAGTGTAATTCTAATCTTAGCCTGCTCTGGAGGATTAGAGAGTTGGTCGTTAATAAACCTCCAGTAGAGCATATTGGTATCGTCTAAAATCTTTACAATGTCAGTAATATCATATGAAATATGGTATTGATACTCTCCGTGGTGAGAAATACCAAAGCAAATTTCATATCCATTTCCCGTTTCAACCATTCCAAATTTATATGCCTTATCCTCAAGTGACCCATTTACATCCCAATTTGGTTCAAGAGAATATGGAATACTATTTCCATTAAATTTTATTCCAGCCTCTTTTAAAATAATTTCACTCTCTCCTAAATTTTCAATGGGAAAGTAGTATTCCGTTCCCTAGTCAGAGTAAAGGTCATAATAATATGTAATAGT
>CAYFUL010000062.1:0-8018 GCA_964346375.1 uncultured Peptoniphilaceae bacterium
CATCAAAAATCCTTAAGAGGATGGATGGAACACAAACTATTTCACACTACCTTTTCCCTAGTCTAGTTTTTTAAAGTTTTTGTCCTTTTGTTTTTTCTAATATACTCATAAATTCTTCCCCAGTAATGGTTTCCTTTTCGTATAGGAATTTGAAGATCTCCTCTAGTGCTAGAGTGTTTTCCAACAGAAGTTCCTTTGCTCTTTCGTAGCAACTTGAAATAATATTATTTACGACTTTGTCAATGGACTCCCCTGTTACATCGGAACAAGTCATTACATTTCTTCCATCAAGATATTGGTTAGTGGTGCTTTCCAATCCCATTAGTCCAAATTCTTCACTCATACCATATTGAGTTACCATACTTCTTGCAAGGCTGGTTGCCCTTTCAATATCATTTGCAACCCCAGTAGAATCTGTATTCATCATTACCTTTTCTGCCGCCCTTCCTCCAAGAAGTACAACAACCTGCTCTAATAATTCATCCTTAGTCATTAAAAATCTCTCCTCTTCTGGAACTTGGAGAGTGTATCCCAATGCACCCTTTGTTGAAGGAATTATAGTTATCTTTTGTACAGGTGTAGTATTTTTTTGTAGGGCACTTGTAAGAGCGTGACCCACTTCGTGGTAGGAAACCAACTTCTTTTCATTTGGAGATAGAATTCTATCCTTCATCTCTGCTCCTGCAATTACAGTTTCAACTGAAACCCTTAAATCCTCTTGTGAAACTTTACTTCTATTCATTCTAACTGCTCTTAGCGCCGCTTCATTTGCTATATTTGCAAGATCTACCCCACTTGCTCCAGCAGTCATATATGCAATATTTTTAAGGTATAAATTCTCTTCAGTCTTAGCATTTTTTAAATGTACCTTTAAAATTTCAAGTCTGCCGTTAAAATCAGGATTGTTTACAATAATCTGTCTATCAAATCTTCCCGGTCTTAATAATGCCTTGTCAAGGGATTCTGGTCTATTTGTTGCTGCTAAAACCACTACTCCAGAATTTGCTTCAAAGCCATCCATTTCAGTTAATAGTTGGTTTAGTGTCTGTTCCCTTTCGTCATTTCCACCCATCTGTCCGTCACGACTTTTTCCTATTGCATCTATTTCGTCTATAAAAATAATACATGGCGAATTTTTATTTGCCTGTTCAAATAAATCCCTTACTCTACTTGCGCCAACTCCCACAAACATCTCTACAAATTCTGAACCAGAAATTGAGAAAAATGGTACCTTCGCCTCTCCTGCTACTGCCTTTGCAAGAAGTGTCTTACCAGTTCCCGGAGGACCTACAAGTAGTGCACCACGAGGTTGTTTTGCGCCGATTTCAGAGTATTTTTTTGGATTGTGGAGAAAATCTATAATCTCCTGTAAGGATTCCTTGGCTTCATTTTGTCCTGCAACATCGTCAAAAGTAAGGTGGGTGTCTTTTTCCATATTGTACATTTTTGCCTTACTCTTTCCAGCATTAAATATCCCTCCTGCACCGCCAGAGCTACCCATATTTTTCATCATTCTTGAGTACATGAACCTTGATATGGATGTGAAAATTAGTATTGGTAAAATCCATCCTACGAAGAATGTAAATAGTTGATTAGATCTAACTACTGGTCTAGTAAAATTTACCTCGTTTTCATTTAAAAAACTTATAAGGTCTGGGTTTTCAATGGCTCCTGTGTAAAAATATCCTGTATTTCTCAATGCCCTATCAATTACTCTAGTATCGCTAGTAATAGCGTCTAAGTTTAAAATTTCTGCTACTTCACCCTCGTTAAAATCCTCTTTTAACTTCATACTAATTTGGTCTGCGTCTATTACAACTTGGCTAATATTATCTGTTTCAACTAGTTTTATAAATTGGCTATAGTTGATTTCAATATTTCTCTTGCTGTTAAAAAATCCGAAGATTAAATTTAGCACAATGGCAAAAATTAAGCCTGATAGTATAAAGTTAAATATGCCATTTGAATTATTTCCATTGTGATTTTCGTTTCTATTTTGATTCATTATTCCTCCATTCTCCTTTTAATTCTCTTTAGTCGTACAATTTCATCTACTAGAGAATTTACATCCCGTACACTTTCATCGTAAAATTCACATAAACTCTTCCCCAAGTCGTAGTAGCACTGGTCAAGTTTTTGGTTTAGATCTTCAATTTTTTCATCTAGTAAATTTTCCCTGACTTCCACTTCTACCTCCTTGTTGAAATTAAAACTCCCCTTTTATATAATCTAATTGGTGATAATATGGATAATTTAGAAATAAAAGAGACTAAAAGTTCAAAGGCTTTAAAAAAATCTCTACGAAAATTACTTTCCGAGAAGAGTTTTGATAAGATAACTGTAAACGACCTATGCCAAGATGCAGAGGTATCAAGAACAGCCTTCTACCAAAATTTTCTCGATAAATACGATTTATTAAGTTCACTTATTAAGGATTTTAATATTGAAATTACCGACAGGAAGCTAAGTAAGTCAGTGGAGTATATTGAATACATAGTTGACTTTACTCTAGACAATAAGGAACTTTTAAAAAATCTATTAATCACCAGTAACGAAGAACTTACTCGTCTACATATTGAATCTATAAAATCAGAGCTTAGTAAATATTAATCTAATTTAGACAGCCCAGTAGTTCAAGATTTAAAGCTGGACTTTTTTGCCAATGGACTGATGTTTATCCTCTACAATATAATTAGGCGAGATTCCGACGTACTAAGGGAGGAATTATATACATTCTTCGGTGGAATTGACCAAGTATTAAATAAATTCCATATTTAAATTGTAGTGCAATTACATATACTCTTAAATTTACAAGTTTTAAAATATGTTACTAAGTGTACATTTTTTGGAATTTGTAATTTTTTTATCGGAGAAAATTTTGTTGTTTTCAAAATAATGGACTATAATAGTAAAAACTAATATGAATTTGAGAAGAGGTACTAAGATGAGTACATTAAAAGACGTAGCAAAACTTGCAGGAGTTTCTACTGCAACAGTATCCTATGTAATAAATGGACTAGCAGATGAAAAAAGGATTACGAAGGAAACTCAAGAGAGAATAAAAAAGGCAATACTAAAACTAAACTACCTTCCAGATGTTACTGCAAAGCGACTAAAGAACAATAAATTAGATAAGTACAAAATTGGGCTGTACTGGACATTGGATAGTCGTGCCCACTTACTGGCAAGGGTATTAATTGGGATTCAAAAGGTATTAAAAGAAAGTCCATTGCCAATTGAACTTTCCATCTGCCCCTATGAAAGTGGACATATTAGAGAAAAGGAAGATCTATTTAAATTTGGAACTCACAACGGAGTAATTATTGGTACAACTTCAAGGGAGGATATGGAGTACATAGAAAATAATATCCCGCCAATGCCGTTGGTACTCTTTGATAGATATTTAAGTGGAGAAAATTCCGTATACCTAGATAATGATTTTGCAATGGATTTTGCAATAGACTACCTAATTAAAAATGGCATAAAAAATATAGGAGTAGTAAGGGCATTTGACCCCTATGTATCTATGGATAATAGGGACAGTCTTTTTATTAGTAAGTGTAGAGAATTAAAAATAAATATAGAGGATAATATTATAGAAACGGAAAACTCCATTGAAGGAGGAAAGGCAGCAGCAATAAAGTACATGGGATTACCAGATAAACCAGATGGACTGTATATTGGCACAGATACCATCGCCCACGGAATGATAGACGCCTTAAAAAACATCTATAAATTACCAACAAGAAGGCTGCCAAAAATAATTACCATGGGTTACTATGATTTTGTCTACGATATTTTCAGTAGAGATAAGATTACATACCTAGATATTCCACTGGAAAAGATGGCGCAGGAATCTTTAAGAGTTTTAATAGAAATCATAGGTGGAAATAATTCTGAAGGTATTGATTTAAAAATAAAACCTATAGTTAAATGAAAAACCCCTTAAAGTTTGAATATTAACGTCAAATTTTAGGGGATAAATTTTACCAAAATATACTTTCTCCACAATTGGGACATTTATTTGAGTAAAGGCTATGAAAATAAAATCTATTCCCACAGTGCTTACAAGTATTTTGAGTTGAAAAAAATGGAAAAAAAATAGTACAAATACCAAAAAATACAATTACATGAGCTAAATTAGTAGTAGTAATATTTTTACCATTCAATAAGTAAAATATATAAGCTATAAAAAAAATTATTCCAATTCTCCAACTTATTATATTTCTTTTATTTGAATGTTATAGTCTATAAAGTGTGCCAATAATAAGTATATAGTATAAAATTTCCAGTATAGCATTAACTATATCCATTTAATCACTCCATTTTTTAATACAGCGAACTAATTTTTACTTTGCATTGCTTTATTTTCTTTATTATCAACCTAATCTTTTTTAAAAACTTCAAAAAATTGAAAAAAAAGCAAAATTTAAGTAAATTATTCGCAATATAAATTTTACAATTCCATTCAATAAAAAACGTTGCTGGATTTTTCCAACAACGTTTTTTTATAGTACAGCATTTAAAAATTCTAATGTTCTCTTATTTTTACTCTCATTAAATAGATAATCGGGAGTTCCCTGGTCTGCTATTACTCCTTGGTCCATAAAGAGAATTCTATCGGAAATCTCCTTTGCAAATCCCATCTCATGGGTAACTATTACCATGGTCATTCCCTCTTCTGCAAGCTCTCTAATTACATTTAGTACCTCTTTTACCATTTCTGGGTCAAGTGCAGAGGTTGCCTCGTCAAATAGCATTACATCAGGATTCATGGCAAGAGCTCTAGCAATTGCAACCCTCTGTTTTTGACCACCGGAAAGTGAAGCGGGATAGCTATTTGCCTTATCGGAAAGACCCATTTTTTCCAGTAGCTTCTTTCCATTTTCTTCTGCAGATTTTGGATCTTCCTTCTTAACCAATATTGGTGCAATAGTAATATTTTCCATAACTGTCTTATGGGGAAATAGATTAAAATGTTGAAAAACCATTCCAATTTTCATTCTAACCTTTTCAAAATCTATATCTTCGTCAGTTATTTTATTTCCTTCAAGGTAAATATCTCCTCCAGATGATTCTTCAAGCAAGTTTAAACATCTTAAAAATGTACTCTTCCCAGAACCTGAAGCACCTATTATTGATATAACCTCGCCCTTTTCTATTTCAAGATTTATTCCCTTTAATACTTCCTTATCTCCAAAACTCTTTTTTAAATCAACTACCTTAATCATTTTTCAACTTCCTTTCTAGTACCTTTACAGCCTTAGAAAGAGTAAAGGTAAGTATAAAATAGAGTATGGCTGCTATTATTAGTGGTTCTAATGCCTTGTAGGCAGATCCTCTTACTACGTTTACATTAAACATAATATCAGTTACTCCAATTGATGAAACTATGGAAGTCTCCTTAATTATTGCAATAAATTCGTTACAAAGAGCTGGAAGAATATTTTTTACAGCCTGTGGAAGGATAATCTCCTTCATTGTAAGATTTGGACTCATTCCAAGGGAAGCTGCTGCTTCAAATTGTCCCTTGTCTATTGCCTCAATACCTGCTCTAATAATTTCAGAAATATATGCACCAGAGTTTAGCATTACAGCAAAGGTACCTGAAATAAATGCAAGGGTTGAAATGGATATACCCTTTGATCTTGCATTTAGTAGTAGTCCAGTTCCTACTGAAGCAATCATAACTTGTGTAAGTAGTGGAGTACCTCTAATTATCTCTACATAAGCCTTAGAAAAATATGACAATACCTTGTACTTTGAAATTCTTAAAAAGTATAGAAAAGTACCTAGCACTGACCCGCCAATTACAGAAATTAGTGAAAGTATTACTGTAATTAAAAGTCCCTTTCTAAAGTAGGCTATATACTTTGTAAAGATAGTCCATACACTACCTGCAAATGCAGTTAGTTTACTTCCCCCAAGTATTAGGAGAAGCACTATTACTGCAATAAGTATAACATTTACAATTTTAATTTTTGATTTTGAAGAATTCTTCTTTTTGTAGATATTATCCATTTTATCCCTTAATTATTTTCTGCTGCAAGTTCAATCATCTCTTGAAGCATTGTATCTAACTTTCCTTCGTCCTTTAATCTCTTTATAGTCTTATTAACTTCTGCAATAAGTTCAGTTTCGCCCTTCTTAGTTGCTACAGCTGATCCAGTTTCCACAACATCAAATTTAATGTCCTTTTCTACTGCTAGGTTTTCATTTTGGTATGCGTAAGATTGTGCAATTATTTCTTCAAGAATTATTGCATCAAGTGTACCAGAGTTAAGTTGAATTACTAAATCAGGAATTTTTGCAACGCTCATTACATTTTTTACTCCAAGTTCAGTTGCAATATCCTCTTGAATTGTTGCAGTTTGTACCCCAACGTTTAAATCTACTAGTGATTCTGGAGTTGTAAATTTTCCTAAATTTTCTTTTGCAACTAATATAGTGTTTGCTGGTGTAAAGTATGTTTCAGAAAAATCCATTGCTTGCTTTCTTTCTTCTGTTGCAGTAATTCCTGAAAGACCAAGGTCAATTAAACCAGTCTCTACATTTGCAAGTACTGATGCAAATTCAATATCTTGAATTTCAAGTTCTACTCCTAAATCCTTAGCAATTTCCTGTCCAAGTAGAATATCAAATCCTGTAATAGTATCTTGTCCATCAATCATCTTATGAAATTCAAATGGTGGGAAATCTGCGTTAAGACCAATTACAAGTTTACCTGTTGCTTTAATTTGTTCTAGTTTATTTTCTCCACTTGCAGTTTCTTCTGTTTCTTTTTCATTAGTTGTTGCAGCATTTGTTGCTGCATTTGTTCCTGTATTTGCTGCGGCATTGTCTTTCTTATCTCCTCCTCCGCAAGCTACTAGGGAAATTGACATACACATTACTAACAATAGACTTACTAACTTTTTCATTTTTTTCCTCCTTAAAATAAAAAATCCGCCTCTATGTAAGAGGCGGAATATTCGCGGTACCACTCTAATTAATCTAAAAGATTATCTCTAACCCTTAACGCAGGTGAAACGCTAGCCGATACTTAATTCCCAGCTAAATCTCTGTGGTTCTATTCCACTCCAATTCCCTTACCGGCTTTCACCTTTCCCGGCTCTCTTGAAAAGTTTCATGAAGTGTACTTCTCCGCTTCGTTGATTTTATAATACTTTAACTTGATAAATATTTTTTGTCAAGACTTTTTTTAAAAATTTTTAAAAATACTTTACTTATTGACTTTTAACTTTTCAAATGCTAGTATATAGGCATCTATGAAGAGAAGAGTAAAATTTTTAATAGAGCTGTAGAGAATCTTGGGTTGGTGAAACAAGATGCCTAAAAAAATTTGAATAGGAACTCTGAGTTTACCTTTCGATATTTAGACTGGTACGGTTATGCGTTATAGTTTTAGAGAAAAAATTTGGGTGGTACCGCGACATTTCGTCCCTTGCAGGTATCATTTTTTTTATATAGGAGGAAATAATGAAGAAAAATTTTAAGAAAGTTGCACTTGCGTACTCTGGAGGACTTGATACTTCCATTACTATTCCATGGCTTAAAGAAAACTATGGCTGTGAAGTAATTGCAGTAGTTGGAAATGTAGGACAAGTTGGAGAATTAGAAGGACTTGAAGAAAAGGCAATTAATACTGGAGCTTCTAAGATATATATTGAAGATCTAGTAGATGAATTTATTGAGGACTATGCCTTCCCTACTTTAAAAGCTGGAGCAAAGTATGAAGAAAATTACCTACTAGGTACTGCAACTGCAAGACCTATTATTGCAAAAAGACTTGTAGAAATTGCACTACAAGAAGGTTGCGACGCAGTAGCCCATGGTTGTACAGGTAAGGGAAATGACCAAATAAGATTTGAAATGGCAATAAAACACTTTGCGCCAGATCTACCTATAATTGCTCCTTGGAGAATTTGGGACATAAAGTCTCGTGAAGAAGAAATTGATTATGCTGAAAAGTTAAATATTCCGATAAAAATAAATAGAGAAACTAATTATTCCAAAGA
>CAYFUL010000063.1:0-6677 GCA_964346375.1 uncultured Peptoniphilaceae bacterium
ATTTATTCCCAACACACCATTACACGATGGGGCAGTAATTATTAAAGGGGATAGAGTAAAGGCTGCGGCTTGTTTTTTACCTCTTACGGAAAATGATAAGCTAAATAAATCTCTAGGTACTAGACATAGGGCGGGGATTGGAATTTCTGAAAGAAGTGACTGTCTTTCCATTATGGTTTCTGAAGAAACTGGTACAATTTCCATTGCTCAAGGGGGAAATATTTCAAGGTACTTGGATATTGAAACCTTGGAGAATATTTTACTTGAAATATATACTCCAAAGGCAAATTCTCCACTTGGATTTTTAATTAAGAAGAAGGAAGATGATAGTGATGAAGAAAATACAACTGAATAAAAACGCTATTCCCATACTATTATCTATACTTGTATCGGTGATTCTGTGGTACTATGTAACTATAGATTTAGGCACGACTTTAAAGTACACCTATTCTGATATTGATGTACTATTTGAGGGAACTGCAAACCTTAGGGAGCTGGGATTGTCTTTAAAAAGTCCAGAGAGTGCAAAGGTATCAGTTCAAGTAGAAGGGACATTTAAACAGCTTAGAAACATTACTAAGGACAGTATTAGAGCATCTGTTGATCTTTCTAAATTAGATGCAGGAAGTCATAAGATGGATGTAAAGATAAATGTTCCCGGAAATGCGGTAAAGGTTGTGCAAATTACTCCTCCAGATGTGGACTTTGTAATTGAAAATATTATAGAGGTTGACAGTAAGGTTGCAGTAAAAACTGAAGGCGATTTACGGAGTGGATATGTACTAGGTACTATAAATAATGAGCCTACTGTAAAGCTAACTGGTCCAAGGTCAGAAGTGGATAAGGTTGCAAGGGTACTTGCCTATATAGATTTAGAGGATAAGGCAGAATCCTATGTTGCAAACCCAAAAGTTGTAGCACTTGACAGCGAGGGAAATGAAGTTGAAAATGTAAACTTAGTTCCACAAAATGTTGACGTGGAAATACCTATACTAAAAACTAAAACAGTGCCGATAAAATTAAATATCTACGGAGATTTAGAGGCAAATAGTATAAAAACTGTGGCAACTTTTCCAAATTCGGTTGCCATTAAGGGGAACACTGCTATAATAAATAATATTTACGAGATAAATACCAGGGTAGTGTCCTTGGGGAGTGTTTTAAATGGTGAGGTTAAGTTTGTGGAGTTAAATCTTCCAGATGGAATTACCATTGTAGACGATACTCAAAATTATGAAGTAGTTTATACTTT
Organism: uncultured Peptoniphilaceae bacterium; assembly: GCA_964346375.1. Lineage (GTDB taxonomy): Bacteria > Bacillota > Clostridia > Tissierellales > Peptoniphilaceae > CAYFUL01. The sequence goes on from CAYFUL010000063.1 coordinate 1,253, forward strand.
AAATGAAGAAAATAACGAAGAAACAGAAGATGTAGGAACACAAAAACAATAGGAGGTTTAAATGGAATACTTTGGAGATGGCTTAACTTTTGATGATATTCTTCTTTTACCAGGATACTCAAAAGTACTACCTAACGAGACAGATATAAAGACCAGACTTACTGAGTCTATAACTCTTAATATCCCTGTAATGAGTGCTGGGATGGATACTGTAACTGAGGCTGATATGGCAATTGCTATGGCGAGAGAAGGTGGTATAGGAATTATTCATAAGAATATGGGAATTGAAGAGCAGTGTAATGAAGTTGACAGAGTAAAAAGATCTGAACATGGAGTTATAACTGACCCATTCTATTTAAGCAAGGACCATCTTATTGAAGACGCTACTGCAATTATGAGTAGGTATAGAATTAGTGGTGTTCCAATTATTAGATCTGATGGAAAACTTGAGGGTATTATTACCAATAGAGACATTAGATTTGAAACTGACCTTTCGAGAAAAATTGAAGAGGTAATGACTGGAGAAGGTCTTATTACTGGCCATGAAGGCATTAGTATGGATGAGGCTTTAAATATTCTAAAGGCTCATAAGATTGAAAAACTTCCTCTAGTTGATGATAACTTTAAATTAAAGGGTCTTATTACTATTAAGGATATAGAAAAGACTATTCAATATCCAAACTCTGCAAGGGATAAATCTGGAAGATTACTTGCTGGAGCTGCTATTGGTGTAACTAAGGACGTATTTGAGAGAACTGAGGCACTACTAGCTGCGAAGGTAGACGTTCTTACAATAGATACTGCCCATGGACAATCTGAAGGCGTTTTAAAGACTATTAGAGAGCTTAAAAAGGCATTTCCACATGTACAACTTATTGCTGGTAATGTTGCAACATACCAAGGTACAGTTGATTTAATTGAAGCTGGAGCAGACTGTGTAAAAATTGGTATTGGACCTGGTTCAATTTGTACTACTAGAGTAGTTACAGGTATTGGTGTACCACAGATTACTGCAATTATGGAAGGAAAGAAAGCTGCTGATAAGTATGGAATTCCAATAATTGCCGATGGTGGTATCAAGTACTCTGGAGATGTTACTAAGGCTATTGCTGCAGGTGGAGACGTTGTAATGATGGGCTCTATGTTTGCAGGAACTGATGAAAGTCCGGGAGAGGATATTTACGTTGAAGGTAGAAGATTTAAATCCTATAGAGGAATGGGATCTCTTGGTGCAATGAGTTCTGGATCTTCAGATAGATACTTCCAATCTGAAACTAAGAAATACGTACCTGAAGGAGTTGAAGGTAGAGTTCCATATAAGGGAAAAGTTGGAGATGTAGTTTACCAACTTGTTGGTGGTTTAAAATCTGGTATGGGATATGTTGGAGCCCATAATATTAATGAACTTCAAAATAATACTAAGTACGTTAAAATTACTACTGCTACTTTACAAGAAAACCATCCTCACAATATTACTATTACAAGGGAGTCTCCTAACTACATTTCCTAAAGGAGGTAGAGTATGAGAAAAATTCTTCTAGTTGAAGATGAAGAGGCTATAAGAAAATTTGTTAAGATAAATTTAGAGAGAGAAGGCTACATGGTTTTTGAAGCTGGTACCGGAGAAGATGGTATTGAAGTTGCCAGAAAAGAAAGACCAGAGATAGTAGTCCTTGATATTATGCTTCCGGGAATAGATGGTTTTGAAGTATGTAAAGTTCTAAGGGAAGAGTTTCCAGAGCTTGGAATAATAATGTTAACTGCCAAGGCGGAGGACTACGACAAGATTATGGGACTTCAGTATGGAACTGATGACTATCTTACTAAACCATTTAATCCTACAGAATTAACCCTTAGAATTAAATCTCTAGAGCGTAGACTTGAAATAGTTCCTCCAGAGGTGGAGGATGGAATTATTTCCCATGGTCCATTTAAACTGGATACCTACTCTAGAAAATTTTACAAAAATTCTGTGGAAATTGAACTTACTCCTACTGAATACTCCATTGTAAAGATCTTTATGGATAACCCGGGAAAGGCTTTAAAAAGAGAAGAGATTCTTGATTTAGTTTGGGGCGAGGATTTTGTAGGGGATTCAAAAATTGTAGATGTTAATATGAGAAGGCTTAGATCTAAAATTGAAGAAAATCCCGCTAAGCCAAAATTTATAGAGACTGTATGGGGATTGGGATATAGATGGCAAGACGTAGAATAAAAAATAGTATTAGAAACAAGCTTATGTTTTCAATAATGGGTACAATAACTGTACTTGTTATTTCAATTACTATAATTCTATTTATCATCTTGCAAAACTATTATTATGGAAATATGGAGAGGTTTCTAACTTATAGGATGGAAACCTCTCTTGATATTTACAAGAAATACTATAGTAATATGACTATTGATGAACTTTTGCGAGAGGATATAGATTCTCTTTGGGGATACACTAGAGCAGAGATTCAAGTTCTGGATATTAATGGGAATTTAAAATATGACTCCATTGGCGCAAATGTACTAGAGCCAATTGAAACCATAGATGTTAAAGAGGCATCTAAGGGAAATATTCATACCTGGATTGGAAATGCATCCTTTACTCCAAATAGAATTATGGTAGTTACTGGTCCTCTTGAAGGACAGGACAGCAACATTATTGGATATTTAAGATTTGTATCATCTCTTTCAGTAGTAAATAGGGATTTAAGAGATGCAGGAATATATATTGGACTTATTGGACTTCTAGTAATACTACTTACTTTTTTTGCCAGTATATTGATTTCAAATTCAATAGTACGTCCATTACAGGAGCTTACTAAAAATGCAGAAAAGATGGCAGATGGACAGTTAAAGGTTCGAAACAATATGGACCGTGAAGATGAAATAGGAAAACTTGCAAATACTATGGATTTAATGGCGAAGGAGATTATAGAGAAGGAGCAGATAAAAAATGACTTTATATCCTCTATTTCCCATGAACTTCGTACACCACTTACCTCCATTAAAGGCTGGGCAGTAGTTTTAAAATCTCTAAAGCCAGAGGAAAAAGACCTTATGCTAGAGGGAATTGACATTATTGAAAACGAAACAGACAGACTTACTAAAATGGTAGAGGATTTACTGGATTTTTCCAGATTTATTTCTGGAAGAATAGTACTAGACAAGGAGTCATTTAATATTTCTGTTACCTGTTTAAACGTTGCAAAACAACTTAGGCCAAGATTTGAACTTAATAAAATTGAGTTTATTGTGGATGTAAAAGAGGAAAGGGCAGTTGTACTAGGAGATGAAAATCGAATTAAACAGCTTCTAATTAATTTAATAGACAATGCTTTAAAGTTTACCTCTGAAGAAGGTTGGGTTAAATTTTCTGCCTACCTTGAAGAAAATAGGTACATTATTCTAATTTCAGATGGAGGACAGGGAATTAGTCGAGATGAATTACAATTTGTAAAGGAAAAATTCTACAAAGGGAAACATTCAAAGAGTCATAGTGGAATTGGACTATCAATTTCTGATGAAATTACTAAACTTCACAATGGAAGTCTTGATATTTTTTCTGAAGAAGGAATTGGTACTACAGTAAGGGCGATAATACCCATAAAGGAGGAAGAGTGAAAAGATATTTTTTAATTTTTTTAGCACTACTTCTAACGGGATGTAGTGGAGTAAAAAGACAGAGTTCATCAGTTACTACTCCAAAACTTACAAAACCACCAATCTATGGAAAATGGGTAATAACAAAAACCATCTTTAAGGAAAATATTGGAGAGGATAGATTTAAGTACAAGAGTTTAATTGGATCGGATATTATCTTTTCTGAAGAGGGAGTTAGTATTGCAAATATTGTTGCGAAGTCTCCAAATTTTAAACTTAGAAAACTAAATTCTAAGTTTTTCATTGAAAAGGAGTACAATTATCCTATAGAAAATCTTGGATTTAGAGATGATATTATTGACATTATAGATATAAAGGAAAAGGACGAGTTTTTTTGCCAGGTACTAAGGCAACAGATGGATAGAATTATTATCTTCTGTAATGGCATTTTTATAGTTGCTACTAAGGTTTCAGATACAATTTCTAAGGAGGAACTAGATAGTTTAAATACAAGTAGTGTGGATGGCTTGCTCCAAAGTGTTAGCGATAAAAATGCAAGGGATAATGGAGTAATTATTGGACTTAAATATTCCAATGGTAATGATGAATTTTCAGAGTATAGTTATAGCTCCCTATTTATAAAATTGTCTCAGGAAGATGGCATTGCCCATTATTTTAAAGATGGAATAATAGTTCCAAGGCAGAGTAATTTTATTAAAGTTGGAACTGAGCGTGAAGTCATTGAGGAAAAAATCTCCGATAAGATTACCATAAGGTATAGTAATATTGGTGGAGAGGATCCAATTATAAAGTATGCCGATGTAGAACCGGGAATACTAAAGGGAATAGAATTTATCTCTCCAGATTATATTAATTTTGAAGAGTATAATACCTCTTCTGGAAGAAGAAGTTTAAATTTAAAATTTATAGACAGTTTAGAGGCATATGGAAGTTTAAGTCTAGGTAATATTGTAGAAGATGGGGATAAGATTTTTATAGACTCATCTAAGACAATTAGCGATAGGCTTGACATTACAAGTCTTGATGAGAGAAATATTGGTATTAATAGAGAAAATGGATATTGGAAGTTTAAAGGGCGAGTTGATATTGAAGGTAGATCAAATCAGTACAAAGACTTTGATATAAATATTCTAATACCAAAGGAAATTGTAAAGTATGACGAATTATCTATATCAACTTCTGAGCTTCAAAAAGAATTTCCCGAGATGAAGGACTGTTTTATATCTCCAAACAATAAGTTTCTAATAGTTGTGGAAAATAGTAAAATAGTGATTTATAATATAATTGGTGGTAGAGTATCTGATGAGCCTCTCTATGAAATAGAGTTAGATAAAAATTACTCTATTATAATGTCAGAGTGGGCAATAGGAAGGTACACCGACCTTTGGGAGCGAGAATTTAAGGGGGAATAATGAACAAGGTAGTAGGAGCGGTCTTAGAACTCTTTGAAGGCCATACACAGTACATGATGCTGGCAATATATATAATGATAGGCGCAATTGCCCTTACATTTATTATTAACTTTATCTCTGGTAGACTTAGTTTTTTAAAGTACATACCTGGATTGATTTTAATACTTGTTGGAATTTTTTCCCTATTTTCAGTTATAAATGCTCTATTTGATCCAAAGAGTTTAGATAATATCATTATCTTTGTAATTGCTGTTGGATCTGGTCTTGTATCAGTTACCTTTGCTGCAATACTAGGTACATTTAAAATAAGAAGGTAGTCTATTTTTGGACTACCTCTATTAATTTTAGCTTCCCTTCTCTGGGAAGTTTTTTTATTGCAATTTCTCTCTTTAATGCCTCTG
>CAYFUL010000063.1:6687-7971 GCA_964346375.1 uncultured Peptoniphilaceae bacterium
AAATTTTTCAAGGTGAAGTAATTTTACTGGAGTTCTTCCGCTAGTGTACTTTGCTCCCTTTCCACTATTGTGTTCTTCTATTCTTCTATTTATGTCTGTAGTAATTCCTGTATAAATGGAATTGTCACTACACTTTAACATATATACATAGTATGTCATAACTCTAGCTCCTCAAGTACGTCTTTAATAGTTTCAAAATCAAATCCCTTTCCTACCATATACCTTATTAATTTTTCCCTTTGGTTTTTTTTGCCAACAAGAGTTGGGAATTTTTTTAAGGCAATTTTTTTTGCATTTTCATACTCAAGACATAAATCTATTTCGCCAATGGCAGTCTTTGCAATTTCACTTGCAACTCCCTTTTGAAGAAGCATACTAAGTATTTTATTCTTACCGTCTCCATTTATTTCCAATCTATCCTTTGTAAATAATCTTGCATATTCTAAATCGTCCAGGTAATTTTTTTGTTGTAATATTTCCACAACTTCCTCTGATACGTCAGTGAATCCCTTTTCAAAAAGATGTTGTTTTACTTGAAATGCAGTCTTTAAGTTTCTAAGGTACCTATATGAAATCTCCAGTCCTCTATTTACTCTATCTAAATATTTAAGTCTTTCAAACTCCACTTCATCGAGACTAAGACCTACATTTATATTGAAATCTACAACAGTATCTTCTAAAATATATATGTATTCCCCATTGTCTAGGGTTATTTTGTAATTTCCTTTTACATATTCAAAATTTTCTATAATCATAGGTATATTATACCTGTTTTTTAGCTCTAGGGTGGAATTTATCTATTAATTGCCTATATTTTCTGATAATATATAGGGATAGAGGTGAGTTATGTTTGCAATAATTTCTCAAATTTTAAAGTATGTGTTTATTGTAATTATCTATGCTTTTATTTTTAGTATTCTTCGTCTTATCTATATGGATATTAGATCCACAGGTAGAAGAGACAGTTCCTACGAGGGTGCATATTTAAAAGTGGTTAATAGACTAGACGCATTAAGCTTTAAAATGGATGAGTACTACAATATAAAGAACAGCATAACGATAGGAAGATCGTCTAAGAACGATATAGCTATAAGGGATACTTTTGTATCTAAGACTCATATGAGAATATACCTGGACAAGGGCATATACTTTATTGAGGATTTTGACTCAGCTAATGGTACCTATCTAAATGGAGAACGAATAAACGATATTATTGAACTTCAAAATGGAGATAATATTGAAGTTGGTATGATAAAATTTTTATTCGTTGATACTAGGGGGTAG
>CAYFUL010000064.1:0-7775 GCA_964346375.1 uncultured Peptoniphilaceae bacterium
TCGTGCATTTGGAGAGGATGACGATAATACTGGTAAAAAATACAACCTACCAATTTTAAAACCAGTTGATGATGTAGGTAAATTTACAGATACACCATGGAAGGGTACCTTTGTAATTGATGCAGACCACGATATTATCCACTACCTACTTGATAGAAAGATGCTAGTTAAAACTCACAAGTTTGTACACAATTATCCTCACTGCTGGAGATGTCATACTCCACTTATATACTATGCTAAGCCATCATGGTATATTGAAGTTACCAAGTACAAGGACGATATGATTAAGTACAATAAAGAGGTTAACTGGTTCCCAGAGTATGTAGGGGAGAAGAGATTTGGAAATTGGCTTGAAAATCTTAACGACTGGGCAATTTCAAGAACTAGATATTGGGGAACTCCACTTCCACTTTGGAAATGCTCCTGTGGAAATGTAGAGAGTATTGGTTCCAGAAAACAACTTGTGGAAAGGGCAATAGAAGATATTGACGAGTCTATTGAACTACACCGTCCATATGTTGACGATGTTCATATTAGATGTAGCAAGTGTGGAGAGGTAATGACTAGAGAGAAGGACGTAATTGACGTTTGGTTTGACTCTGGTGCAATGCCTTTTGCTCAATGGCACTATCCATTTGAAAACTATGAGAACTTTGATGAACTTTTCCCTGCTAATTTTATTAACGAGGGAATTGACCAAACTAGAGGATGGTTCTATTCTCTAATTGCAATTGCATCATATATGAAGAAGACTGCACCATATAAAAACGTACTTGTAAATGACCTTATCCTAGATAAATTTGGTAAGAAGATGAGTAAGTCCAGAGGAAATACTGTAAGTCCAATGGAATTATTTGATAAGTATGGAGTAGATGCTGTTAGATGGTATTTAATGTATGTATCTCCACCATGGATTCCTACTAAATTTGACGAAGACGGACTAAAGGAAACTGAATCTAAATTCTTTAGATCCCTTAGAAATATTTACAACTTCTTCAGTCTATATGCAAATACGGACAATATGAATAAGGACGAGTTTAATATAGACTATAGTTCAAGGGATAAAATCGATAAGTGGTTACTATCTAAGTACAATTCTCTAGTTAAGTCTGTAAATGAAGATATGGATATTTTCGAATTAACTAGAGCCGTTAGAAATATTCAAGAGTTTGTAATTGAAGATTTTTCAAATTGGTACATTAGAAGAAATAGAAGAAGATTTTGGAAAACTGAACTAGATGATGATAAGAGAAGTGTATATGCTACTACCTACGAGGTACTTCTTGGTATTGCAAAGTTAATTGCACCAGTTGTTCCATATATTTCTGAAGAGCTATACCATTCATTAACTGGAGGAGAATCTGTTCATTTAGAACTATATCCTACAGCAAATGAATCCCTAATAGACGAAACACTAGAGAGTGAAATGGACCTTGTAAGAAAACTTACTACTCTTGGTAGAGCATCTAGGGAGAACGCTGGTATAAAGGTACGTCAGCCACTAAAATCTGTAGTTGTCAATGGAAGTCTAAAGGAAAAAATTGGGGACTTAGATGAATTAATTCTTGATGAACTAAATGTAAAGAAGATTCAATTTGAAGATGACCTTTCTCAATTTATGGACTATAACTTAAAACCTAACTTTAAAGATGCAGGACCTGTACTTGGTTCTAAAATAAAGTCCTTTGGACAAATTCTAGGTAGTTCTAATGCAAAAGAACTTTACAATAAACTTGAGTCTGAAGGAAAAGTTATACTAAATCTAGATGGAGAGGATACAGAAATTCCAATGAACTTTGTTCAAGTTGGTATTACTGCAAAAGAAGGCTTTGACGTTGAAATGGAAAATAATCTCTTCTTAATTTTAGATACTGAACTAAACGAAGAACTTCTAAATGAAGGATATGTTAGAGAATTTATCTCCAAGGTTCAACAACTTAGAAAGCAGAAGGACTTAGATGTTCTTGACGAAATCTCCATTGTATTTGAAGGTGATGATGAAATTTCAAAGGCTATTGAAAGTCATGTGGACTTTATTAAATCTGAAACTGTTGCCTATGAAATTACATCTGGAGAAAATTCTGGAGAAGAGTCTGACTTAAATGGACACAGTGTAAAAATAGAAATTAATAAGAGATAAGGGGTGCATTTGCACCCTTTTTAATTGTTTAATATGATAAAATAGTATATAATTGTAAATCATCAAATGGAGGGACAATTTGAATTTAGCATATAAGATTTTAGAGAAACATTTATTAAGTGGAGAACTTAAGAGGGGCAGTGAAATAAAAATAAAAATAGATCAAACTCTTACTCAGGATTCAACTGGTACAATGGTCTATTTACAATTAGAGGCAATGGGAGTAGATGGTATTGCTACAGATTTATCTGTTGCCTACGTTGACCACAATATGATTCAGGCTGGATTTGAAAATGCAGATGACCATGAATTTATTAAGTCTGCCGCTGCAAAATATGGCTTGGTATTTTCAAAACCAGGTGGAGGAATTTGCCACCAAGTACATTTAGAGAGATTTGGAAAGCCGGGAGCAACATTAATCGGTTCAGATTCACATACTCCTACTAATGGTGGACTTGGTTCTATTGCAATAGGAGCAGGAGGATTAGATGTAGCTGTTGCCATGGCAAGGGGTTACTATAATTTAACAGTTCCCGGAGTTTACAATATTGAACTTGTTGGAAGTTTAAATAGTGGAGTAAATGCAAAGGATGTAATTTTAACTGTACTTCAAAAATTAACTGTAAAGGGCGGAGTAAATTACATTATTGAATACACTGGGGAGGGTGTAAAAAATCTATCCGTTACAGATAGGGCTACAATTTGTAATATGGGCGCAGAACTTGGAGCAACTACTTCTATTTTCCCAAGTGATTCCATCACTAAAGAGTTTTTAGAGGCTCAGGGGAGAGTAGAGGACTTTATAGAAATTGGTCCAGATGAAGATGCACAGTACGACGAGCATATGGTACTTGATCTATCAACTATAGTTCCAATGACAGCAAAGCCCCATAGCCCGGATAATGTTGTAGAAATTACTGAAGATGAAAAAATAAAAGTAGACCAAGTTGCAATTGGATCCTGCACAAATTCTTCCTATACAGATATGATGAAAGTTGCTTCAATTTTAAAGGGCAAGAGAGTTCATCCTGACGTCTCCCTTGTAGTTGCACCTGGTTCAAGTAATATACTAAAACAACTTTCAGATAATGGAGCTCTATCAGATATTATATCCTCAGGTGCTCGTATTATTGAGTCAGCTTGTGGACCGTGTATTGGTATGGGACAGGCGCCAAAAAGTGGCGGTGTTTCCCTTCGTACCTTTAATAGAAATTTCAAAGGTCGTTCAGGAACAATGGATGCCAAGGTATACTTAGTAAGCCCTGAAACTGCAGCAATTTCTGCAATAACTGGTTATCTTACAAGTTCATCTGAAATTGATGTGGATTTAAATGTGGAACTTCCAGAGAAGTTTGAACATGTAGACAACTATTTTATTATGCCAGTGGATAAGGAAAATAGACCTAAGGAAGTAGTTTTAGGACCAAATATTAAACCATTCCCTATAAATGATGCCCTAGAGGATTCCTTTACAAAATCTGCTGTGCTAAAAGTTAAGGACAATATTACTACAGACGATATAGTTCCATCTAATGCGAAATTACTTCCATATAGATCAAATATACCATACCTATCCGAGTTTTCATTTACAACAATAATCGATGACTTTAAAGAGCGTTGTGTAAAAAATAATGGTGGAATAATTATTGCTGGGGATAATTACGGACAGGGTTCCTCAAGAGAACACGCAGCCCTTGTTCCTCTTTACCTAGGTATTAAGGCAGTAATAGCAAAGTCCTTTGCAAGAATTCATAGACAAAATCTTGTTAACTCTGGAATACTACCATTGGTATTTATTGATCCGAAGGACTACGACAAAATTGACGAGTACGATTCCCTTGAATTTACTAATCTAATTGAGGACGTAAAAAATTCCAATACATTGGTAATTAAAAATGTTACTAAGGGATTTGAATTTGAAGTTGAGTTAGATGATTCTGAAAGAAATAGAGGAATTCTACTTGCTGGCGGCTATTTAAACTTTTCAAAAGGGGAGTAAGATGAAAAAGATTACAGTAATTCCTGGAGATGGAATTGGAACAGAGATTACTAAGGCTACTCTTGAAGTCCTTGATGCAATGGATTTAGGACTAGAGTATGAAATTATAGAAGCTGGAGAAACTGCCTACGAAAAATATGGCAAATTTATTCCAGATGAACTCTTTAAATCTATTGAAAAGAATAGAGTTGCCTTAAAAGGACCTATTACCACTCCAATAGGATACGGATTTAGATCTATAAATGTTGAACTTAGAAAAAAATACGATTTATTTACTAATTTAAGACCAGTTAAGAGAATTGGAAATGTTCCAAGTAAGTTTGAGAATGTAAATTTAACCATATTTAGAGAAAATACAGAGGACCTTTACAGGGGAGTGGAAGAAGAGATTTCAAAGGACGAAATGCACTCCATAAAGATCATTACAAGAAAGGGCTCTACTAGAATTGCAAGGGCAGCCTTTGAATACGCTAAAAACAATAATATTGATAAAGTTACTGTTGTAACCAAGGCAAATATTATGAAATTAACTGACGGTCTGTTTTTAGAATGTGCAAGGGAAGTTGCAAAGGACTTTGAAATAGAACTAGAGGAACTTTTAATTGACAATATGTGTATGCAGCTAGTAATTAATCCATCTAGGTACAATATTATTCTAACAGAGAACCTATATGGGGATATACTTTCAGATTTAGCAGCAGGTTTAATTGGTGGCTTAGGTTTATGTCCAAGTGGAAATATTGGCGAAGATATTGCAATGTTTGAAGCTGTACATGGGTCAGCAAAGGATATTGCAGGAAAGGGAATTGCAAACCCTACTGCACTTATTCTTTCATCTGCAATGATGCTTAACTATATGGGATTAATTAAGGAGTCCAATCTATTAATAGATAGTGTAAATGAGTTTCTTTCTACAGAGAAAAATTTTACTAAGGATTTAGGTGGAGAACTATCTACTGATGAATATACAAAGGATCTTATTGAAATTATTAAATCCGGGAGAAAATAATGAAGATAAACGAAGAAAAATTAAAAAAATTTGCTGAAGTCGTTAAGAAGGGTTCTTATATAGACCCTTCTCTCTACGACAGGTTTGATGTAAAAAGAGGACTTAGAAATAAAAACGGCACTGGTGTACTTGTAGGAATTACTAAAATTGGTGATGTTAAGGGATATGAATATATAGACGAGAAAAAAGTTGCAGTACCTGGAGATTTAACCTATAGAGGATATAGTATTAACGATATTGTCAATGACGATGAAGATTTAAAAAGTGTATTTGAGGAAGTTTGTTACCTTTTATTGTTTGATAAATTACCAACGGAGGGAGATTTATCTGAATTTTTAAAAGTGCTGGCAAGTGCAAGGGAACTTCCTAATGGATATCTTGAAGATGTAATACTAAATATTCCAAGTAGTAGTATTATGAATCAAATGCAAAGGGCAATTTTAAGTCTATATAATTACGAAGAGTGTCCAGATAATACTGATACACTAAATGTAATGAAACAGTCCATAAGTATAATTGCAAAAATTCCTGTAATTATGGCTTACTCTTACCAAGCGAAGAAACACTATATTGACAAACAGAGTCTAATAATCCATAGACCTAAGGACGAATACAATATTGCTGAAAATATTCTACATCTTATTAGGGATGACTCACAATTTAGTAGTGATGAGGCAAATCTACTTGATATCCTTCTACTACTTCATGCAGAACATGGGGGAGGAAATAACTCTGCCTTTGCAACCCACGTAGTCTCTTCTACAGGTACTGATACATATTCTGTAATTGCAACTGCCCTTGGAGCCTTAAAAGGACCAAGACATGGTGGAGCAAATATTATGGTTGTGGATATGCTTGACAACATTAGAAAAAATCTAGTTGACAAAAATGACGATGTAGAACTTGAAAAATATCTATGTAAGATATTAAACAAGGATGCCTTCGATAAAAAAGGTTTAATATACGGTTTAGGCCACGCAGTATATACCATCTCCGACCCACGTACTTTAATTTTAAAAGAGAAGGCTAGGGATCTATGTATTGAAAAGGGATATGAAGAGGAGTTTGAATTCCTTGAGAGAATTGAAAAAATAGGTGGAAGATTAATTAAGGAGCAAAAAAATCTCGAGTACCCAAGTCCAGCTAATGTAGACTTTTATTCAGGTTTGGTTTACGATATGTTAGATATACCAAAGGAATTATTTACTCCACTATTTGGAGTAGCTAGAGCCACAGGATGGTGTGCTCATAGACTTGAGCAGATACTAGATACTAAAATTATAAGGCCTGCCTATATGACTCTCTATGAAAAGAGGGAATATGTAAAAAAATCAGACAGAATTTAATAAATCATTTAAAAATAGAGTCAAAGATTCTACTTTTTTTTGTTTTTTTACAAACAATGGTTGTAAAATTCTATAATTTATGGGTATTATTTATAGGCGGAAAAAAGGAGGAAAAATATGATTACATTTTTTGTGGGGTAGCACTATTATTAATAGGTTATTTCGTATACTCAAGAATTATTGAGAAAATATTTGGAATAGAAACTAATAGAACTACACCAGCGTACGTACTACAGGATAATTTAGACTATATTCCCATGAGTAAAAGTAAAAATGCAATAATTGAGTTATTAAATATTGCAGGTACTGGACCAATTTTTGGACCAATTATGGGAGCACTATATGGACCAGTTGCCTATATTTGGATTGTACTGGGATGTATTTTTGCAGGAGCAGTACACGACTACATGGTAGGTATGATCTCCCTTAGAAATAATGGAGTAAATCTACCAGAACTTGCTAGTAGATATCTTGGAAAGGGATTTAGACATGTAGTAAATATTTTCTCAATGATTTTACTACTATTGGTTGGTACTGTATTTGTAATGAGTCCAGCAAACTTAATTCTGTCTGTACTTCCAGGAAATATTCCACTAATCGTAATTATTTTATTAATTTTTGTTTACTACCTAATTTCAACTATACTTCCAATTGATAAGGCAATGGGAAAAGTATATCCATGGTTTGGTGCAATACTAATTATTAGTACTATAGCCATAGGTGTTAGACTTCTTCTAAGTGGACAGACATTACCAGAATTAAATCTTTCTACTCTAAGAAATATGCAACCTAGTGGAATTCCAATTTTCCCAGGAATGTTCTTTACAATTTCCTGTGGAGCACTTTCAGGATTTCACTCAACTCAAGCTCCAATGGTAGCTAGAACTTTACAAAATGAAAAGGATGGAAGATTTGTATTCTATGGAATGATGCTTGCTGAGGGAATTATTGCAATGATTTGGACTGCAGCATCTCTTACTCTATTTGATGGATTAACTCTACAAGAACTTATTAAAGTTGGAACTCCTTCAATGGTTGTAAATAAGGTTTCAATTCTTCTACTTGGCTCTGTAATGGGTTACTTTGCAATAGCAGGAGTTATTGTACTTCCACTATCTTCAGGTATATCTGCATTTAGATCTCTTAGACTTATTATTACAGAGTATCTAAATATTAAACAGGATACTATTAAAAAGATTTTAATGTTAACTATTCCAGTTTATATTATTTCATTTGCACTGACTTTCCTAGACTTTCAATTCCTATGTAGATATTTTAACT
>CAYFUL010000065.1:0-1246 GCA_964346375.1 uncultured Peptoniphilaceae bacterium
ATCAATTGGATTATAACCTTTTGCGTCTAAAGCTACATAAACTTTATCCAAAATGTCTTTAATTCGCTGATTATCTAAATTTTGCTTTTCAAACACTTGTGTTTCGTTATTATCCATAAATACCTCCCAAATGATTATAACATAAATAAAACTAATTGATAACTATATTTGATAAAATCTCTTCTGCTTTGTCAAAGGCGCTTTGTAATTTTTCAATATCCTTACCGCCAGCAGTAGCCATATCAGGACGACCACCGCCGCCTCCGCCAGTTACCTTTGCAACTTCTCTAATTATATCTCCAGCTTTTATACCCTCTGAATTTAACTCCTTAGATACTCCACATACAAAGTTTAACTTTCCATCAGATACATTAGAAAGGAGAACCACTGCTCTGCCAAGTTTATTTCTAACGTCGTCGGCAATATTTCTTAGAGTTTCTAAATCTGAATCTTCAAAACTATATTTAACTAAATTTACACTGCCTATTTCCACTTTTGAATCAAGTACTGAACTAAGTTCTTCCTTTGCGTGGGAGAGTTTTAGTGATTCAATTTCCTTATTTAATAATTTATAGTTCTCTATTGTTGCAGAAAGTTTATTAATAATTTCATCCTTGTTGGATTTTAAAAGTGATGCAACTTTCTCCCTTAAATCTATTACATTGTTTAGTGAATTATAAACTGCAGGTCCTGTAATGGACTCAATTCTTCTAACTCCAGATGAAATTCCATTCTCTGAAAGAATTTTAAACATGGAAATTTCAGCAGTATTTCTTACGTGAGTTCCACCACATAATTCCATGGAGTAGTCTCCCATTTTAATTACACGTACTTCGTCCTTGTACTTCTCTTCAAAAAGTCCAATAGCACCCATTTCAGAAGCCTCATTTGGATTTGAAATTATGGTTTCAACTGGAAGAGAGTTAAAGATTTGCTCATTTACCTTCTCCTCAATTTTTCTTAAATCCTCTTTTGAAATTGCTTCGTAGTGAGTAAAGTCAAATCTCATTCTATTTTCCAATACTTCAGAACCAGCTTGGTTTACGTGATTTCCAAGAACTTCTTTTAATGCCTTGTGTAGTAGGTGAGTTACAGAGTGGTTTCTTCTAATGTTATTTCTTCTCTTAGAGTCAATTTTAGCAAGTACACTACTTCCAACTTTTACAGTTCCTTCTACTACTTCTGCCTTGTGTAGATCTCGTTCGCCGCTGGATCTTGTAATATCTAATACTTTTAATTTTATGTC
>CAYFUL010000065.1:1256-7729 GCA_964346375.1 uncultured Peptoniphilaceae bacterium
TTACTGGATCTATAACTGCCATAATACGAGATTCTTTTAATTTTAAGTCTTCTCCAATAATTTCGCCAGTATCTCCAACTTGTCCACCACTTTCACCATAGAAAGGTGTTTTTTCTAGGGTTATAGTTACAAGATCTCCTACACTTGCACTTTCTAGTGAGGTTTCATTTGCAAAAATTCCCGTTACTACAGTTTCATTTTCGTCAACTTCATATCCTGTAAATTCGTTGGTTAAGTCCTTAAATAATTCCTCTGAATGGTGACTTGACCAGCCAATATTTGAGTCCTCTCTAGCAGACCTTGCCCTTTGTCTTTGAAGTTCCATATTCTCTTCAAATCCATCTATATCTATATCGAGAAGATTTTCTATTAAAATTTCTTTAGTTAAGTCCACTGGGAATCCATAGGTATCGTATAATTTAAATGCCTTATCTCCAGATAGTACTGATTTTTTTTGAGTTTTTAATGCCTCAATATACTTTGATAGAATTACCATACCCTGTTCAAGAGTTTCAAGGAATTTTTCCTCTTCACGTCTTATTACGTCAAAGATTACATCTTTATTTTCAATAAGCTCAGTATATTCTACGCCCCAATCCTCTACAACAACTCTACTTAGTTCTGCAAGGAATCCCTTTTTAATTCCAAGTAGTCTACCATGTCTAGCAGCACGTCTAATAAGACGACGTAGTACATACTCTCTACCTTCGTTGCCAGGACGTACAGAGTCTGATACTAGGAAGGTAATTGCCCTTATATGGTCTGTTATTACTCTTACAGATTCATCTAGTTTTGCATCAGTTTTGTACTTGTAATTTGCAGCAGTTTCAATTGCCCTTACTATTTTATCTAGTGCATCCACTTCAAAAATATTGTCAGTTACTTGTAGTACAGTTGCCAGTCTTTCAAGTCCCATTCCAGTATCAATATTTGGATTGGAAAGTGGATGGTAAACTCCAGCTTCGTCCTTGTCAAATTGAGTAAATACTAAATTCCATACCTCTATAAATCTGTCGCAATCACATCCCGGTTTACAATTAGGATCTCCACATCCATGTTCCTCTCCTCTATCAACATATATTTCAGAACATGGACCTGATGGACCTACTTCAAGTTCCCAGAAGTTATCTTCCTTACCAAGTCGTACAATTTTCTCCTCTGGTATTCCAATTTCCTTATTCCAAATTTCATAGGCTTCATCATCATCAAGGTATACAGTTACCCAAAGGTCCTCTGGATCGATTTCAACGTTTACAGTTAAAAATTCCCAAGCCCATGCTATGGCTTCCTTTTTAAAATAATCTCCAAAGGAAAAATTTCCAAGCATTTCAAAAAATGTAGCATGTCTATCTGTCTTGCCTACATTTTCTATATCTCCAGTACGAATACATTTTTGACAAGTAGATACTCTAGTTCTTGGTGGTGTCGCCTCTCCTGTAAAGTATTTTTTCATAGGTGCCATTCCCGCTCCTATAAGTAGTAGTGATTTATCGTTATTGGGTACTAGAGAAAAACTTGGTAGTATTAAATGCTCCTTTGAAGCGAAAAAATTTAAGTATTCTCTTCTAATTTCCTGTAATCCTAATCTCTTCATCTTTTTATCTCCTTGCCTCAATATATTTCTTCTTTGCAAAATCAAATAGTACCATTGCCACTGCAACAAAAGGCACTCCCAGTATCATTCCCAGTACTCCAAACATTCCCCCACCAATTACTATTGCTAGTAGTACAATTAATGGATGAAGTCCTACAGAATCACCTAGTAATTTTGGACCAACAATATTATTTTCCAACCAATTTGAACCCATAAAAATTATTACAACCCATACAACCTTTATTGGTGAGTCAATAAATGCAAATAGCATAGCTGGAATTAGTCCAAGTATAGGTCCAATATATGGAATTATATCTGCAATTGTGGTAATAATACCAATTACAATTGCAAAGTCCACTCTAATTATTAATAGAGCAATTGTAGTAAATATTCCCACAAAAACTGCCATTAGTATTCTGCCCCTTAAAAAATCCATAAGGGCTAAGTCTATTCTCTCTGATAGATATAGTACATCAGACTTATGTTTTTTAGGAAGGCTTTCTACAACTTTTGCCTTGATTTTATCCTTGTCTATTACAAAGTAAAAGGCAAAGATCATAGTTAAAAATACTCTAAAAATAAAAGCAGCAAAGGCTGTAATTCCACCGGCAATATTTTTTAGTCCCGAAAAGTCCTTTAAATTTCTAAGTCTATTTGTAAAATTTAGTAGTACAGCTTTAAATAAATCGTATACTTCGTTGTATACAGACTTTGAACCATCTCCATCTTCAAAAAACCAAGGGAAACTTTCACTTAATCTATCTACAAAATCAAAAAAAGTAGTTTCAAAACTCTGTAATGTTCCCGGAAGTTTTGCAACTAAATTTGTAGTCTCCTCTATTGTCTTAGGTATTACCAGTCCAAGTAGTACGGCAAATAGTAGAATAAATCCCCCGTAAATTATTAGTACTCCAAAGGGTCTTTTAATACCCCTATTTTCAAAATAGTTTACCAGCGGATTAATAATATAGGCTATAATCGTTGCCAGCGCAATAGATGAAACTGTACTTCCAAGTATTGGGAATTTTTTAAATATAAGTGCAATGATGTAAACGACTATTATTCCAAGAAATACTCGAAGTATTAATTTAAGGTCTATTTCAATTCTCTTGCCCTTTTCAATAAATCTATTGCCTATATTTATAAGGTAGTAGATTGAGAGAAACATAAGAACTACTAGAAGAACTGCAACAGTAATAATAATAAAATCTGGTGTTAGAATATTTTGTTTAGTTAATTCTATTATTTCCTCCCTAGTCATCTCTTCACCCCTTAACAAATTTTATCATAGTGAATTTAATTTCTCAATTTATTTACTACTTCTATTACCCTATGTGCCGCGGTTTCAATCTCATTTATGGTTATATTTTCGTCAAAGGAAACCCTTATGGAATTTCGCACCTCTTCTTCAGACAGTCCCATAGAGGTTAGTACATGGGAAGGCTCTGTACTTCCTGCAGTACAAGCCGATCCAGCAGATACATATATATCCATAAGACCAAGTTGCATTAAAAGGAGACTATTGTCCACTCCCTTAAAAGATAGATTTATTGTACCAGGTAGAATTTCTCCACTACCGTTTATTTTAAAATCCAACTGTCCCTTTAAAACATCAAGGAAGGATTTTTTAAGATCCTCTTTTTTTCTATTACTCTCTTTCATACCTGTATATGTGTCTACAATTGCTCTAGCTATTCCCACAATAAAGGCAACATTTTCAGTACCTGCTCTTAAATTTCTCTCCTGTACTCCTCCGTGAATTAGGCTTTCAATTTTTACACTGGAGTCTAAATAGAGAATGCCTATTCCCTTTGGACCATGGATCTTATGCCCAGAGATGCTAATGGAATCAAAAATCCCCTTTGGTTTTATTGCAATAGAGCTTACTGCCTGAACTGCATCTGAATGAAAAACTATACCTTTACTTTTACATATCTCCGAAATTTTAACTACGTCTTGAACTGTACCAACTTCGTTATTTGCATACATTATAGAAACAAATCCAGTAGTATCTTTTATTTTACTCTCTAAATCCCCAATATCTACCTGTCCACTTGGAAGAATATCTACATAGCTAATATCGTAACCCATTCTCTCTAAAAACTTAAAGGCGTTTAAAACTCCATGGTGTTCAAATTTTGAAGTTATTAAATGTTTACCTGGGTTTTTAAAAGCGTATCCAAGTATTGCCATATTATCGCTCTCTGTTCCTCCAGAGGTGAAATAGATTGTAGATGGATTTACTCCAAGGGTAGTTGCAACACTATGTCTTGAAAGTTCAATGGCTTCCTTTGCCCTTTGCCCTAAATTATAAATACTTGAGGGATTTCCAAATTCATCCCTCAAGTATGGCACCATTTCTCTATATACATTTTCGCTTATCTTTGTAGTAGAAGCACTGTCTAAATAGATCATTACATACCTCACATATCAGCAAGAGTTAAAGAGTCTAGTACCTCTTCTAACTTGTACTGTATCTTGTCTAAAATGTCCTTAGTTGCACAGGACTCTCCCTTGTCGCAACTTACTACCCTATCTGTGCTACAACAGGATAGTTCAACTTCCCCCTCTAGGGAATTTATTATATCTCCAATTTTTATTTCCTTTGGGTCCCTTGAGAGAAAATATCCTCCTTGAGCTCCTCTTACAGATTCAACAAGCTTGTCCTTTTTTAATCTAGTAAAAAGCTGTTCCAAGTATGCTTCAGAAAGATTTTCCTCCTCGGCTATTGTTTTAAGAGATACAGGCCCTTCACCATAGTACTTTGAAAGTCTGTACATACTCATTAGCCCGTATCTTCCCTTTGTAGAAAGTTTCATTATTTTTTCTCCTCAATTACTCTCTTTAAAGTGTACCAAGGTAGAGTTGCGCACTTTATTCTCGCAGGAAGGTTCTTCATATTTTCAAAAGCTACAGCGTCTCCAAGGTCCTCTAGCTCGTCTTCATCTGTTATCTCACCCTTTACCATGCCAAGAAATTTATCGCACATTTTAAGGGCATCTTCCTCACTCATTTTCTTTACAGTATCAATCATAATGGAAGTGGAGGCTTGGGAAATTGCACAACCTACTCCTGTATAGGACATATCCTTTAAAATTCCTTCTTCTTCTTCAATTTGTAGAGTTATTTCATCGCCACATGAAGGGTTGTGTCCAAGTTCACAGTGAGTTGGATGATCTAAGTCCCTTCTGTTGGATGAATTTCTACTATGCTCTAGTATAAGTTCTGTATAGATATCCTCTAAATTCATATCTTCATCATCCTCCTTACATCTTCAAGGTGATTTATAAAGTAGTCCACCTCTTCAAAGGTATTGTAGAAGGCAAAACTTGCCCTACATGAAAAGTATAGACCAAAATTTCTGTGTAGTGGCTGTGCACAGTGGTGTCCACTTCTAATTGCAATACCATAGGAGTCCATAATACTTGCTACGTCGTGGGGATGAATGTCTTTAAAATTAAAAGTCAGTACTGGACTTCTCTCCTTATTACTCGTAGTTAGAATATTTATATAGTCTAGCTTTGCCATTTCGTCATAGGCATAGTCCATTAGTGACCTTTCATATTCTGCAATTTCATCTACCCCAATACTATTCATATACTTAATTGCAGCACCTAGTGATTTTGCTCCTCCTACATTTTGAGTACCTGCTTCAAATCTTCCAGGTGAATCTAAAAATGACGACCTATCCTCATAGACGTACTCAATCATATCTCCACCATACATAAATGGAGAAAGACTATTTAGTAATTCTTCCCTACCATATAGCACGCCAATACCTAGAGCAGATAGCATTTTATGACCTGAAAATGCAAGGTAGTCCACTCCAAGTTCTTTAACATCTATATTGAAATGAGGTGCAGCTTGAGCGGCATCGGCAATTACTACTGCGTCTTTGTTAATACTCTTTACATACTCTCCCAACTCCTTAACCTTTGGAATTGTACCTACAACATTTGAGGCTAGAGTTATGGAGAAGATTTTCGTATTCTCTGTAACTTTATTTTTAAAGTCCTCCATATCAATTTGTTTATCCTCATCAAGGTAGATGATTTTTAATGTAGCACCAGTTTTTTTAGCAACCTGTTGCCAATTTACAAAGTTTGAGTGGTGCTCCATTATGGAGATTAGAATTTCATCTCCTTCTTTTAGTGTATTAAAACCTAGAGAGTAGGTAAGAAGATTTAAACTCTCCGTAGTATTTCTTGTAAAGATTATTTCATTTTCAGATTTTGCTCCAATAAAATCTGCCACAAGTTTTCTTGTAGACTCATAAATATCTGTGGATCTATTTGCAAGATAGTGGGCAGATCTATGGGGATTTCCATTTTTAAACTTATAAAAATCTGAAAGGGCATCTATTACCTGAATTGGTTTTTGTGTAGTAGCGCCATTGTCAAAGTAAACAATGCCTCCCTTGTAGTCAAGACTTAAATATGGAAAGTCCTTTCTAATTTCTTTAACTTGTTCTCTACTTAACATATTTCACCTACTTTTCAACAATTGAGATAACTCTATCCCAAAGCTCACCTTCAAGTTCTTCGTTATTTAACTTATCTATTGCAGAGGAGAACCTAGATTCAATTATAAGAGCCTCTGCATCTTTTAAACTATATCCTCTACTCATAATATAGAAAAGTATATCCTGGTCGATTTTACCGGCACTGGCTGCGTGATTTCCCTCTACATCGTCCTCACTACATAGAAGTAGTGGAACTGAAATAGATTTTGCTGTATCGTCTAGTAAAATTACAAATTCTTCCTCAGAACCTACAGATTTTTTTGCACCCTTAATAAAATTTAAGTTGGACTTAAAATTCTTATAGGCGTTGTCCTTTAACGCGCCGTTTACAACTATATCGCTAAAGGTATTTTCTCC
>CAYFUL010000066.1:0-7605 GCA_964346375.1 uncultured Peptoniphilaceae bacterium
TTTCTCCCCTGGTCCCCCTTCGACCCCTCCTAACCCCTCTCGCTCACTAAATGAAACTTTTTTCGGCAAAGGCTAAAAATTCCAAACTCGCCCTACAGGCTCAAACATGGAATTTTTTTTACGCCTTCACCTCAAAAAGTGTGTGGGAAGGTAATATTATTACTATTATTAAAATTTTATCGTCGAATTTTCGTTGTGTACGTGTTTTGTTGTATATGTATCTCAATGTACAGATACCCTATCCCCGCGGGTCGGGCGGGGACGCCCGACACCCTACCAATGGTCGTAGTCCTATAAATTTTACAATAATTCAACTTTCGTAACCACCGGTAGGGGCGGCACGTCCCGAGCCGCCCGTTACAATGTGTTCGGGTTTATTACCATTCTATTCTATATTACACATGTATTACTTCGACTTTTCTATATTAAAAAAGTAGGTGCAGTTTGAAATTAACACCTACTTTATTAAAAAACGCAAAATGGAAGCAAAATTGCCTACATTTTTTTAATTTTCTTCCCTATCTTCCCCAGAAGATACATCCTCCAAATTTTCTGTAGAAGAAATACCTTCAAATTCCTCTACTCTCTCCCTATTCTCATCTTTTAATCCTACAAGGTATGTTGAGAGATTTATTGTCTCTGAATCGTAAAGCTCCTTTATTATCTTATCAACATCTGGTGAATTTTTCTTTACAAGGGCTGTACGAATTTCGTTAAGTATGGAAAATTTTTCCGGGTCATACTTTGTAAGGAATATTTGTAAATCCTTTAGTACCTTATTTTCTATAGTTGGGTTATATGTTCTAGTTGATACTGAAAGGGAAAGCTCCTCTGAAAATGCCTTTGGCAATATTGAAAAGTCTGAGCTTTTTGGTTTATCCAGTCTAAAAAATGGTATGGAAGATTTTTTTGCCCTTAGTTCCATAGCATTATCCACAGCTAAATCTCCCGTTGCTATTATTACATAGTCATAGGAGAAAAATATTGTATTCTCATCTACAACCTGTTCCTTGTGTAAAAATTTGTCGGGATTGGTTTTTATTAGATGTTGAATTTTAATATTCATCTCTGGAGAAATTACATATACCTTTGCCATAGAGACAAGTATCTCCTTTAAAATATCCTCTAATTCGTCTTGCCATCCTAGAACGAGAAAATTTTTATCCGCCGTATCAATATTAATCGGTAAGTATCTCATAAGCACCTCCATATTATTAGTCTTATTCTATCACAAAATACTCACTTCACAAATTGATTTAATAATATTGTAATATTAGACCTACCTAATCTTTGGTATAATGTCTTGAGGAGGTAATTATGAAAAAATTTAATGTTAAGAAAATTGGAGTTATTGCACTAGCTGCTGCATCAATTTTAACCTCAAATGTTATGGCTAAAACTTTTCCTGATGTAAATTCAGACTACAGTTGGGCGCAAAGTTCAATAGGTAAATTAAGCGATAAGGGTATAATAAATGGGTTTGCAGATGGAAAGTACTATCCTGCTAAATTTGTAAGTTTTGAGGAAACTATGCAGCTTATTTTTGGGATTTTAAATCCTACTACTAGCGAAATTTCTACTGCAAGGGATAAATATTCCGATACTGTAAAAAATCAAGGCGTTAGTAGTTGGGCAGTTGATGCTGTAAGTTATGCACTAGAAAAGGGAGTAATTTCTACAGGTACCCTTTCTTCAGCTAAGGAAAATGGATTTTTTGAAACTGATGAGTCTAAGAGATTCTATCCTGCAAGAAAGGACATTGCAATTTTTTATGCTAAGGCTCTTGGAATGAAACCAGATGGAAATACTTCTCTATTAAAACACGATGATCTAGATAAGCTAAACGATACCACAAAGGGTTACCTTGCAAATCTTGTAAAGGTAGGAGTTTTTACAGCTACTGGATCTGATGGAAAGTTTGAAGGAGATAGAGGTATTACTCGTGCTGAAATGGCAATTATTACAGACAAGGCATACGAGAACAAGGGTAAGGTTGCAGAAAAAACTGTTGAAGGAACGGTAGACTATCTTTCTGAAGCACAAAATATAAAGTTTATAGTAATCTCTGTAAATGGTACTACTACTAAACAGGTATTTAATTTTGATAACTCTACTAAGTTTAAAGATGGAAATAAATTTGTTTCTATTTCTGATGTAAAACCTGGTATGAGAATTAAAGTTACCTATGGTGGAAATAACGACTCTAATACTAATGGAACTGCTTCTCTAGTTGAGATTCTTGCTCCTGAAAGTCATAAGTACGTTGGATATATTGACTATATTAATTCTAACGATAAATGGAGAATAGGATATAGAGAACTTGATAGAAACATTGACTATACTGCTAATGGAATTACAGTTTCAAAAACTAATGATTTTAATTTAGCAAGTAATGTAAGTATCTACAGACTTGGAGAAGACGTACTTGCAAATAGGGCACAAGTTGGAGATTTAATTGAATTTGATACAGATAATTTAGATAGAGTAATATCTGTAGATCTTTTCCCAGAAAGTGGTTCAGTTAAGGGTAAACTTGTAAGAAAAACTACCCCTACCCACTCAATTCCTGGTTCTATTGTATTAAAACTTAAAAATAATAGGGATTATACATTCTATGTAACCTATGACAATATGAATAAGAGCAATGGTAGAGATGAAAATAATTTCTTTACAAATCTTAAAGAGGGAAATGAATATACAGTTTCACTAAAGCACAAGAATGTAATTTCCTTTGGCGATAATTTAGTTTCTAAATCAGATGTTGAAGGAAGAATTACCTTCCTTTCAGTTCCTGGAAGATTTGGAACTGGTGCAAATCAAGGAAGAATTGAGTTAGAATCAACTGGCTATAATTCAAGTAGAAGAGTTTACTATATAACTACAT
Source organism: uncultured Peptoniphilaceae bacterium (assembly GCA_964346375.1). GTDB lineage: Bacteria > Bacillota > Clostridia > Tissierellales > Peptoniphilaceae > CAYFUL01. The sequence goes on from CAYFUL010000066.1 coordinate 2,885, forward strand.
CTACTAGATTTATCGATCCAAATGGTAAAGATATTACAAATGAAGTTCTTAATAATGACTATTATGTAAGGAATTATTTTGAAAATGGATCTATTGTAAAAGTTGATATCTCAGAAGATAACAATCGTAATGAAATTGCAGTAAATATTAAGGCAACTAGCACTAGCAGCTATGGACAAACTTTCACTGCAAGAGTTACATTAGATAGATATAGTTACGATAATGATAGGGTAACCACTTACAATCTATATATAGGAAATAGATTAGTATCTCAAAGTGAAGGTCAGGCTTATAAGTTTGATAATATTGAGTTACTTCAAAGGGAATACAGAAATACAGGTAAATATGAATTTGACATTGAAGGTAGAGTAACTGAAGAGCCGGCATATGGACGTAGTGGAATTTTGAGAATAGATAGAATCATAAGATAATAAGGAGCTGAAAAATAATGAAGGGTATTAAGAGAATTGCAGTAATAGGACTTTCTGCCATTGCTCTTATTCCAAATAGTTTACTAGCAAAATCATTTCCCGATTTAAAAATCGGGTATGATTGGGCTGTACCAGCTATTTCAAGGTTAAGTGACAGACAGATTATAAATGGATTTGAGGATGGAAATTACTATCCTGCAAAATATGTAAGTTTTGAAGAGACTATGCAGCTTCTTCTTGGAATACTAAATCCATCCCAAGGAGATTTAAATACTGCAAAGGCAAATTATTCAACTATAGCTAAAAACTATGGAGTAAATGAATGGGCAATTCCTGCAGTTAGTTACGCAATGAGTAAGGCAATAATTGACGAGGATGTACTAAAAAATGCTAAGGCTGGAAAATTTTTTGATGTAGAGGAAGTTAGAGGCTACCCAAGTAGGGCAGATATTTCCGTTTACTTTGCAAAGGCACTAGATATAAAACAGTATACAGATATGAGCCTATTAAAACATAAGGACGTAGAAAAGATACCATACCTTGCTAAGACATACCTTTCTGGACTAATTAAAGAGGGGATTTTCACCTCTACTGGTTCAGATGGATACTTTAATCCAGATAAGGGAATAACTAGAGCAGAGATGGCTATTATTACAGATAAGTCCTACGATTTTAAAGTGGGAGCAAAGGTAACTGTAAGAGAAGAGTCTAAGGACTTAAAGGGATTTATTAAAAACATTAACGGAAATACAATTTCCATAAACTACACAAATAAATCCACAACAGTAAACGATAAAATTCCAAGTATCTATACTACTGATAAGACTAGTACATTTGAAATTGCACCAAATGGAAAAATACTAGGTCTTAATGAAGAAATTAAGGTAGATAATTTAAGAGTAAATGACCTAGTAGAATTTACAGTAAATTCCGACGGAAAGATTTCCCTTATGGAAGTGTACCCACAGGACGGAAATGTAAGGGCGAAATTAATTAGGAAGTTCTCAGTACCAGGTGGAGATTTTATAGGAAGTGAGTACCTACTACGTCTTCCAGATGGTAGAGAAAGATCCTTCTACCTTCAAATAAATAGATATGGTACAAAGGATGATAGCAATTCCTTTGTAAATCTAAAAGAGGGAGAATTTGCAGTATTTAGTACTAAGTACAAGAGCTTATTCTACTACAACCTAGAAAATAAATCCCAAGACAACTATGGAATAGTAAAGGATTTATATATAGGCTGGTCAGGAATTGGAACACTAACTCTACAAAATGGAATGAATTATAGAATAGATTCCTCAACAATTTTTGGAAGAGGAACTGAAACTACAGCTTTATTCCCAAATCCAAATTCAAGAGATTTTATTGGTAAAACTGTAAAAATTGAAGCTGAAGGAGATTTAGCTAAGAGAGTAATTATGGTAGACCAAGATAAAACAGGGTTTTTTGAAGGAAACGCAGTAGTAAAAACTGATGGAGTACTAGATGTAGGTTCATCTATCCTTGGTTCAGAGCAGTATAGACACGACATAGAAGTTACTAGAATAGATAGTGCATTTGATACTGCTGAAAATGCAAAGTATATAAATAGAACCTATACCTTATTTTCTTCAAAGAAGTTTGCTAAAGGAGAAAAATTAAAAGTTAGAATGACAGTTGACCAAAATAATATAGTGAACTGTGAAATTTTAGGATACGCACAATATTAATTATGAGAAAAATGAAGAAGATAATAATAGCACTACTGGTAATTACCCTACTACCTGGAGCAGTTTTTGCGAATAGTTTTTCAGACGTAAATGAAACAGACTATGGATGGGCGTACAAGGAAATAGAAAGTCTAAGTGGAATGAAAATATTAAATGGATATCCAGATGGAACATTTAAACCAGAAAGACCAGTTTCCTTTTTAGAGGTAATGACAATAATAAAAACACTACAAAATCCAAATTTACAGGAACTTCAGTCCGCAATGTCCCAGTATGGAGAGTTGGTAAGAGGATATGGAGTAGATGAATGGGCGGTAGAAAGTGTAACCTATTTAATTTCAAAGGGTGTTATAACAGAAAAGACATTACAAAAGGCAAGGAAAGTAAATTTAATCGGGGAGAAGATAAAATATCCCGATAGAAATTCGGTTTCAGTGTACTTTGCAAGAGGACTAGGACTAGATGAAAATGGAGATATTGGATTACTAAGGCATAGAGATTTAGAAAAAATACCTGCCATTACCAAGGGGTACCTTGGAAATTTAATAAAGGCTGGAATATTTTCATCAACAGGTTCAGATGGACTATTCCAAGGTGAAAGATATATAACTAGAGCAGAAACTGCAATAATAACGGACAGAAGCTTTAAATATTTAAATAATACTAAAGAGGAAATTCCAGTAGTTACACCAGAGGAAAAACCAGCAGATCCTGTAGACACAGTAAAGCCACTTGAAGAAAACAATACTGTGGAAAAAGAAGCAGATTTAGTCGTAAGAGTAGTAGAAAATAATGGAAATACATTAAAGGTATTTATTATGACTTCAACGACGGAGGATTTTATTTCCGGGAAGGAAGTAATACTACCAGTAAGCACATCCTACACAGATGGGGAATTGATTTCAATAAAAATAAAATACAAGGGAATGGATAGTATTGTAGTTACAGATATAAAAAAGATATAGAAGTAAATTACAAATACATTACCGAATAAATTTGGGCTGGGCAGAAATGCTCAACCTTTTTTTATTGGTGTATTAAAAATTATTAGGGATAGAAATATTATTAGTGGTTAGTGTTGGTATAAAAATGAACTGTGGTAGGGTGTCGGGCGTCCCCGCCCGACCCGAGGGTAGAGGGCATCTGTACAATGAAATACATTTGCATTGAAATTTTTTTCGAGTTCGAACTTTACGAAACTCCATTACATTGTAACGGGCGGCTCGGGACGTGCCGCCCCTACCGAGAGTAATTTGCGTTGAATGGATTTCAAATTAGCGATGGGTAATGTGCTGGTAATTTATATAGTACATTGTATAATCGTAACCCATGGTAGGGCGTCGGGCGTCCCGCCCGACCCGAGGGGATAGGGTATCGGTAAAATAAATTACATTTGTATTTAAAAAGATACGGTTTAATAACATTTGTATTGTAAAATGCGTCCAAAACAAAACACATACCTATACACATACCCATCCTTATTTTTTTACTTAATATTCTATTCATATGTTAGAATATAGTGTGAAGGAGAGAAGATGGATAGATTTAATAGAATGATAAAAATAATTGGTGAGGATTCTGCAAAGGTACTGGCTAAAAAATCTGTAATAGTTTTTGGCGTTGGTGGCGTTGGCGGAGGAGCTGTTGAGGCCCTTGCAAGGGCTGGTATTGGAAAAATCCATGTAGTGGATGGAGATATTGTTGATATTACAAATATTAATAGACAGTTTGTTGCTTTAACTTCCACCATTGGACGAGATAAGGTTGAAGTTGCTAGGGAGAGAATTTTAGACATAAATCCAAATTGTAATGTTATTGCTACGAAAAAATTCTACAATAGAGAGTCTTTAAATGAGTTTGACTTAAATAATTACGACTATATTCTTGACTGTATAGATTCTGTTACGTCAAAGATTCTTCTTGTAGAGGGGGCAAAGAAAGTTGGGACTAAAATAATTCTCGCCATGGGAGCAGGAAATAAAATGCACCCAGAATTACTTATGATTGATGATATTCACAGTACGTCAATTTGTCCACTGGCAAGGGTTATGAGAAAGGAACTTAAAAAGAGAAATATTAATAATGTACCGGTGGTATATTCGAAAGAACCCCCGGTTGAAATAGATTATAGTGTGGATTCTGCGCCAGGGAGTATGTCCTTTGTACCTCCTGTTTGCGGAATGATTATGGCGTCAAAAGTTGTACAGGAACTTATAGATTGGAAGTAGTATGGTTAGTAAAAAATATGAGAATTTAAATAAGGAGCAAAAAGAGGCTCTACTATATACTGATGGGCACCTGCTTATTCTTGCAGGGGCAGGAAGTGGAAAGACGAAGGTTGTTACATCTAAAATTGCATACTTAATTGAGGAACTTGGCCTTGAACCTTGGGAGGTTCTTGCAATTACCTTTACCAATAAGGCTGCAAATGAGATGAAGGAAAGAGTCGCCCTTCAATTAAATACCAATGTGGATAGTATGTGGATTGGAACTTTTCACGCAATTTGTGTAAGAATTTTAAGAAGGTTTATTGATAATTTAGGTTACACATCTAATTTTACTATTTACGATGGCTTAG
>CAYFUL010000067.1:0-4996 GCA_964346375.1 uncultured Peptoniphilaceae bacterium
ACTGAATATATTAACAGGGAAACTCAAGAGGAACTTGTACGAGTACCTGATTTACAAAATATGTTAATTTCAGATGCTGGTAAGGCTTTAGTTGACCTTGGACTTCAATTTAATTTAGACAAGGAAGATGTACTAAACTATTCAATAGTTGTAGGACAAAAACAATCTCCAGGGTCATATATTAAAAAGGACTCCATAGTAGATTTAACTATAGACTTAAATAAAAATAAGAGCACTATGCCAAATTTAATAGGAAAGACTGCACAAGATGCTGAGGCTATTTTAAAACAGATGAATGTGGAGTATAATATCAGAGGTACTGGCTTAGTTCTTTCAACTGATCCAAAACCAGGTCAGAGTATTTTGAATAATACTATGATTTTTGTTAAGATGAATAAGGAATTACTTAGTACAAATTCAGAAGTAGATGAAGAAACTGAAGACTCTACAGATGAAACTACCTCTATAACTATTGAGGAGGCAGCAAAGGGAACTTTCTCTAATGACATTTTTAAGGAAAGTTCAGAAAAATCAAAGAAAAACAGTAAAGACGTAACTGATTAAAGGAGAAAGTATGTATATTGTGGCATTTGTTGTAGGAACTATTATTTCACTTATAGTTGGGAAATTTATAATTCCTATATTGAGAAATATAAAAGCGGGACAGAGTATTAGAAAAGAAGGACCTACTTCCCATTTAGTAAAGAGTGGTACTCCTACTATGGGAGGATTTATTTTCCTATTCTCTCTAATAATTACTAATGTTCTCTTTAGAAATTTTCAAATGACTACGGCGATACTTTTTATTTCTACTTTAGCTTTTGGAGCAGTAGGATTTATAGATGACTATATAAAAGTTATTAAGAAGCGAAATTTAGGCCTTAGGGCTAAACAAAAATTAATACTTCAAATTGTAGTTGCAGTTATTCTTTTAATATATCAATATACTTCAAAAGAGGCGACTACCAATGTATATATTCCTATTGTAAAGAAAATGGTTAGCTTCGGAATATTTTATATTCCTTTTATAATTTTTGTTGTTGTTGGAACTGTAAACAGTGTGAATTTAACTGACGGATTGGACGGTCTGTCAAGCGGTGTAACTATAATATGTCTGTTATTTTTTACTGCAGTTGCAATGAAATTTAACAGACCTAACATCGCACTTTTCTCCTCAATACTTGCAGGTGCCTTACTTGGATTTTTACACTACAATAGATATCCTGCTAAGGTATTTATGGGAGATATGGGATCATTGGCACTTGGGGGAGCTATTTCTGCAATAGCAGTATTGTTAAATCTTCCCCTTGTACTACCTATTGCTGGCGGAATTTACTTTATAGAAACTCTTTCAGTAATAATACAGGTAACCTCTTATAAATTGAGAAAAAAGAGAGTATTTTTAATGAGTCCTCTACATCATCACTATGAGCAGAAGGGATGGAAGGAGACTAAGGTTGTAAAGGTATTTTGTGCTATAGAGATTTTACTCTGTATTGTAGGATACTTAATTATATAGGAGCAGTATGAATATATTGATTTTAGGCATGGGCATTACCGGACAATCCGCCCTAAGGACATTAAGGGAGTTAGAGTGTAATGTCCTTACTTTTGACAAAAAAACAGAAGATGAATTTGACTACTCTCTACTAAAGGATATAGATTTATGTATTAAAAGCCCAGGAATTAAGCCTAGTGAGGAAATAATAAAGAGAGTAGAGGCTGAAAATATAGAGATAGTTTCTGACTTGGAATACTTTTATAGAATTTCAAAATGTAAAAATATAGTTGCCATTACTGGTACAAATGGAAAGACCACTACAACTACTCTTACCTACGAAATTTTAAAGAATAAATACAATTCCCACTGCGTTGGAAATATAGGCAAGGGTGTCCTTGATGTATATAATGCAGATAAAGATGACTGTATAGTAGTTGAATGTAGTTCCTTTGGACTTGAATATACTAGGGGATTTTCTCCAAGTGTTTCTTTAATAACCAATATTAGTGAAGATCATATCGATTGGCATGGTTCCTACGAAAACTATATTTCTGCAAAGATGAAGATTTTTTCTCAAATGGATAAAAATGGAAGGCTTATACTAAATTTTGATGATGAAATTCTATCAAAACTGGAAGTTCCAAATACCAATGTTCTATATTTTTCTAAGAGTTTACAAGAATATCCAGGGGTTTACCAAGATAAGGGATACATTTTATATAGAAATCAAGACGGTAAGCAAGAGAAAGTAATGGAAGTTGACGAAATTTTTATTCCCGGTGAACATAATTTAGAAAATGTAATGGGCTCTATTGCAATTTCCCTTGTACTTGGCGTAGATATTCCTACTATTAGAAAGACCATTATGGAATTTAAAGGAGTGGAGCACCGTCTTGAATTTGTTAGGGAATTAAATGGTGTAAAATACTATAACGATTCCAAGGGAACAAACCCAGAGTCCACTCTAAAGGCAATTAATTCCCTAGGGGAGAATATTATTTTAATTGCTGGAGGATACGATAAGGGAGTTTCATTTAAGGAGCTTTTTAATTCTACTAAGGAGCGTTTAAAAGATGTACTTCTTACTGGAGAGACTAAGGGTCAAATTAAATCAGAACTTATAGAAGTTGGATATAGTGAAGATAAAATTTTTTCCTTTGAAACTCTAAAAGAGGCAATAAACTTCGGAAGTGAAATAGCAAAAGATGGTGACATAGTACTTCTCTCACCTGCATGTGCTTCTTGGGATATGTATAATTCCTATGAAGAGAGGGGAGAGGAATTTAAGGAAGTAGTTGTTAAATTATGATTAGGAAATTATTTAACAGATTTAAACGAGTAGATAGAACTCTTTTAACCGCCTTTATACTCTTACTTATTATTGGAACTATTGCCGTTGCTTCAGCATCTTGGCCAGAGGGACTTAAACAGTACAACAATGGATACCACTATACCACAAGGCATATTAGAATTTTAATTGCATCTCTTTTTATGTTGCTATTTGTAGTAAATTTAAGCAGGGATTTTTTAAAGAAGTTTGCACCAATAGTATTTGTTGGAACGCTAATTGGAATTGCTCTACTTTGGTCTGGATATAGAAGTTCTGAATTTGGACAGGAGAGATGGCTAGTTTTTAGAGTACTAGGCAGAAATATTAGACTACAGCCTTCTGATTTTTTAAAGGTAAGTTCAATACTTTTCTTTGCAAAATTTTTAGAGGAATATAAAAATAAAATAGGGGATAGAGATGTTTTTTTAAAAATTCTAATAATTATTGGAGTCTGTGTAATTCCCGTAATGACAAAGGACTTATCTACTGCTCTTGTAATTGGAGTTACCCTATTTGCAATGTTTTGGGTTGGCGGAATGAAACCATACCAATTTTTTACCATGGCTGCCCTTGGTGCTGCGGCACTTTATTTTTTTATTTTCGCCGGTGGAGAAAATGAAGCGGGAGAAAATTACAGACTAAGAAGAATTACAGACTATATAAAGGGTAGAAGTAGCTTAGAAAATATGCAGTGGCAAACTAAACAGGGACTATATGCTATTGCAATGGGAGGACTACTTGGAGTTGGACTTTTTCGTTCAAGACAGAAGTACACCTATCTTCCCCTAGCTCATAACGATATGATCTTTGCAGTTTTCTGTGAAGAATTTGGGATACTAGGTGGAATATTACTTATTTTAATCTATTGTCTATTTCTATTTCGAGGTTATAGGGTTGCAATTGAAGCTAGAAATCTTTTTGACAAGTACGTTGCAATTGGAATTACCACTTCAATTACCATTCAGGCGATTTTTAATTTGGGAGTTGCTACAAATCTATTCCCAGTTACGGGAATTACACTTCCATTTATCTCCTACGGTGGTACATCTCTACTAACTTCAATTTTGGCAGTTGGAATATTACTTGGAATTTCCATTAGAAATAAAGGCTAGGAGGAATTATGAATTACATTATATCCGGTGGAGGTACTGGAGGTCATATATATCCTGCTCTTGAAATAGGGCGCGAATTACAAAGACAGGACAGTAATGCTAATGTTCTATACGTTGGAAAAAAGGACTCCCTTGAAGAAGAACTAGCTAAAAGGGAAGGATTTCAATTTAAACCAGTAAGGGTAAAGGGATTTCCAAGAAAATCATTAAATAAATCCACCTTTGAAAGTGGTATAGCATTAATTCAGGGAATACTAGATTCCTTGAAGATTATTAGAGATTTTAAACCCAGTGCAGTAATTGGTACGGGAGGTTATGTTTGCACTCCCATAGTTCTTGCGGCACAGTTTAAAAAAATACCAACTGTACTACAGGAACAAAATGCCTATCCGGGAAAGGCAAATAGATTACTTTCAAAAAGGGCAAAAATCATTGCCACTTCCTTTGAGGAGGCAAAAAAATATTTCCCAGAGGATAGAATTTTAAAGACAGGCAACCCAATTAGAAGAGATTTTAAAGAGATTACTACTGAAGAAGCTAAGGGAAGGATAAATTTAGATATAGAAGTACCCTTTGTGTTATCCTTTGGTGGAAGTGGGGGACAAATTTCTACAAATAATGCATTAGTAGAGTTGTTAAATGAAAATCTACTAGACTTTCCACTACTTCATATTACTGGTAATGCCCATTATGATTCCTTTTTGGAAAAATTAAATGCACCTCTACCAAAAAATCTAGCAATTATTCCATATTCCCACGAGATACCTTCACTAATGAAGCTTTCAAGTTTAGTCATTACAAGTTCATCTGCAATGGCTATAGCTGAAATATCTCAAATAGGAAGGGCTAGTATATTAATTCCAAAGGCATATACTGCGGGAAATCATCAGTACCATAACGCAATGAGCTATAAAAATAGTGGAGCTAGTATTGTAATAACTGAAGACGAATTAAACGGACATAGACTTTACGATGAAATTCATACGGTAATTGACAATAGTTCACTAAGGGAGAGTATGGAAAAATCCACAAGAGAACTTGCAATAGAAGACT
>CAYFUL010000067.1:5006-7405 GCA_964346375.1 uncultured Peptoniphilaceae bacterium
AATTGTAAATGAAATTATTAAGTTGGTAAAAAATGAAAGATGAAAATAAATCTATAAATTCCTCCACAAAGGAAGCTATGGAGAAGAGAATACAGTTAAGAAAAAAAAGGCAGGTTAGAAATAGAATTATAAAGCTTGTAGTTCTGGTACTACTTGCTATTTTTCTAATTATTTTCACCTTGATTAAGGTGGGCCTTTTTAAAGTAAACTCCATAGAAGTGTCTGGAAATAAAAATACAAAAACTGAAGATATAATAAAGCAATCTAAAATATCAAAGGGTAGTAATCTATACTTTTTCCAAATTAAGGATTCAGAGGAGAGTTTAAAGGAGCTTCCCTTTATAAAATCCTCAAAAATTACTAATTCCATTAGAGGTAAAATTAAAATAGTTGTTAGCGAAAGGGAAAAGATTGCCCAAATTCAAGATGGAAATTATTTTTATCCAGTAGACGATGAATTTAGAATACTTGAAAAAACCCTTCAAAAGGATACTACGCCAGTTATTAAGGGCGTAAAGGCAAAGACCTATAATATTGGGGACTTTATTTACCAAAATGAGGAAAGACAAAAGCTGGACTTCCTAAAGCAACTATTTAATGTAAAGTTTGAAATAATTCCTAGAATTTCTGAGATTACTTTAAATTCTGGTACAGCTACACTTCTTACAACTAATGGTATAAAAATAGAGTTTGGATCCTTTTCAAATGTGGAGTATAAGTTAAAACTTTTAAAGCCAATACTGGTAGATATTGAGGAGACGGGAAAAGACGCAGATACTATTTACATGGAGAAGGGAAATGATCCAATACTTACTTTAAAAAGTGAAAATGTTGTGGAATAAACTGACTCTCCAAATGGAGATGTAACTAAGGAAACACAAGAATAAAATTTACAGGATATTTAAATAGAATATACAATTATGATAATTTAACCTCTTATGGTATAATTATGCCGTTAGATAGTAGAGTAGAGTAAATGCGTTAAGTGGTAAAGGATGGGAAGTTGCCTTTACACGAAAATTATTTGCGATGTTTACTCGCGTCCGCTGCTTGCAGCCCTAGGAGAAAAAATGAATAAGACAAAAAGAGTTGTCGTAATTGGCGTATTAGTTGCCATTCAAGTTGTACTAAGTAGGTTTGTAACAATACCTACTGTTTTTAACAGGATTGGCCCATCTTTTATTGTAGCTGCCCTTTCAGGAAGTGTCTTTGGTCCAATTATAGGAATGATTACATCAGGGCTTTCTGATATTATTGGAGCTACATTATTTCCACAAGGTGGAGCACCATTTCCAGGTTTTACAGTGTCGTCTATGATTTCGGGACTAATCTATGGATTTGTTCTTAACAGAAAGGATTTAAAGTACTGGCATATTGTGCTTGCCTGTTTTTTAGTGGGACTTATTCCAAATTATTTAATGAACTCATACTGGTTACACCTTATAAAGGGAGAGCCAATATGGTTTGTACTAAGTACAAGACTTATACCAGCATTGGGACAATTTGTAATTAAGTCAGTTGTACTAATTTTATTACTTCCTAAATTAAGGGAAGTTACTACAAGGAGTTTAAATTTAAAATGAGTTACTCAATAGATGAAGTAAATGAACTACTAAATTCCATAGCAGATGAAATACCTGAGAGCTTTTACAATAGGCTTTCTGGTGGGATAATTCTTTCAGAAGAGGTAAAGTATCACCCAGAGTCTATTGGCAATGATATGGTGGTTCTAGGTCACTATGAAAGGGGACTATTTGGTTCATCTATTGTAATATACTATGGCTCCTTTATGGAGATGTATGGACATCTTCCTGAAGTTATACTAAGGGAGAAGTTAAAGGATACATTAATTCATGAATTTAGACATCATCTTGAATATCTTTCAGGTATGATGGATTTAGAAATAGAGGATAGAGAGTTTATTGAAGAGTATAAGAGGAAAAATATAAATGAATAAATTCCAAGGATTTTTTTATAAGACAATGGGAACAATTTTAGATTACCTACTTAGGTTTATTATTGCCCTTGTAGGCTTTCTAGTAAATATATTTTCATCCTTTAGACAGGCTCTACTAATACTTTTAAGTATGGGAGGATGTCTAATATTTGTACTATTTTTTAATGCCGCCCTTGTTAATTCATTAAGGGGTAAGCCATTTTTACTCTTTATCCTTATTATGATATTTATATTCCCATTTTTAGGAACTGTTGCCGTATCCTATTTAAAGTATATTCACTACATGGTTACTGAATATTTCTTTGATAGGGCAGATTTTTACCTACTTGGAAAAAATGTAGGATATAAAAGCTTTGAAGAATATGCAAATGCCTATAGAAGAAAAGAAGAGGAGCGTAAGAGGGAATAACAACAGAGAAGATGGGAAGATATTTTTAACGAC
>CAYFUL010000068.1:0-7164 GCA_964346375.1 uncultured Peptoniphilaceae bacterium
TGTAGTAAATGAAAATGATACTATATCAACATTTGAAATAAAATTTGGAGATAATGACACCCTATCTGCAGTAGTTGCCAGAATGATAGAGGCGGATTTGTTAATTCTACTATCAGATGTTGATGGACTATATACAGATAATCCAAAGGACAATCCAGATGCTAAATTAATTGAGGAGGTAACAGACCTTAGTAGTGTTGCAAGTATGGCAAAGGACACTGATTCAAATGTAGGTACTGGTGGAATGATTACAAAAATTAGAGCAGCAGAACTCTGTATGGAAATGGGAATTGCAACTGTAATTACCAATTCTGACGATTTAACTAATATTAGAAGAATAGTAAAGGGGGAGAATATTGGTACAATTCTTAGAAAACAATAGCCTAGTTGAAATTGGGAAAAGGGCAAAAATTGCAGCAAGGGAACTTAGTTTACTCTCTGCAGAAGATAAGGACAAGTTACTTTTTGGAATTAAGGAAGAGTTAGAGAAAAACTTTCAGCTAATTATAGATAAAAATGCAATCGATATGGAAAATGGTAGGGGAGTACTAACGGATGCTCTACTAGATAGACTTGAACTAAACGAAGGTAGATTAATAGATATGGCAAACTCCATTACAGATGTAGTAAATCTTGATGAAGTTGTTGGTAAAGTTGAAAATATGAAACTTCAAAAAAATGGACTTCAAGTTGGACAGATGAGAGTTCCAATTGGAGTAATTGCTATAATCTACGAGGCAAGGCCAAATGTAACCCTAGATACTGCAATTCTATGTATTAAATCCTCAAATGCAGTAATACTTCGTGGGGGAAGCGATGCAGTTAATTCAAATATTGCAATTGCTAATACCATTAGAAGTGCAATTGAAAAGATGGGATACAATCCAGACTTTGTTCAGTTAATTGAAGATACAGATAGAAAAACGGCAGTGGATTTAATGAAACTTAGAGGATATGTGGACCTACTAATTCCACGTGGAAGTGCAGGACTAATAAACTCTGTACTTGAAAATGCCTCAGTACCAGTACTTGAAACTGGAGTAGGAAATTGCCACGTATATGTAGATGAATTTGCAGATATTAAAATGGCAATAAATATTATTAGAAATGCAAAGACTCAAAGAACTGGAGTATGTAATGCAATGGAATCTCTACTTGTTCATAAAAATGTCTCCGATGCATTTTATAAGGAATTAAAAGAGGCGCTAAAGGAAAAATCTGTAATAGTACATGGTTCAGAGGAGTTTAACGAAAAGTATGTAAATGATTTAGTTGCAACGGAAGAAGACTATGGCAAAGAGTACCTCGAATATGAAATGAGTGCAAAAGTTGTAGATAGTATAGACGAAGCCCTAGACCATATTGCAAAGTATTCAACTCACCATTCTGATGTAATAGTAACTGAAAATTACACCAATGCCATGAGATTTTTAAGGGAAGTTGACTCTGCCTGTGTTTATGTAAATGCATCTAGTAGATTTACAGACGGATCAGAACTTGGAATGGGAGCAGAGATGGGAATTTCAACTCAAAAGCTTCACGCAAGAGGACCTGTTGGAATTCGTGAACTTACCACAACTAAGTATGTAATTCTTGGCAATGGTCAAGTGAGAAAGTAGGTAGTTATGAAGTATAAGAGTACAAGGGGAGATTTTACCGTAGATAATTCCTTAGACGGAATTCTAATGGGTATTGCACCAGATGGAGGGCTTTTTGTACCAGAGAGCCTTCCAAAATACACAGGAGATCTTGTGGAATTAGGGGAGTTAAAGTATGAGGAAGTTGCCTATAGGGTACTATCCCTTATTTTAGACGATATAGATGAAAAAAACCTTAGGGGAATGATTAGTAGAGCCTATTCAGATAAGTTTTCTGCTGAAGACGTACTGGATATTCACACCTGTGGAAATATGCACTTTATGGAGCTATACCATGGGCCAACTTCTGCCTTTAAGGACTTTGCCCTTTCCATACTTCCACAGTTTATTTCAGAGGGAATAAAACAAAGGGGCGTTGAAAATAAGGTTGCAATACTAACTGCAACCTCTGGAGATACGGGGAAGGCTGCCCTTGAAGGATTTAAGGACGTAGAAAATACAGAGATAATAGTTTTTTACCCACTAGATGGAGTAAGCGATATACAAAAGTACCAGATGATAACCCAAGGTGGAAGTAATACCCATGTAGTTGGAATTAAGGGGAATTTTGACGATGCTCAAAGGGCGTTAAAGAGTATTTTTAACGACAGGGAGCTTGCAGCTGATTTAAAATCCAAGGGGATTCAACTTTCTTCAGCAAATTCCATAAATATTGGACGACTTCTTCCACAAATTGTCTACTATTTTTACGGATATGGAAACCTAGTAAAAAATAAGATGATAAATCCAGGAGATGAGGTAAATATTTCAGTACCTACTGGAAATTTTGGGGATATACTTGGGGCATACCTTGCAAAGGAAATGGGACTACCTATAAATAAGCTGATCTGCGCTTCAAATATAAATAATGTCCTTACAGAATTTTTTAATACTGGAACTTATAACGCAAATAGAGAGTTTTTCACAACTCATTCTCCATCTATGGATATTCTAGTATCCTCAAATTTAGAGAGACTTCTATACCTTGCCTCTGGAAGAAACGGAGCTATGGTACGAGAATTTATGGAAAAGTTAAATAATGAGGGTACCTATACCATTGGGAAAGACCTTTTAAAGGCTCTAGAAGACTTTTCTGCCTACTATGTTGATGAGGTTAGTACTCTAAGTACTGTTAGATCTATTTACTCAAAATTCGACTATTTAATCGATACTCACACTGCCGTTGCAGTAGATGCTCATAAACAGTACATTGAGGAGCATAGAGATTATAGACATACTCTAATTGCCTCAACTGCTTCCCCCTATAAGTTTACTTCATCAATTGGAAAGGCATTAAATATTGAAGGGGAAGATGATTTTGTTCTCCTTGAGGAAATTCACAATAAAACTGGAGTAAAAATACCACAGAATTTAAAGGGTTTAAATACCTTACCAATTACACAAAAGCTTGCAATAGAAAAGAATGAGATAAAGTCCACAGTAGTAAGTATACTAGTAGGTGAAAATGATTAGGGTAAGAGTTCCCGCCACAACGGCAAACTTAGGACCGGGATACGACTGTATGGGATTGGCGGTAAAACTCTATAATGATTTTATTTTTGAGGAAGAAATTGGATGGGAAAACTCTCCAAATAATTTGATCTTTAAATCAATGGAGTATCTATTTGAAAAAGTAGGATATAAGGAGAAGGGAATTAAAATTACTGTAGAGGGAAAAGTTCCACAGTCTAGGGGACTTGGCTCAAGTGCAACCTGTATAGTAGGTGGACTTATTGGCGCAAATGAAATCTCTGGAGCAAATCTTAGTAGAGATGAAATTCTTGAACTGGCTACGGAAATTGAAGGACACCCAGATAATGTTGCTCCAGCTCTACTAGGAGGACTTGTTTCCTCAGTATATGATAATAAAGTATACTACAATAGGTACTTAGTAAGCCAGGATTTAAAATACTACTTCCTTGTACCGGATTTTGAACTTTCCACAAAGGCGGCAAGGGAAATTCTTCCAAAGTATATTTCCCTTGGAGATGCAATATACAATATGTCAAGGTCAGTGCTTATTCCAGATGCCTTTTCAAAGGGAGACTATGAAAGACTAAAGGTGCTACTAAAAGACAAATTACACCAAGACTATCGTAGGGGTTTAATTCATGGATTTACCCAAGTGCAAAATTCAATAGGAGATTCAGGAATAGTTGCCCTAAGTGGAGCAGGACCGACTATGTTTGTTATTTCTAAAGGCGACATAAATAAACTACTAGAGAGTATTCTAAAGGAGCATAATTTAAACTGGGCAATACTAGACCTAGTTCCAGATAATGATGGAGCAAGGATAATCGAGGAGGAATAATGAGGATAGTTGTACTAGATGGATATACACTAAATCCTGGGGATCTTTCATGGGAATGCCTTGCAAAATTTGGAGATTTAAAAGTCTACGATAGAACAGAAAATTCTGTTGATGTAATAGTAAGTAGAATTGGAGATGCAGAAATTGTATTTACCAATAAAACTCCCCTAGGTAGGGAAGTATTTGAGGCTTGTAATATAAAGTATATTGGCGTACTTGCAACGGGATACAATATAGTTGATGTAGCAGCTGCAAAGGAAAGGGGAATAGTAGTAACAAATATTCCAACCTATGGTACAGATTCAGTTGCACAGTTTGCAATAGCCATGTTACTTGAAATAACTTCCCAAGTTGGACACCATGTAAAGAGAGTAAAAGAGGGAGCATGGGCGAAAAATCCCGACTGGTGTTTTTGGGAGACTCCATTAATAGAATTAGCAGGCAAGACTATGGGAATAATAGGCTATGGTAGAATTGGTAAACAGACGGGAAAAATTGCCTCTGCTCTTGGAATGAATATTATTGCCTATAATGGAGAAGGAAAAACCGGAGAATCCTTTGTAAGTTTAGATGAGTTATTAAAAAATTCAGACGTAATTGCACTACACTGTCCACTAACTTCAGAGACTGAAAATATAATCAACAGGGAAAGTATTTCCAAGATGAAGGATGGAGTAATTATTCTAAATAATTCAAGGGGGCAATTAATAGTTGAGGAGGATCTTGCAGAGGCTTTAAATTCTGGCAAGGTACTTGGGGCAGGACTAGATGTAGTTCGCAAAGAGCCAATAGATGAGAACAATCCACTATTAAAGGCGAAGAATGTATTTATTACACCCCATATGTCATGGGCGCCAGTGGAGTCACGAAAAAGGTTATTAGAAATAGCCGTGGAGAATCTTGAGGGATTTTTACAGGGAAATATTGTAAACGAAGTAAAGGCAGTATAAACAAATTGTCTTTCAGACTGCCCGCAAAGTTTTATAATGTAGGGTATTGAAAATTACAGATGTAATAAAAATACTTTTTTATTTAAATGAAGGGGAACCAGGGGAGAAATAACGCAGTTTCTCCCCTTTGGTTCCCCTTCACCCCTCCTAACCCCTCTCGCTTACTGAAGGAAAGTTTTCTCGGCAAAGGCTAAAAATTCCAAACTCGCTACGCTCAAACATGGAATTTTTTTAACGCCTTCACCTCGAAAACAACGTGGGATGGGAATATTATTACGATTATGGGGATTTTTGCAAAGAAATATTTTCATTATTTCGTAAGTGGAGATTCGGTAATTAATTTTACCTTTGTATTTAAACGACTCATGGTAGGGTGTCGGGCGTCCCCGCCCGACCCGCGGAGATAGTACATCGGGAATTTTCAACTCTATAAAAATTCATTCCTTCTCTAACTCGTTCTTAATCAATATTAAAAACCTCTGCATTAAACTTTCCAAAACCTCTGTTGCACAATTTCCCGATACACTTAGTACATTTCCACTGCCAAATAATTTATATTCATCTTCTAATTCGCTGTAGATCTTTTTTAAATCCAAGTTTAAATTCTTCGACCTTGATACTAAAAACTGGGACTTTGCTCCGAAGGCTATGCCGTAAATTTGTACGTAGTTGTAACTTTGTACAATTCTCTCTGAAATATTTTTAAGCTCCATAAAATTCATATTGTTAAAGAATTTAAAAATATACTTTACGCCATTTATTTCCCTTGCCTCTTCCTTGTACTCCATTACAGTTTCTATATTTCTATTCTCCTTAAAGGATTTTAGCTCTGCAAGAGTATCGGCAGTTTTATTTTTTAGTAGATTAACTGTATTTATTAGATTTTTTTGTCTAGTGCCTAGATTTTTTTCAAGTTCTCCTATTATTTTGGACTTTTCCATATAGTCTCGGATTGCCCTCTTTCCACATAGAAAAACTATTTCCGTTTCACTTTTACTTGGGAGAATTTTTAGCAGTCCAATTTCTCCAGTTCTCTTTACATGAGGACCCTCTATTATAAATTTTCCCAGTCCTCCAATTGAAACCCTCTCCTCTAAATTACTATACTCTAGTGAATTTATCTCCAGGTCTGATAGAATTAAATGGTTTACATATTCCTCTACCTTTTCCAATTCCAATTTTGAAATTTCTCTGTCCAAAATAATTTTTGAAGAATTAGGTCCAACTTTATAGTCTATGGTTTTTATTCCACATAGGGATTGCACTGCTGCTTTTAGTATAAATAGTCCGCCAACTTGTTGTATAATATCCAGCCTTCTGTCGTAGTCTATTTCCACACTTACATTTATTCCACCTTCTACACCGTAGTAAAAGATTGTACCATTGTCGTAGACTGCCTTAGTCTGTACTCCGTCTATGTAGAAAATATCTCCAATTATTTTTTCCGTTCCTGGAAATACTATGTCCTCCTCCGTAGTAAAGTAGTTTGTTCCGTGAAGGGTTACATGGTTTTGTACCTTGGTCTTAGTGTGTTTTTTATATGGATTTAATAAAAAAGTATATTCTTTCATTTTATCGCCTCTTGGTCTATACTGTTTACAGGGGTGCCTATGTACATTATTATCTTATCCTATTTTTTAGGCATAATTTTTTCACATTTTTTTACATTTCAATATACATACATCCTCGCCTGTATTCCATTTATTTTCTACTCAGCTGTGAAAAAATCTGTTCTTGCAATATTATCCCTTATATTTATTGCATTTGCAATTTTTAATTACACTACCTATCCCATGGAACTTCCTGCGGAAATAAAATCTGACGTAATTTCTATTTCAAGTAGAATTTTAAGTAGTGGTACTTATTACTATACTGGAATTACAAATGACTTTGGTGGAAGTGTTAAACATAGAATTTATACGGAAAAACCTCTTAAAATTGGAGGGACCTATAAAATTAGCGGCTATTTAGATTCTCCAAATGCTTCCATGAACGAGGGGAATTTTAACAGTTATAGGTATTCTCTTTCCCAAGGTGTAAAATTTATTATCAGGGAAAATTCCATTAGTGAAATTTCTTCTCCAAGGGGTTTAAGCTTAATTAAAACTAGAGTTACCAAAAATATTTCAAAATCAATTGACAATAATCTGGACGAAAAAAACGCCATACAGTTAAAATCCATTGTACATGGAGAGGATTTAAGTAGTGAATTGGAAAATATTTACAAGACTTCAGGGCTGCTACATATTTTTGCAGTGTCGGGACT
>CAYFUL010000069.1:0-6983 GCA_964346375.1 uncultured Peptoniphilaceae bacterium
CTATTCATACCTTGGATTTGCCCTTGGGACATTTGAAGATGGAAAGGTTATAACTAATCCAGATGCAAAGATGGCAAATGTAAATCTAAGAAAGGCACTAGGATATGCCCTAGACCAAAAATCAGTAGGAGAGAAATTCTTTAACGGATACAATGTACTAGCAACAACATCAATCCTTCCAATATTTACAGAATTCCACAATGAGGCTATAGAAGGATATGTATATGACCCAGAAAAGTCAATGGCATTACTAGACGAAGCAGGATATAAGGACGTAGATGGAGATGGATTTAGAGAAGATCCAAATGGACAACCACTAGTAATAAATCTTGCAATGATGCAAGGTGGAGATACACAAGAGCCACTAAGCCAGTACTATTTACAATCATGGGAAGCAATAGGAATAAAGGCACAACTTTCAACAGGAAGACTAATGGAAGGAAAGGTATTCTATGAAAAAGTACAAGCAGGGGATCCAGAGATAGATGTATTCCAAGCAGCATGGGGAGTAGGAACAAATCCAAATCCAAAGGAAACCTATGGAAATATGGCGGCATTTAATATGTCAAGATATACAAGCCCAACTCTACAAGAGCCAATAGACAGAATATCAAGCCCAGAGGCAATAGACCCAGAGTTTTTAGCAAAGGCATACAAGGATTTCCAACAAGTGCTATTTGAAGAAGCACCAGTAATACCAGTACAGTGGAGAACAGAGTGGACATTAGTAAATAAACGTGTACTAAATGTAGATGCAGGATATGGAAATACAGGAAAGACACAACAAGGCTCCGGTTCATGGCAAGTAACAGCAGATAAATCATTAGAGCAATAAATAGAAACCTAGAGGCTGTTGCAAAGCCCAAATAAATAAAAAGACGAGGAAAGTAAAAAAAAACTCGTCTTTTTTGTAGTTGACCTTGAAAAAATAATTGTCTATTAAAGTGATTTCATTTAAAGTAAATATATCTATTAAAAGTTTATAAATATCATTAAAATTAAAGTTTATTTCTATATGATGTTACAGAATAGAATTATTTATTCTGTAAACACCATATTTTTTTGTACTATTCCTGATGCAATTGTATATACTACTCTTCCCTTTAGTTTCTCTCCTAGAAATGGTGTGTTACTTGATTTGGAGTTGGTTTTATTATAGATATATTCTTCCTCTGGATTAAATACTACTATATCTGCTCTACTTCCAACTTTTAATGTGCCGGCGGGTAGGTTGTAAAATTTAGCTGGATTTGTACTCATTAGTTCTATTAATCTATTTATGGTAATTATTTTTTTATCCACTAGGTTCATTATTCCAAGGCTAAGTGCCGTTTCTAGTCCTGTTATACCACTTGGGGCTTTTGTAAATTCTCTGTCATTTTCCTCCTTGCTATGTGGCGCGTGGTCTGTTGCTATTATTTCTATTGTGCCGTCGGCTATTGCCTCTTGTATTTTTTCTACGTCCCATTTTGTTCGAAGAGGTGGGTTCATTTTTGCATTGGTTCCATGTTCTAGTACTGCTTCTTCTGTAAGGGTAAAGTGGTGTGGTGTTACTTCTGCTTCTACTTTTGCTCCTAGTTTTTTTCCTAGGCGAATATATTCCACTCCTACTCCTGTGGAAATATGTTGAATATCTAATTTTACTCCTACTGCGTGGGCAAGGGCTACATCTCGTCCTATAAAGGAACTTTCTGATTCTGTCGGCGCTCCTATTAATCCTAGTTTTTTTGATACCTCTCCCTCATTTATTCCTGGGTTTCCTATTAGACTTGGGTCCTCTTCGTGGAGGGAGATGGGTAGTTCTAATGCTTTCGCTCTTTTCATCCCCTCTAGTAACAGACTTGTACTACTTACTGGAAATCCATCGTCTGAAAATCCCACTACCCCTGCTTTTTTTAGTTCCTCTAATTCTGTAAGCTTCTCTCCCTTTAATCCATAGGTTAATGCTGCTACTGTATATATTTGTATCTTAGACTCTTTTGCCCGCGTTAAAAAGGCTTCTACGGCTTCTACGCTATCCATTACAGGGATGGTATTTGCCATTGCTACCAGGGTTGTATAACCTCCTGCTAGAGCTGCTTCTGTTGCAGTAAAAATATCTTCCTTGTAGGTCTGCCCTGGGTCTCTTAAATGTACGTGTACATCTACAAATCCTGGAGCTGATATTAATCCTGTTCCATCTATTACTTCTTCGTCTTCGTATTCTTCTTTTAAGTCTCCAATTTTTTCTATAAGTCCATTTTTTATTAGTATGTCCGTTACTTCGTCTCTATTGGTAGACGGATCTATTACTCGCGAATTTTTGATTATCATTTTTCCCTCCTATTTTCTATGGTGAAAACTATATACATAGATAGTATTAGAAATTGTATTGCCGAAAAGACTCCTATATTTAACAAATTGTCTTGAAAATATTCCCTTGCTAGATTTATTAATTGGAGTAGCTCTGTTTTCGTTCTAAATCCAGTTCGTTTTGATAGTAGGTAGATATAATTTCCTACTCCGCTGTAAATGCTTATTAGCAATGTATAGATAAAAGTCCCTATAAATGTTCTATTTAATTTTAATAGCTTTAGATGATTTAACAGTACTTCTGCTGTAAGTGTATATGTGTAGATAAATATTGAGATATACTGTGCAAATATTATCCACTTGGTGTACTTAGTTGCGTCTATACTAAATAGACTTGCTCCTAAAAAGTAGTCCATTAGTGGAAGTCCTACTGGAAATAGAATAAGGTTTAATAGATAAAAGAGTACTTTTACGGAGATTTTATTTGAAATACCTAGTATTAAACTTATATAGTAGCCTACAATTGTTACTCCTAAGTATATTACAAGGCTTCTATCTAGTTTAAGTCCAACTATTAGCCCCATAAATCCTATGTAAATTATTCCGTAAAAAAATGCCTTTCTATTCATAACTTCCTCCACCTTGATTTTAATTTATGTATTTACCACTGTCAATTGGGATAAAATTCAACCCATCTTTAAAAAATGCTATAATTATTTTTGAGGTGAATTATGAAAATAAAGACAGTTTTAATTACAGGTTCTTCTAGGGGAATTGGTGCCGCTATTGCAAAACGACTTGCAGATAGTGAAACGCCATATAGAATTATTATTAACTACAATAGTTCTGAAGATAGGGCAAGAGAGGTTGTAGAGTATATTAGAAGTAAGGGCAAGGACGCAATTATGATTAAGGCAGATGTTTCAAACTACGAGGAAGTTAGGGCGATGTTTGACGAAGTGCAGAGACGTTTTAAAAAGGTGGATATTCTTATAAATAATGCTGGAATTGCATTTAACGAACTATTTCAAGATATTTCCCTTGAACATTGGAACTCTGTATTTGGTGTAAATGTAAATGGAACTTTTCACGCAACAAAGTGTGTAATAGATTCTATGCTTTCAAATCATGAGGGAGTTATTTTAAATGTGGCATCAATGTGGGGCTTAGTAGGTTGTGCAAATGAAGTATGTTACGCTGCAACTAAGGCTGCTATAATTTCCATGACTAAATCCCTTGCAAAGGAAGTTGGTTTTTCAAATATAAGGGTAAATGCCATTGCCCCTGGTGCAATTGATACAGAGATGTTAGATCAACTTGATTCATCTGTACTTGATGCAGTAAAGGATGAGACTCCTCGTGGACGACTTGGTACTCCAGAGGAAGTTGCAGAACTTTGCGAGTACTTAATTTCCGATAGGGCTTCTTTTATTACAGGATCTGTATTTTCTATGACAGGTGGTCTTGTAATTTAACATTGAATTTATTTTATACAATACTAAATTTAATTTGAGTTTAGCAACTACTTTCCTGGGTATTTTAATGGTATAATAAACTAAATTGGTAATTGCCAATAATTTAAATATTAAGGAGGAAATTATGGCAAAGACAAAGAAGACAATCTTAGACTTTAAAAAGTACAAGGAAGAGGGTAAGAAGATGAGTTATGTAACCGCATACGATTACACAACTGCTTCTATTGTTGATGAAAGTGATGTTGATATTATTCTAGTTGGAGATTCTCTAGGAATGATTATGCTAGGATATAACTCTACCGAGTCTGTAACTATGGACGATATGGTTCATCATATTAGACCTGTAGTTAAAGGCGCACCAAACACTTGGATAATTGGAGATATGCCATTTGGATCCTACCAAGAGTCTGACGAGCAAGCTGTAAGAAATGCAGTAAGACTTATTAAAGAAACTAACTGTGACTCTGTTAAACTTGAAGGTGGAGTTGAAATGATCTCCAGAATTAAGGCTATTGCTAACGCGGGAATTAATGTATGCGGACATATTGGACTTACTCCTCAAACTGCATCTGCCCTTGGCGGATTTAAGGTTCAAGGTGGAACTCCTGAGTCTGCAAAGAAATTAATTGAAGATGCAAAGGCACTTGAAGAAGCTGGATGCTATGGTCTTGTACTAGAATGTGTTCCATCTGTAGTAGGTAAGGCTGTTACTGAGGCTGTTTCTATTCCTGTAATGGGTATTGGAGCTGGACCTCATGTTGATACTCAAGTTCTTGTTACTCAAGATTTACTCGGTATGTACGGTGATTTCAAACCTAAATTTGTAAAGATATTTGCAAATGTTAGACAGGTTATGGTTGATGGATTAAATAAATTCCATGAAGAGTCTCTAAGTGGAGAGTTTCCATCTGAAGAATATAGCTTTAATAAGGCAGTAGATATTCCTAAGCTTTATTAATTGACAAAAGGGGAGGATATTATGGATTCCAATACTAATAAGGCCCCTAAGTTGACAGAAAAGGAAAGAAATCAACAAATTAATAAGGAAGCATTTATCTCAATGGTACTTTATGCTCTATTTTTTATTTGGTGGTATGTAACTGGTTATGGTTTAGGCGGAGGAGATCCCTCTACCTATACTTACGTTATGGGACTACCAATGTGGTTCTTCTTAAGCTCTGTCCTGGGCTATGTACTTTTTGTAGTGGCTACAATTTTTGTAGTAAAGGCATTTTTTAAAGACTTTGACTTAGGAGGGGAAGATTATGAGTAGTTATAATTTAATTGTAGTTGCAGTTCTTGCACTATATCTTCTTGCAAACCTAGGAATTGGTCTTTATATATCTAAGAAACAGGCACAAATTGATGCGACTGAAGGTAAGGGATTTATTAATAACTACTTTATCGGCGGAAGAAGTATGGGTGGAGTAGTACTTGCTATGACCCTTGTGGCAACTTTTACATCAGCGTCTAGTTTTGTAGGTGGACCTGGTGTTGCATATTCAAAAGGTCTTATATGGGTATATCTATCTATGATTCAAGTTCCTACGGCATTTATAATCCTTGGAGTACTTGGTAAAAAATTTGCAGTAATTGCAAGAAAGACAAATGCTGTTACTGTAACAGACTATTTGAAAAGTAGGTATAAATCTGACGCAGTAGTAATAATTTCATCAATTGCCCTTGTTGTATTTTTTATAGCAACTATGATTGGACAGTTTATCGGTGGGGCAAAACTACTACAAACTGTAACAGGTCTTCCGTATATCTATGGACTTGCTGCATTTGGACTAATAGTAATTTTATATACAACTGTTGGAGGATTTAAGGCAGTTGTTACTACAGATACTATCCAAGGTTTTACAATGGTACTAGGAGCATTTATTCTACTATTTACCATCGTAAGAGTGGCAGGTGGATTTGACAATATAGTTCTTAAATTAAATGAGAGCAATCCAGTTTGGTCTGACCCAACTTCTGGTGGAACTACTCCAAAAATTTACGTAATGAGTTTTTGGATACTAGTTGGTCTTGGTGTACTTGGTCTACCTCAAACTGCAGTTAGAGGTATGGGATTTAAGGACACTAAGTCTCTACACGACGCTATGATCTATGGAACTATAGTTACTGGATTTTTAATGTTAATAATGCATATTTCAGGTGTATTTGCTCACGCAATACTTGATCCAAGTCAAGTTATAGACTCTGACTACGTTGTACCTCAAGTTGTAATGACCTATATGAATCCTGTACTAGCAGGACTTTTCATTGCAGCTCCCCTTTCAGCTGTAATGAGTACAGTAAGTTCTCTATTAATTCTTTCATCAGCTGCAATAGTAAAGGATTTATATTTAAATTATGTTGCAAAGGACGTAGACAATGCACAGGCTAATATGGATAAGAAGCTATCAAGTTTTTCAATGATTGCTACACTGGTAATAGGTCTTATAGTATTTATACTATCTATAAATCCACCGGGACTAATAGTTTATATAAATCTATTTGCCTTTGGAGGGTTAGAGTGTGCTTTCCTTTGTCCAATACTATTTGGACTGTATTGGAAGAAAGCAAACGCCACTGGAGCAATACTATCCATGGTACTAGGTACAGCAGTATTTATTTACTTTAATATTGCCAAGACAAGTTTTGGAGGACTTCATGTAATAGTTCCTTCAATAGCAATTTGTATAGTGTTATTTGTAATCGGAAGTTATTTAGGAAAACCTAGTGACGAAGAAACTTTAGAGTTATTCTTCCCTAGTTAATAAAAAGAAAGGGCCATAGTGCCCTTTTTTGTTTTTAGGAGGAAGTAATATGAAATTTGACTACTCATATATAGACATTGCATTTATTAATGGCAGTGTAATAACAGTAAATGATAAAGACGAAGTAGTAGAGGCTCTAGGAATAAAGGGAAATAAAATAGTATATGTTGGAAGTACTAAGGAACTTTTAGAATTAGTAGACGATAGTACAAAGGTAATAGATTTAAAGGGCAGAACTTTAATGCCGGGGTTAATTGACACCCATTACCACCCAATACTTTCAGGGCTTCCTGGAGATAAACCAACTTCTGCAATGATAAGTCTATTTGGGGATAGAATGAAATCTTTAGAGGATGGGTTTAATTATTTAAGAGAGGCACTAAAAACTAAGAAGAAGGGGGAATGGGTAAGTATGTTTGGCTACGAACCATCCCTTCTTGTAGAAAAGAGA
>CAYFUL010000070.1:0-6615 GCA_964346375.1 uncultured Peptoniphilaceae bacterium
ATCTCCTCGCAAGTGTTTGTAAAAGATGTTCTCTTCCTTCGCATAAACTTCGCCTACTTTTCTAATATCGTAGGTCCAATCGTCGTACTCTTCATTTGCATAAGCTACAATTTCATAGCCATTTTTGTCGATATTTTTCTCATAGTCTTGAAAGAACCCATCACACATGAGTTCTCCTCTTTTTTAATCCTTCTAAGAGCAGCTTTTACCCTTGCAAGTAGTTCCATCATTCCAAAGGGCTTGGTAATATAGTCATCGGCACCATTATCTAGGCCCATAACCTTATCAATCTCCTCTGTCTTTGCTGTTACCATTATTGCAGGTATATCTGCAGTTCTAGGGTTTGATTTTATTTTCTTTAGTACATCCATACCATCTTCTTCTGGAAGCATAATGTCCAAAAGAATTAGGTCTGGAAGTTTTTCTTCAAGTGCTTCATAAAATTGGGATGGAAGTTCAAACCCTTCGCAATCTCCAATAGTATTTTGAATGGAACATACTACTAATTGCCTTATATTCTCATCATCTTCAAGTACATAAATCATTCTACCTTTTCTCCGGTTACTTCATATATAATCCAGTAACAAATTTGTTCGGCGTGATCTGCAATTCTCTCAAGATACTTAGTTACCATGTAGATATCAAGCTTTTCATTTGCTAGGCTTGTATCATTATCTATTTGTGCTACGAGGATGTCCCTTATCCTATGGAAGTAATCATCTATTTCGTCGTCCATAGCTGCAGTTTTTCTAGCTAGCTCTACATCTTTTTTGGTAAAAGAGTCAATTGCATTAAAACACATCTCTCTTGTCGCCTCGGCCATTCCAACTAATTCTTCATCTTCAACTCTAGTATTAAGATATCCTGAAAGCTGAGTCATATCAAGGGATTGATTTGACATCCTTTCCATTTCGTAAATTACCCTTAGTATAGAATTTACAGCTCTTAAATCCTTTGCAACTGGAGCTTGTAAAAGTAGCATATTCATTGCAAGTTGTTCAATTAATCTTTCGTTTCTGTGAATTCTTCTGTGTAGATTTACGATTTTTTCTTCTCTTTGATTATCACCTAAAAATGCATCAATTGCTCTATCAATAATTTCCTTAGTGCTTGATGCCATTTTAATAAGCTGAATATTAACCTCATCTAGTTTATCATCTAATATATTTCTCATTATCCAAACCTTGCTGTAATATAGTTTTCAGTTCTTTCATCCTTAGGAAGAGAGAATAGGGTTTCCGTATCGTTAAATTCTATTAAATCCCCTAGTAACATAAAGGCAGTCTTATCTGAAATTCTAGTAGCCTGTTGCATATTGTGAGTAACTATAACTATAGTATAGTCCTTCTTTAATTCAAGGGATAGTTCTTCAATTCTACCAGTAGAAATTGGATCAAGAGCAGAAGTAGGCTCGTCCATTAGTATAACCTGTGGATCTACACTTAGAGTTCTAGCAATACAAAGTCTCTGTTGCTGACCACCAGAAAGACCTAGAGCAGATTGGTGTAATTTATCCTTAACCTCTTCCCAAATAAATGCCTTCTTTAGTGAATCCTCTACAATTTGATCTAGTTTAGCCTTATTTTTTTGACCATGCATTCTTGGACCGTAGGCAATATTGTCATATATGGACATTGGAAATGGATTAGGTTGTTGAAAAACCATTCCTATAGTCTTTCTAAGATGGTTTACATTGTAATCCCAAATACTTCTTCCATCATATTCAATAGTACCTTCGATTCTACAATCATCTACAAGGTCGTTCATTCTATTTATACACTTTAATAAAGTTGATTTACCACAACCACTAGGTCCGATAAATGCAGTTATTTCTTTTTCCTTAATCTCCATGTTGATACCTTTAAGCGCGTGGAAATCACCATAGTATAAATCAAGGTTTTCGATATTTATACTACTACTCATTATACCCTCCTGTTTTTAACTAAATATCTGGATATTAAATTTATTATTATAACCATAACAAGTAGAACTACAGCAGGCGCATAGGCTTCGTCCATATTCATACCTTCGTTAGTAAGGGCATACATATGAAGTGCAAGTGTTCTACCTGAAGTTGTAGGTTTTGCAATTCCTGCAACAGTACCTGATGTATAGATAAGTGCCGCAGTTTCCCCTAACATTCTACCTATTGCAAGGATAACTCCTCCTACAATACCATTTCTTGCAGCAGGAAGTACTACTCTGACAATAGTATTAAATTTATTTACTCCTAATGCGTAGGAACCATGTCTATAGTCCATAGGCACGTTTAACAAACTCTCTTCAGTAGTTTTTATAATAGTTGGAAGTACCATTATGGCAAGAGTAAGAGCCCCTGCAATAATAGAGAAACTCCATTTTAATGTAATTACAAAAACATTATATCCAAAAAGACCAAATACAATTGATGGAATTGCAGTTAGAGTTTGGATAGTAATTCTAATTAATTTTACTACTGGATTATTATTATCTGCATACTCTACAAGGTAAATTGCTGCACAAACTCCAACAGGAACTGAAAGAAGTAGAGTAATTCCAACCATATGAAGAGTATTAATAATGGCTGGAGTCATAGAAAGGTTAGTTGTGTTATACTCCCACGCAAACATATCTAGACTAAAATTTGGAATACCTCTTACTAAAATATACACTACAAGACAAAAAAATGCAGCTACGGTAAAGAACATTCCAAAATGAACAAGAAAGCTTAAAAAGCGTGAAGTTGCATCCTTCTTCTGATTAAACATTTGATCTCTCCCCTCCTACTGCTAATTGATAAATAACATTTATTAAAAGTACAATTATAAATAACACCATTGCAGTAGCAAGTAGTGCGTCTCTATGCATTCCAGTTGCATAACCCATTTCAATTACAATATTACCAGTTAAAGTTCTTGCCCCTTTAAAAAGATTCTTAGGTAAAATAGGTTGGTTACCAATAACCATAATAACAGCCATAGTTTCACCAATACTTCTACCAATACCAAGAATAATACTAGACATAATACCACTTTTTGCAGCAGGTAGTACTACAGAAAATACTACTCTCTCATGGGAAATACCTTGAGCAACTGCAGCGTTGTAGTAAGTCTTTTTAACAGATGAAATTGCATTTTCTGAAACTGAAATAATCTGTGGTAGAATCATCAAACCAAGTAGAAATGAGGCAGTAAAAATGTGCTTACCATTGCCAGGTAAAATTTCTCTAAATATAGGCACAAGTACAACAAGACCAAAAAAACCGTAAACAATAGATGGGATACCTGCAAGTAAGTCAACTATACTCTGTAAAAAAGTATAAAATTTTCCCTTAGTAAACATCGCCATATAAGTTGCACATAATATGCCAATGGGCACGCCAATAATGGCAGAGCCCACTGCAACTATTATGGAAGCCAGTATCATTGGAAATATTCCAAAGACACCGGCTTTTGGTCTCCACTTCATACCCAAAAGGAAATCCGAAACACCTATTTCAGCAATAGTTGGAATTCCCTTTGCAAAGATGAAGAAACATATTAAAGCGATGCATAGAACTGATGTTAGTCCAAAGAGGAAAAATATAATTTCGTCTATGCTTCTCTTTTTCATAATTATTTTCCTAATTCTGACCAGTCAGTAATATCTCCTACATAAACTGCTTTGATTTCATCAGTAGTAATATCATTAACTGGGTTTTCTTTATTAACAACAACTGCGATACCATCAGTAGCGATTACATTTGCAATAGCTCCCTTACCAACTTCTTCGTCAGAAAGTGCTCTAGAAGCCATACCAAGTTGAACAACTCCTTCAATTGCAGAGTTTACTCCAGTAGTAGAGTCGTTTTGTTGAACTTGAACGTTAGCAGCTGGATTAACAGTCTTGTAAGCTTCTACAAGTTTTTCCATAAGTGGAGTAACTGAAGAAGAACCACCTACGATAATATCTCCAGCAGCTCCAGTAGTAGCATACTCTTTAGACTCTGGTGGAATATATCCAGCATCTTCAATAACAGGTGCAGCTTCAGCACTGTAGATGAAGTTTAGAAGGTCTTGAGCAACTGGGTCAACAGTTTCAGTAGTAACTACAACAAATGGTCTAGCAACTTTGTAAGAACCATCTTTAATAGCTTCAACAGTAGCAGGAGCTCCGTCTACGTTAAGAGCCTTAACAGAATCATCAAGAGTTCCTAGAGAAACATATCCAATAGAATCCTTATCTCCAGCAACAGTAGTCATAACAACACCAGTTGAGTTAGAAATTTCTGCAGTTTCTACAGTTCTATCAACTTTTTCTCCGTCGATTTTTTCTTCGATACCAACGATTTCGATGAAAGCTCCTCTAGTTCCAGAACCTTCTTCTCTAGATACAACATTAATTGCTCCAGAATGACCTGCGTCAGCTGTAGCAGCGTTATTAGCTGGCTCATTAGCAGCTGTATTTCCACCATTATTAGCAGGAGCATTTGCCTTATTAGCTCCTCCACCACATCCTACAAGTAACATACTAATTAAAAGCATTACTGATACAAATTTTTTCATAACTATCTCCTTATATAATTTTTTCAAATGTATTATATGGACCATAAGTAATATCTAATCCTTAAAATTGTAAACCCAATGTAAAATTTCCACTTTACAATAGAAATCTCATTTTACAATTTAATGTGGTATACTATTAAATATGATAAAACGTGATGAAATGGGATTTTG
Source organism: uncultured Peptoniphilaceae bacterium (assembly GCA_964346375.1). Taxonomy (GTDB): domain Bacteria; phylum Bacillota; class Clostridia; order Tissierellales; family Peptoniphilaceae; genus CAYFUL01. The sequence goes on from CAYFUL010000070.1 coordinate 4,695, forward strand.
TCAATATCGCGAACGTAAGTTTAGATATTTGAAACTTTTCATCACCTCTATTTCACCAAGTTTTCACTCGCATAAAAGAAAGGGAGAAAAAATGAAATATTGGAAAAATTACCAAGTAAGAACATACGACACAAATATGAATGGAGATTTAAAATTTTCAAGATTATTTGACTACTTAATAGATATTTCTACAGAACATAGTGAAAAATCAGTAGATGAAAGTGGATTTGAAATAGACTTCTTCTGGATAATCTATGAGTGGGATATAAGAGTAAATAAGATACCAAAACATAGAGATGAGTTAAAAATAAATACCTATTCAGTGGGACTAGATAGATTTTACGCATATAGAAACTGGGAAATATATAGAGGGGAAGAATTATTAATAAGTGCCAAGACGAAGTGGATGGGACTTTCAAAGGAAGATGGAAAATTAGTACGACTTCCAAAGGAATTAGAAGAACTCTACGGAACGGAAGATGGAGAAAAAATTGGAAGGAGTTTAAAAATTCCAAAGCTAGATTTTAATAAGGAGAGATCCTTTGACGTAAGATATGCAGATATAGATGTAAATAACCATGTAAATAATGCAAGATATGTAGACTGGGTAAGGGAAGTTTACAATGGAAGCATTAAAAGATTTAGAATAGTGTATAAGCAGCAGACATTTTTAGGAGAGTCAATAGATGTAAATGCCGTAGATAATGGAGATGAATTTTATTTTACTATAACAGGAGAAGATGGAACACTTCGTGCAGAAGGGGTTATTGAAAAATAAGTTTTTTTCTAATTTTAAATTATGTGTTTAAAATTAAGGGGGACCAGGGGAGAAATGACGCAGTTTCTCCATTTTCAAATATTTATATCTGTTGAAAAAACAATCTGTTTAACGGTGGACCCAGGACAATCCGCCCCCTACCATAGGTTTTGAAATAGTATTTATCTATTCAATGTACAGATTGTTTGAATGGTGGCTTAATTCAATGTGTTGGTATAAAAATGAATCATGGTAGGGTGTCGGGCGTCCTCTCCCGACCCGCGGGAGAGAATGTGTTGGAAATAAATAATACATTTATAGCAAAATACGGTTTTTATTACAGTGTAAATACATTTGTAATTAAACACATACAAAAAAAGACACCTTTAGAAGCTTTCACATAGGGATTGAAGAAAAGAAAGTGAATAGCTTTAAAGGTTAGCAAGATTAAGACCACATTGGAGGATAAGCCTCTGGCGTGGTCTTTCTTTTATAACTATTGATTTTCCACTTCTTTTAATTTTAACTCACCATTAATTCTAACGGCTTCAATAGGTACATCAACTGGGTAGAATTTTTCATCTTCTATATTTTTTGATGGATCTAGAAGAAGATTAAAAAAAACAATGTATAAAGATTTTGCATTACTTTCAGTTGTATGTAAAGAAAGGGCATTTTCACTTTTTATCATCTCAATTCTGCCAGAATATTTGCCTTTTTTATACTCGGTAAATTGAGCTATTGTAAAAATACATATCGTTAAATCTCGTATTATTTCAGCAGTAAACTTAATATCAAATTCCTTCCCTAATCTTTCCCATTCCTTTTCCCACTTATCATAATGGATACCATTATACCCTTTGATCTTTTTTGAACCACACCTGAATTTATAATTGTTATCAATTGCATTCTTTATAGATTCCATCACTCTCCCTCTGTTTCTGTTTCTATGAGCGATTAAATCTGCAAACTCATATATTGTTTTATAGTTACCTTTATTGATATAACTTCTGAAAAATATTAAAAAACCCATAATATCGTATTCATCGAAGCTTCTACTTTCTATTTTATTTTTATAATGTTTCAATATTGCTTGAGCCTTTTTATCCATTAAATTCCCTCCTTATGATTGTCTAATAAGAATGATTATATTAGACCAAAATA
>CAYFUL010000071.1:0-6521 GCA_964346375.1 uncultured Peptoniphilaceae bacterium
TCCAAGCAACGGCAACTACTGTTCACTCAGTACGTCAAGGAATGTGGGGAGTATTTGAAGTATTTATGCATACTATTGTAATCTGTACAATGACTTCCCTAGTAATACTTGTAACTGATTTACAGTATAGTGGACTTCAAGGAGCCGCCCTTACTACAGAGGCATTCTCCCAAGGTTTAAAAGGTGGAGGAATTATAGTTACTATTGGTCTTACACTTTTCGCTTTCTCTACAATTTTAGGTTGGGCATTTTACGGAGAGAAATGTTGTGAATTTTTACTTGGAGTGGATTTTGCCAAGTACTATAGATTTATTTTTGTTCCAGTAGTTTATTTAGGTGCTATTGGAAGTTTAACAAGTATTTGGGACATAGCTGATACATTAAATGGATTAATGGCAATTCCAAACCTAATTGGATTAATTCTACTAAGTAAGGTTGTACTTGCAATGATGAAGGATTACTTTGATAATAGTGGAGAAATTGGACCTAATCACGATTATAAATTGGCAGTTCCAGAAAAATTTAAGTAAAAATAAAAGGCAAACTACTTTTAATAAGTGGCTTGCCTTTTTTATTTTATTTTTAGAAACCTTATAATCCGAATTACACTTTATCAAATTCTTCCTGTGTAATTACTCCTGCTCCTAAAACTTTTCTGATTTAAAAATTTTTTTTCTCCAACAAAATTACACAAAAAAACTGTTGTAGAATACTCCACAACAGTTTAATTTTATTCGTCTTTTTCTATTATCTTCTTTGCCTCTTCTGAAAGGTCCTCTTTTTCTATTTTAATATTTGAATCATACTCACTTTTTTCAAGTACTTCCCCTTTAAAAAGTCTTTCAAATTCATCCTTATCAATAGTTTCCTTTTCAAGAAGTGCATCAGAAACTCTTAGTAGCTTGTCCATATTATCAGTAAGCAATTTTTTCGCCTTGTTATATGCATCATCAACTAGAGCGTGGATTTCTTGATCAATAGTCGCCGCAGTTACTTCTGAATAGTTTTTAGTTCTACCAAAATCTCTACCAACAAATACCTGGTCCTCGTCGCTACCATAATTTATAGTACCAAGCTTAGAACTCATACCAAATTGAGTTACCATTGCCCTTGCAATTGCCGTAGCCCTTTCAATATCATTTGATGCTCCAGTGGAAATATCGTCAAGAACTAATGACTCAGCAACTCTACCACCAAGTAGGGAAACAAGTCTATCCTCCATTTCACCCTTAGTCATAAAATTAGTATCATCCTCTGGAATATATGCAGTAAATCCTCCCGCCATTCCCCTTGGAATAATGGTAATCATATGGACTGGGTCGTGGTTATCTAAAAATTTAGATACTACTGCATGTCCTGCCTCGTGAACTGCAGTAAGCTTTCTCTCCTTTTCGCTTACTACCTTGCTCTTCTTAGCAGGGCCTGCCTCAACTTTTAATGTTGCCTCTTCAATATCTGTCATTTCAATTTCTTTTTTATTGTTTCTAGCTGCAAGAAGTGCCGCTTCGTTCATTAGGTTTTCAAGATCCGCCGGAGTAAATCCTGGAGTGGTCTTTGCAATATTTTTTAGGTTTACATCTTCTGATAGAGGTTTTTTCTTAGAGTGGATTTTTAAAATCTCCTCTCTTCCTCTAACATCTGGTCTGCCAATATAAACAGTTCTATCAAATCTACCTGGTCTAAGTAGTGCAGGGTCTAGTATGTCCTTTCTATTAGTTGCTGCCATAACTATAACACCTTCGTTAGTACCAAAGCCATCCATCTCAACTAATAGTTGGTTTAAAGTCTGCTCCCTTTCGTCATGGCCACCACCAAGTCCTGCGCCACGTCTTCTACCTACTGCGTCTATTTCGTCTATAAATATAATACATGGGGCATTTTTCTTTGCAGTTTCAAATAAATCCCTTACTCTACTTGCACCAACCCCTACAAACATTTCAACAAAATCAGATCCACTCATTATAAAAAATGGAACTCCAGCTTCTCCTGCAACTGCCTTTGAAATATAGGTCTTTCCAGTTCCCGGAGGACCAATTAGTAGTACTCCCTTTGGAATTCTAGCGCCCATTTCCACAAATTTCTTTGGAGATTTTAAAAAGTCTACAATTTCTGAAAGCTCTTCCTTCTCCTCTTGAAGACCTGCAACATCTGCAAATTTAACAAGATTTTTATCATCTCTATTAATTACCCTTGCCTTACTTTTTCCAAAGCCACTCATCTTTGAGCCACCTTGTGCTTGGGAAATTATACTGTACCAGAAAAAGGCAAAGACAACTAATATTAGAATATTTGGAAGTAAATCCAAGTAAAGTGGTCTCTCCTTAATTGGAACTCCTGAAACGGAAACATCTCCATTTTCAACCTTGTCCTTTAAATAGTTATCATAAAAATCTACTCTAGCCTCATCAGGAATTACAGATTTAATTATTCCACCATCTTTAAGTTCAATTAAAGCAACTCTATTATCTCCAAGTTCAACGCTTTTTACCTCGTTTTTATCTAGCTTAGATACAAATTCAGTAAAATTTATCTCATTTACACTTTCAGTCGTCGGCCCAAAAAATCTAAGGGAAACTAAAAGTAGTACAATGAGAAGTATATAAAATGCAGCGCCACCTCTTAATCTTTTCAAATACATCCCTCACTTTCACTTATATTATACCAATTATCTGTCTTATTCTCCATTATATACCCCAATATATGGAAGGTTTCTAAACTTTTCGTTATGGTCCATACCATATCCAATTGCAAACTTATCCTCGATTTTAAATCCTGTATATTTTACATCTACATCAATTTTTCTTCTCTTTGGCTTAGATAGAAAAGTCGCAATGGAAACGGAATTTGCCCCTCTAGTTTTAAAAAGCTCAACTAATCTACTAAGTGTAATTCCTGTATCAATAATATCCTCAACAATAAGTACGTCCTTACCTACAACAGAGGTATCTAAATCCTTTACTATTTTTACATCTCCAGAGGTATAGGTTCCATCGTAGGAAGAAACTGCCATAAAATCAATTTCAAGAGGTAGGTCAATTTCCTTTATTAAATCAGACATAAAGGCAATAGCCCCCTTTAATATACAGATACATAGTAAATTTTTACCCCTATAGTCCTCTGTAATTTCCCTTCCAAGTTCCTTTACCTTTTCATCTATTTCCTCTCTTGAAAATAGTACTTCACTAATATATTCTTTCATCTTTCCTCCCTATATAAAGAATTTTTTCAGTATTTTCGTCAACTTTTACCCTATGGTCCATTCTATAACCAACTATCCAGAGAATCTTTTCCTCGTCGCGAATAATTGGTATGGAATCTCTTAAATACTTGGGAATTTTTTCATCAATAAAGAAGTCCTTCAACTTCTTACTGCCCTTAAAATTTATAGGGTTAAATCTATCTCCAACTCTTCTAGAAGTTACAGAAAGTCCCCCAAAAATCTTATTGGCATCTACTGCAATATACTCTCCAGAAATTGGAGTAGTGGAAATAATAAAATCTCCAAAATCTGTAGGATTTATTCCAATTTTAAGTGTAGAGGAATTAAATTGCAACTTTTTTCTAGACCTAATAATAAGTTTACCATAACTACTTATGGCTTCAAGGTTTTTTGGTAGGTCAATTTTTAATCCAGTACCAGAATTTACAAGTTCCAACATTGCCTCATAGTGGTATGAGTAAAAACCAGACTCACTTCCTAAAATAGACTCAATAGCAAGTCCAAAAGATCTCTTTGAAATTGAAGGGTGAAGTGATTTTAAAATCTCCCTATCTAGTTCAACTTCGTCCTCTGTAATATATGAAATCTCCCTATAAATTTTAGCAGCTTCACTATCTAGGTAGTCTGAATCCTCCCTTGCATTTTCAGATAGAGTATATAGGGCAGAGTCAATATTTTCATTGTACTCTCTTAGCCTTGGTAGTAGATCTAGTCTAATTTTATTTCTAGTATAGATTGGCAGAAAATTAGTTTCATCATCCATGTATTCATATCCATTTTGAACTAGATACTCTATAATTTCCTCCCTCTTAATATTTAGAATAGGTCTAATTAAATCTCCCCTTTTAAAATCCATTCCCCTTAGTCCTCTAATACCTGTACCTCTAATAATTCTATGTAGTAGAGTTTCAACTTGGTCCGAATAATTATGGGCAAGGGCAATTTTACTTCCCTTTGCAATTTCTCTAAAAAAACCGTAGCGCATTAATCTCCCCGCCTCTTCTGAGGAAATTTTTAGCTCTCTACCAAGTTCATCCATACTCTTTTTTAAAAGGTGAAATTCCAAATTATACTCTTTGCAAAGTTTTTTTACAAATTCCTCGTCCCTTGAAGCAGTTTCTCTAGCTAAATGGTTTATATGACAGACTACCAACTCTAAATTATATGTATCCTTAATTTCTAAAAATCTATGTAGAAGATACAAAGAGTCTGCTCCACCAGAAACTCCAAGAATAATTCTATCTCCAAAATCTATTAAATTGTATTTTTGTAAGTTGTCTAAAAATTTCTCCATAATTGAAAAAAGTGATAGAACCCTATCACTTACTCATCTCCTTGATCTATGACCTGAAGTCTTTTGATTAGTTCTTGACCTAATGGACTCAAGTTTTTCATTACTATCCTTTAAATACTTGGAGAGTTTATCCTCAAAGGAACTACTAAACTCTTCCTCTCTTTTAAATTCTACTGGAGCAGGTTTTACAGGTTTAGGCATTGCCTGTTTAATAGAAAGGCTCATCTTTCCATTTTCATCAATAGATAAAATCTTTACCTTTACTTCTTGACCCTTTTTTAAAACTTCCTCCACACTTTCTACATAAGAATTGGATATTTCTGAAATATGAACAAGACCACTTGATTTATCTGGAAGTTCTACAAATGCTCCAAATTTTACAAGTCCTGTCACTGTACCATCGACGATTTCATCCTTAGCTAAAGCCATTAATTCCTCCTAATTTTCATTATTTTGGATTTTTTTATCCTTATCAATATAGATAATCTCTCTAGGCTTTACCATTCCGTATTCATCCCTTGCAACACGTTCTATAAACTCAGCAGAATCAGATTCAGATATTTCGTTTTTTAAATTCTCAATATCCTCATTAAGCTTTGAAATTTTTTCTTCATTCCTTGAAATTTCCTTTAATCTCTCTGCACGAGTATTAAGATTCGTAGATATGACAAAACCGCCGTATAAAACGGCTACTAGAATAATAATGGTATATATGATTGGAAATTTTGTTTTCTCCTCGCTCATAAAAAAATCCTCCATTCAATGTAATTATTACATTTTATGAAGGATTTTTCAAGTATATTTAAAGTTTTTCGTATAGGCTTTCGGCATCAGCCTTGCCTACAATTTCTTTAGTGTCTAAAACTCTTACACTAATGTCCCCTTTACCAAATGAAATAGTAATAATATCTCCAATTTTTACTTCATCAGATGGCTTAGCAACTTTTTCATTTAATAGAACTCTCCCCGTTTCACAAGCTTCTTTTGCAACGGTTCTTCTCTTAATTAATCTGGAGTTCTTTAAAAATTTATCCATTCTCATTAAATCACCTACTGGTTTGTCATAGACTTATATCTATTAATATTTTCGTCTGATAGAAATTCATAGGCTGCATTAATTTTTTGAAACATTTCCGTAGAATTTTCAGACTTATTTATATCTGGATGGTACTTCTTTGCCATCTTCTTATAGGCAAGTTTAATCTCATATTTATCTGCCGTTGTAGGTACGCCTAAAAGATCACATGCCCCTTTGTACTGGGATATAAAATCTCCTCCCGGTTGGTACCCAGAGTATCCCCCTTGGTTTTGTGAACCACTATAACCTCCACCATAGTAACCTCCTTGATTCTGGAAGTCTTTAAAAAAGTCGTCAAATTGGTCACTTGTGGTATAGGTCCAAGTAAATCCACCACCTAGGTCGTTAAAAATATCTTCCCATCTTCTCTGTTGTTCTTCCGTCTTTAAGCTACTGTTTGCGTGAATAAACACCATTACAAAAGTTAATAACCATACAATTGGAAAGCTATTTGATAAAAGGTTGAAATCTATAAGTCTTCCTATTAATACAAAGACGAGAGAAAACAATGTAGCTGTTGAAAAAGCTGTTTTTATTGCCCTATAAGATACAAATCTTGAAAGAATAGGGTCTATTAAAATTACATATAACAAGGCGTATCCTACAGCCTTGCCTATCGTTTGCGTAAGTGAACCTATTAAAGCTAATAACACTACTGGTACAAATAAATTTCCAGTTAACATTTTTCTCTTTTCCATAGAACACCTCCTATTCTTTATATTTATATTATAACAAAATATGGGCAGTTTATACAAACAGTAAAAAGCAAGTTTCTTTTTGAGTGTTACAATGAAGCCTCATCGGATGCATAAAACTCGTATAGAGAGGCTTCAACCTTTTTTTGTTCAATATATAGTTGTTTAAGCTTTCTTGTTTTATCCATTCTCATTAAATCACCTACTGGTTTGTCATAGACTTATATCTATTAA
>CAYFUL010000072.1:0-5722 GCA_964346375.1 uncultured Peptoniphilaceae bacterium
TTACATACCTTGTAGAGCTTCTTATCTGGTGTATTATACACTTTTGAATTTCTGCTTACTTTTTAGTTTTCCCTCCAGAATTCTCTAACTGTGGAGATCCTGCAAATTAACTTTTATTATTATCTTTCAATTGCATTGAAACCATTATCCAAAATGTTATTTGCACATTCACAAAAATTGTCTATCATAGAACCTTTTATAGAACAACCTTTTTTACCTTTCAAATATGCAATATTTACCGGCATACTTTCAATTCCATCATATGAAAAATATGCTAATGGGGTATCAAAGGTTACATTTTTAAGTGCTTTTTCCCCGAAAAAAGTAAACCCATAACTACCAATTACTAAGCTTAATGTACTTGCAACAGTTGTAGTCTGTATAATTGAATGTGGGCTGAAGTTATGAAACTTAAAAACATTGTCAGCGATTGCTCTCATACCTTGACCACTATGAAGCAATATAAAAGTTTCATTTTTTAAATCTGAAAAGTCTATATAGGTAGGATTACTGATACTATTATTTAAAAGATTATATTTTTTTCTAATAAAGGGGTTTTGCGTGTGACTAAAAGTATACGATCACAGGCTATAGTACAATAATTAATTTCCCTGTTATTAGGAGTTTGAAATGTTAAAAAAAGATCAATTCTTTCATCAATTAAGGCCTCTTCTATAAATTTTGCATCATGCTCTTGAATATCCAAACGTATCTTATGATATTGGCTCAAAAAGATGGGTATTATTTGGGGTAGAAAATATGTTCCAAAGTAGTGTATTGCCCCAATTGATAAATAATCGCCTGTTCTACCACTCAACTCAAAGAAATCTTTTTCCATCTTATTACTTAGATCTTCAAATTCTGATATGTAATGCATAAAACGTTCTCCCTCATATGTCAATTCAAGAGGAATCTTATTTCGGTTAAATAGTTCTACACCAAGTTTTTTTCTAATGATTTAACATAACGACTTAAAGATGGTTGTGATATGAATAATTCTCTTGAAGTCTTTGTGAAATTTCTGTTCTTTGCAATAGATTTAATATATTGACACATTTTATAATCTATCATTATTTTAATCATTCCTTTCTCTTCGTTTAAGTCATAAACTACAGTGTTTTTGTCATCCTTTCGTTATTATTTTGATATACCTATGCAAATTTCCATTCTTTTACTTCATAGAAATAGTCATAATTAGTAGTTATAGTATTTAGTGTTATAACTACCCATGCTTATTTGGTATTTGAATATTCATTATATTTAGCATATTATAATATTAAAGATATTGCAATGTCTAAACAGAAGAAAAAATAATATATGGGTAAATAGGAGGAATATCAGTTATTCTTATGTTATTAATAAATGACTTAAGACAGAATTTACGTAAAATTTAGTAGTTGGTCTAGATGTTCAATATAAATATGGTTCTTTGAGGAGGCTAAGAATGGGTTTTGATTTAATATTAAAAAACGGGTTACTTGTAGATCCAGTTAATGATATCCATGGAAAAATGGATATAGGAATCAAAGAAGGGAAAATTGGAGAGATAGGTAAAAATCTAACAAATTCTGACAGAATTATAGATGTATCAAACTTAGTTGTTATGCCCGGAGTTATTGATATGCATGTACACACTGATAATCTACTTGGTGGAGGGCATATTGGGTTTCATATGGTAGCTGAAACGGGAGTAACAACCATGATTGATTTTGCCGGCCCTCCTGATGAAATTTATGGAAATATGAAAAACTACAACGCCTATGGTTTAAATGTTGGTGTGCTTGAAACTGTTAGGCCTAATGAAGAAAATGGAGACAATCCTTCGTTTCATGATATTGAACAACAATTAGAGAATGCATTGAAGGAAGGGGCTCTTGGTTTTAAACTATTAGGGGGACATTTTCCACTTACCCCTGATGCAACTGAACGGGCAATCGATATTGCTAATAGAAACAAAGTTATTATGGCAATTCATTCTGGGACAACTAGATATCGTAGCAATATAGAAGGAATGAGGGAATCAATAGAATTAGCTAATGGTAGACCTATCGTTTTAGCCCATATAAATGCTTATTGTCGTGGAAAAGTTCGTCCATATTTGCATGAATTAGATGAAGCATTTACAATGTTGAGAGAAAATCCAAATATTTTTGCAGAATCCCACCTTGCATCAATGAATGGTACTTATGGTAAATGCCTTGGGGATACTCCTGTTGATGTGATAACAATAAATTGTTTAGAATCATTTGGTTATAATCCGACTAAAGAAGGAATGATTCAAGGAATAAAAGATGGTGTGATTCGTGTGATTATGCCACAACCTTATGAAACTGTTTTAATAGAAAGGGAAGAAGCTTTTGAATATTGGATGTCTAAAGATACGGATACCATGGTCAGCTTTCCAGCAAATTTGCCAACATCAGCAACAGCATGTGCACTTGAGAAAAATCCTGAAAATGGGGAATTTTTACTTAAGGTAACTTCAACAGATGGAGGTGGAATTCCTAGAAACAACCTAATAGGAAGAATCTTGCATCTTTATAATATGGGATATATGAGTTTAGAAGACGTTATTACAAAAGTTAGCATTAATCCCGCAAAAATATTTGCCCTTAAAAATAAAGGACACCTTAGTGTTGGCGCAGATGCAGATATAACGGTATTGGATCTAGAACGCTCAAAAGCAGTTATGAGTTTTGCTTTAGGTAGGATGATTATGAATAATGGGACCTTAGTAGGCACTGGAGGAACTATGCTAGTAACAGAATATGGTGTCAAGTGCATGCAGAAAAACAACTTAAACTATGATGTTGTTGATATATCTGATAGCTATTTATATAAAAGAAACCAATAATTAATATTTGCTATTAGATAATCAATAAAAGGGGGGTGTTTATTATTACTTGAATTGAATAAGATTATAAAAAGCATCTTAAGACTGTTAATTCGATTACATTATGAAAGGAGAAACGATATGATATTTAACTTACCACCTATATTGGGCATACTACCACTGGTAGTGTATATTATTCTTGCATTTAATAAAAAAATTCACGCTATGCTTAATGTAATTATTTGTATTTTAATTGGCATGTTTCTGACTCAAACCAACCCACTCACCTTCGGTTCTATTTTACTTGACTCTCTGGGTTCTTTCCTTGGTAGAGTTGGTCTCATCATAATGATGGGCTCTGGTTTAGGCCTTGTACTTAAGGAATCCGGCATAGCTGAGAACATGGTTTACATCATCGTTCGTAAAATTGGTGTAAACACTATGAAGAAGGCAGTTCTTGCCTCCATGCTTAGTTCAATGGTTATGGTTTTGCTTCTCAGCACGCTAACAGGTGGCAATGCGGTTATTGCCCCTATTCTTATCCCACTAGTAGCTTCTGTTGGCATGACCCCTAGTACGCTTGCCATTATCATGCAAACAGCTGGTGTAACTGGTCTGTTTATAAGTCCCTTCTCTCCACCTATGGTTACCATTATAGAACTTACAGGGATGACATATGGACAAGTCCTGCTTCATGCTTCTCTTCCTATCTGCATCCCAATGTGGATTATCTGCTACTGGAACGCGATGCGTGTCAATAAAAGATTGCATGGAGTTTATGACTATCCGGAAGGGACTGCCCTAGATATAACAGATTACAAGGCTACCCCTGAAGTTAAGAGGGCAACTAATTTGTTTGTTGTTGTAGTTCTAGCAATTGTTATATATGGTATTATTACTAATGCTGGTATGAACAACGCTATTACTGTTATTATAGGCGGTTTCCTAGCAGCTTCCTTTGGTGCAAATTTCACTGTTAAAAAGGCGATTGATACTTTTATGGAGGGCTGCGGACAGTACATCTGGGTATTCATTTTGTTCTTGTTATTTAATCCGTTCCTAAACTTAATTGCCATGAGTGGTGCTTACGATGCTTTTGTTGAATTGCTGACTCCACTGATTAATTCCACTGGTAAAGTTGGTTTATCCATGTTAACTACCATTATGGGCGTATATGGCATTCAAGGTGCAGCTGTTGCACAGGCTGTTATGATTGACCAAGTATTCCGTCCACTAGTTGATAATATAGGTCTATCTATGAATGTTTGGGCTCTGGTTATTCTAGTAGGTTCTCAGATGACATCTTTCGCATACCCTGGTCTTGACATGATTGCTGCTGTTGGAACTGCCCGATCTGATGATATGAAGACTCATATTAAGCATGGTGTGATTATAACAGGAGCAACCCTATTTATAGTTTTAGTTTTCACAGTGTTGTTTGGATAATTTAAGTTGAAACATCAATAATTGCCTTATGCTTCTTTCCAGCATAAACAATACCGAGATTTGATATGAAAAGTTAGAAACAAAAAGTGAGTAGTCCTAGTGACTGTATTATTATATAAGGGGGAGTTAAGATGAAAAAGAAAATTTGTATACTTACACTAGGTGGAACAATTGCCTATAGTCGTAGTGAAGAAGGGGGAGTTATACAAGACTTACAACCCTTCATAGAAAGTTTAAATGAGGTATCAGAAATTGTAGTAGTAGATACAATACCGTTTATGAAGTCATCCAGTTCCGCACTTCTTATTAATGACATAATCAGGCTATCAGAAAAGATCAAGTTGTTAATTAAAGAAGGGTATGAAGGATTTGTAGTAATTCAGGGAACTGATACAATAGAAGAGACAGCTTTTATATTACAGTTATTACTTGATACCGATATACCAATTATTGTTACAGGTGCAATGAGGAATCCGGATATGCGAGGTGCTGATAATGAGAATTGCAGAGGCTTAGGAACTTTAGTTGTTTTCAATGATGAAATTCATTCAGGATATTTTGTTCGAAAAATACATCCACAAAGTACTGAGGCATTTGGCTCAGAATTTAGTTTACTAGGATATTTAGCTGAGGGCATCCCAAGCATTAGACTTAGACCAATAATGAGAAAGATACCATATATTAATTTAGTTGAATCTGATGTTCCAAATGTTCATCTATATTCTGTTCCAATAGGGGATGATGGCAAGTTATTGGACAAGGTTTTAGAGCTGGAATATAAAGGACTTGTTTTAGAGGGATTAGGTGGAGGACATACTCCAACTGAATTAGTAAGTTCATTAGAAGAAATTGCAAAACAAATCCCTGTAATTTTATCAACTAGAATAGGTGTAGGCGATGCATTAACTTCAACTTACACAGGGTATCCTGGTTCAGAAATGTCTTTATTGGAAAAAGGGTTAATAAGTGCAGGATTTCTTGATGGTAGGAGATCGCGAATTCTGTTAACTTTGCTTCTTATGTCAGATTGTAGTATCGATGAAATTAAGAACGCTTTTAAAGTATTTTCCAAATATTATAATATAGATTAGATTAATATATAACTTTAGAAGGATTGTTAATGAGCTTGTACCTTAGAATAACATAGGTATAGGCTCTTAATTTTAATATGGTTTTAAATGACTTAATTAATATAGACTAAGTTTAAAATACTATCATTGTTTAGTACTATAATCACTTCAAGAATTTTTATGTATAAAATGATTAAATATTATGTAAGTGTATTTAGTGATTTTTAACACTTTTTAAGACTATATATAGCAAAATATAATTCTAAAATGATATGAGATAATACATTTGTGACATGAAGACATGAAAATAGGAAAGGCCTCTGATATAATGTTGTTTACCACAAACAAACAAAATCGGAGGGGATCTTTCCTA
>CAYFUL010000072.1:5732-6366 GCA_964346375.1 uncultured Peptoniphilaceae bacterium
TTAAGAGGAGGATTACTCATACACAAATTATTTCACAGTCTCAGGGAAAATCCCTAGTCTGTTTTTTTAAAGATTATAAATTTCTACGTTCTTAGTATTGTAACCTGATTCTATAAAGGATAAAAATGCCCTAAAGGTATCTATTGATGTCATTACATCTATATTTCTTTCTATTGCTGCACGTCTTAAATGGAATCCATCTCTTTGGGAGTCATTTCCAACAGTAGGTGTATTTACCATTAGGTTTACATCCTTATTGTGTATTAAATCCATTAGAGTTGGACTCTCTTCTCCAAGTCTATTTACCTTTTCTGCCTCTAGTCCAATTTCCTTTAGCGCATTTACAGTTCCCTCTGTACCTACAAATTTATATCCATACTTGTCTAATTTTTTTGCAATCTCTAGGAATACCTTCTTGTCGTTGTCGTTAATTGTTGCAAGAATTTTCTTGTCCTTGCCCCCAGTGTATACTCCTGCTCCTAAAAATCCCTTGTAAAGAGCTTCGTCTATATCTCTACCGATTCCAAGTACTTCTCCTGTGGACTTCATCTCTGGTCCAAGGCTTACCTCTACATTTGGTAGCTTTTGAGTTGAAAATACTGGTACTTTAACAGAAACTAATTCTGGTTCTTTA
>CAYFUL010000073.1:0-6340 GCA_964346375.1 uncultured Peptoniphilaceae bacterium
ATAGTAGAACTCTCCCTTACCTTCCATCTTATATCCTGGTACTTCCATTAACTCCTCAACTGATTTTGATGGTACATAGTTTAGCATATCGTACTTATGCGCCTTTATTGCTGATACTACGTTTGATTGTGGTACTACTTCCACTACTATCTTTGAAAGTCCTGGTGTTCCTCCATACCAATGTGGGTTTGGAGAAAGTTCATATTTTTCTCCCTGTACTTGGCTTGAAATATAGTATGGTCCATAGGATAATGGGTTCATTCTTATTTCATCTGATGCCTCTAAATCTGCTATAGGTATATCCTTTAAATAGTGGTATGGCATTGGATCTGTCCTTAATCCACTTCCCCAATGGGTTGCTGGAGTAAGTTCTGAATACTGTATTACTAGAGTCTTATCATCTGGCTTAGATAGTCCAGAAATGGTAGTTGCCTCTCCATTGTGGTACTCTAATTCCTACAATTCTTCCATCTTCAGTTTCGTCATACCTTACTCCTGTATAGTCTGGTGAACCTACTACTAGGTATGCGTATTCTAAGTCTGTACTTGTTACTGGAGTTCCATCGTTCCAAGTTAATTCTGGATTTAATTTATAGGTTATTGTACGAGCTTCTTCGTCAAAGTTTATCTCCATCTTGTCTGATGTTATTAGACGAAAACTCTCATCATAGGAATACATATTTCCACCATTGTATAGACTCATTACCACATTGTCATTTGACTGAGTATATAGGTTTAAGTCGAATATTCCCTCTAGGGCAGAGTCTGATACTATTCCGTAGTATAGTACTGCTCCATCTCCCTCTATTGGGTCGCCTTCGTTTTCAATTATCATCTCTGCTGCATCAAAGGTTAGTCCCTTTGATTCTGTACTAGTTTCACTTTCTTGTTTACCTTCCCCTTCCTTACTTGTACCAGAGTTTCCTCCGCCGCCACAAGCTGTTAGTAACAATAACATTGCTACCATAAGGCTTAATACTTTTGTAAATTTTTTCATGTCCACTCTCCTTCTTATTTTATACATTTAATGTATCTTTTATGCTCTACGCTGTTTTGCATCTGAAGCACGTCTAAGTGCCTGTCCAACGTAGTTTATACATAGGGTAAATACCAGTACAACAAGTACTGCCGGTACCCAACGTATGGTTTATTTGCTATTACCTCTGGGTCTTGGGCATAGTTTATTAGAGTTCCAAGGGATGGAGTTGATGGTGGTAGACCAAATCCTAAAAAGGATAGCCCCGTTTCAATTCCTATATTTGCCGCTAAGGATAGAGTTGCGTCTACAATTATTATAGAGCTAATATTTGGAAGTATTTCCTTAAACATTATCCTTAATGGTGGAGTTCCCATGGTTTTTGAAGCACTTATATAGTCCTTCTTTCCCTCTGATAGAGATTTACTCCTTACAAGCCTTGCCGTACCCGTCCAGTAAAATGCACTCATTATTGCTACAAAACTCCACATTGTATGTTTTGTAATTATTATTACCAGTACAATTACTATCATCATTATTGGGAGTACCTGTAAAAAGTCTATTACCCTCATAATAATATTGTCTATTATACCGCCATAGTAGCCGATTATAAGTCCGATTGTAACTCCTATAATGGTTGTTATTGCCGTTACAGAAATTCCAATTATAAGGGAATTTCGCGCCCCTATTATTAACTGACCTAGTATGTAGCGACCTCCCTTATCTGCTCCAAGAATGTATCCATTCTCCCCAGGCTTTGCATAGGAGTTAAATATATCTACCCTCATTACCTACTTTGAATCCAGTACAAATTAGGCGATAAATATTCCAAGTACCAGTACCACAAGTAGTATAAAGGAAAATAAGGCAAGCTTATCGTGTACTACTTCGTTTACTATTACTTTAAAGCCCATTGGCTTAGTTGATTGTGTTTCTTTTTCTTTTGCCATTACTACCTCCTAGTCAATTCTTATCCTAAGATTAATTATGGTCATAATTATATCCGATAGTAAGGATCCAAATAGGGTTAGAAGTCCGTAGAGTAGAACTAGAGTAGTAATTACAGAGTAATCTCTAGTTAGCATACTCTCTATAAATAGCTTACCCATTCCCAGATAGGCAAATATAGTTTCAATCATTACCGATCCTCCTAGTAGACATGTAATTTGAAATCCTAAAAATGCCGCTATGGGAAGGAGTGAATTTCTAAAAATATGGTGAGTGTATACCTTATTAGTTGGAACTCCCTTTGCCCTTGCAGTTCGTACATAGTCTTGAGTTTTTGCGTCTATAATTTCATTTCGCAAGTACTGTACCGTACTTGTTGTAGCTATTACGGCATAGGATAGCGCCGGTAGTAGCATATGGTATATACGAGAGAGAATAAAACTAATTCCCCCTCCAGCATTAAGTCCAACACTTCCCCCAGTTGGAAACCACTTTAATCTATATCCAAAGATAAGTAGAGTAAGTAGGTACATTACAAATCCCGGTATGGATAGGGTTAAAAAGTTATATAGATTAATTCCCTTGTCTAAGCGAGAGCCGCTATACCTCCCTGCAAGAATTCCAAGGGGTATTGCAATGGCATACATTAGTACAAGAGATAGTACAGATAGCCAAAATGTATTTGCCGCACGACCAGCTATTAGTCGTGAAACTGGCATCTTCATAGAATAACTTCTTCCAAAATCTCCCTTAATGGCATTTTTTACCCAGCGAGTATATTGAACGTGAAGTGGGTCTTTTAGCCCAGCCTTCTCCCTTAATTCCTCTAGCCTTTCAGCAGGAGTATTAGGGTCAATCATTCCAGAATAGGGATCCCCCGGCATAAAACTTGCCAATACAAAAATAAATACGCTTAGAATAATAAGTTGGGGAATCATAAGTAGTATTCTTCTAAGTATAGTCTTCCACATTATATTCCCTCCTTTAATGCAGCGTAGTGGTCTTCGCCAATTTCCTTTAAGTCATAGACTCTAAAGTCCTCTGTATAGTACCTGTCCTTTTCCTCGTTAAAAGCTCTCTCTACCCTAATTCTATTCTCAGTTACTTCAACTCGATTAGTAGGATCAACTTTTGGAATAGCTGCGATTAATCGTTTAGTATAAATATGGTTTGGAGAGTTAAAAATACTGTCCCTCGGTCCAGTTTCAACAAACCTTCCCCTGTGCATAATGTAGATGTAATCGTACATATGCTTTACAACTCCCAAGTCGTGGGAAATAAATAGGTATGAAAGTCCAAAAGCCTCTTGAATATTTTTCATATAGTTTAGAACCTGAGCTTGAACAGAAAGGTCCAGGGCAGATACAGGCTCGTCGGCAATAATTAATTTAGGTTTACAGGCAACTGCTCTTGCAACTCCAATTCTCTGGCGCTGACCACCGGAAAACTCGTGGGGATACTTATAAATTGCATCATGGGGCATTCCCACAATATCCAAAAGTTCCAAAACCCTATTCTTTCTCTCAGAATCAGTTAAGCCCTTTTCAAAATTATCAATAGGCTCTGCAATAATATCCAGTATTCTACACTTAGGGTCAAGGGATGAGTTAGAGTCCTGAAAAATCATCTGTACATTTTTGTTATAGTCTATGGCGCGTCTACCACGACTTGTACTTACGTCATTTCCCTCATAGGTAATTTTACCCTCAGTAATCTTTTCAAGTCCTACAATGGTTTTTCCAATGGTGGATTTTCCACTACCACTTTCTCCAATAAGACCATAGGTCTTTCCCGGGTTAATCTCCATTTTAACTCCGTCTACTGCCTTTACATAGTCAATAATTTTATTAAAAAACCCACCTCTTACAGGATAGTGAACCTTTAAATTCTCAACAGTTAATAAACTCATCTATCCACCTCCTCAAAGTGGAAGTGCTTGTAGCAAGTGCACCTTACAAAGTGGTTATTGCCAATATCCTTTAGTGTAGGGTTCTCCTCCTGGGCACTACTATCAATCCACTGAATACGAGGGGCAAATCTACAACCACTCTTAGGCATATTTTTAAGAGAAGGTACCATTCCCTTAATAACGTGAAGTTCCTTCCCAAGGGATTCATCCTGTGGGACAGAGTTTAGTAGACTTCTAGTATATGGATGAAGGGGATTATTAAATAATTCCACAACCTCGGCAAGATCTACAATCTCTCCAGCATACATAACTGCAACTCTATCGGCAGTTTGGGCAACTACTCCTAAATCATGGGTAATTAAAATAATCCCCGCGTCAATTTCACGCCTTAGCTTTCCAATTAAATCCAGAATTTGCGCCTGAATAGTAACATCAAGGGCAGTAGTAGGTTCGTCTGCAATTAGCACCTTTGGATTACAGGATAGGGCAATGGCAATAACTACCCTCTGTCTCATTCCACTAGAAAGTTCGTGGGGAAACTGCCTTACAGTTCTAGCAGGGTTTTCAATTCCAACTTGGGTAAGTAGCTCCAGAACTCTCTTCTCACGCTCCTCCTTATTAAGGTCCGTATGGTAGATTAGAGCTTCTTCAATTTGCTCTCCAATTCTATGAAGTGGATTTAAAGATGCAAGGGGATCTTGAAAAATCATACCAATTTGTCCGCCGCGAATCTTAGTAAATTCATCTTCAGAATATTCAAGTAGATTTTTCCCCTCATAGATAACCTCTCCACTTACCCTAGTGTAGTTCATATTATGTAGACCCATAATAGTTGTAGCAACGGTGGACTTTCCACATCCAGATTCACCTACAATGGCAAGAACTTCATCAGAGTATAGATCCAAATTAATATTATCTACGGCGCTATAGTACTCACCATCAATTCGAAAAGAGGTAGTGAGATTATTTATATCTAGCAATTTATTTCTAAACATTTCTACTCCGTTCTATAATTTTTGAGTTTGTAAAATAATTTTAATCAATGTAAAAATTTTGCAATTCCTTTTTTTAATACCTTTCCCCTAGGTTAATGTCAATTAACTGCAGTAAAAGGATTTTGGAGAAATGGCTAAATTTAAAGATTATGTGCCAATTGTCCTTTTAAAAAAAATTTTCATGGAATGTAAAATTCACAACCCTTTCCCTTGAAAAAACAAATTCACTCCACTACTATTTAACTAGGAGGAATGTTATGAAATTTAAAGATATGCCATATACAAGAGTGGATGTCGAAGAGACAAAAAATGAGTTTAAAAAATATAGAGATAGAATAGAAAATTCAAAAGACGGAGAGGAATTAGCCAATACAATACTAGAGTATTCAAAATTCCAAAAGGAGTTAAATACAAATATAGGAATAGCATCAGTAAGACATACAATAAATACAAAGGACGAATACTACCAAAAAGAGCAGGATTTTATTGACGAGTACTCTCCCGTATTTAGCAACTTAAATTCAGAAGTATCAAAGGCAATACTAGCGTCAAAATTTGTAGAGGAAGTAAAGGAAAAAATTGGGGAACACTATTTAAAACTACTAGAATGTTCCCTAGTATTAGAGGAAAAGGCAATACCATACTTGCAAAAAGAAAATGAGCTAATGACAGAGTACTCAAAGTTAATAGCAAATTCAAAAATAGAATTTGAGGGAAAAACCTACACTCTTACACAAATGGCTCCATTTTTACAAGATGTAAGTAGAGAGAGAAGAAAAGCAGCCTACGAGGCAAAGTGGAAATTTTTTAAGGACAATGAAAAAACCATAGACGAACTTTACGACCAAATGGTAAAGACAAGAGATACTATGGCAAAGGAACTTGGGTATAGAGATTATATTGACTTTAGGTACAAGGAATTATGTAGAGTAGATTATTCACGAGATGACGTAGAAAAATATAGGGAGAAGATATTAAAAAACATCACTCCTCTAGCAGTGGAACTTCGAAAAGAGCAGAGCAATGATTTAGGAATAGAGGACTTTAAATACTACGATAGACCAATAGAATTTAAAGATGGAAACGAAAATCCCATGGGAAATGCAGAGTTTATTGTAGAAAATGCAAGGGAAATGTATAGAGAGCTATCAACTGAGACGGGAGAATTCTTCGACTTTATGGTGGAAAATGAACTAATGGATTTAGTAGCAGCTCCGGGGAAACGAGGAGGAGGATATTGCACAAGCTTTGATAAGTATAAATCACCCTTTATCTTCTCAAACTTTAACGGAACCAAGGGAGATATAGACGTAATAACCCACGAGGCAGGCCACGCATTTCAAAACTATCTCTCACAAAATATGGAAATAGCAGAATATATTTGGCCAACCTACGAGGCATGTGAAATCCACTCAATGAGTATGGAATTTTTAACATGGCCATGGATGGAACTATTCTTTAAAAATGCAGATAAGTTTAGATACGCAGCGTTAAAAGACGCAATAAGTTTTC
>CAYFUL010000074.1:0-6244 GCA_964346375.1 uncultured Peptoniphilaceae bacterium
CCCCCTATCCTTTGATAAGGGGATATATTTTAATGTCTAAAATGTCTCATTCCTGTAAATACCAATGCCATATCGTACTTGTCGGCTAATTCTATTACTCCTGGGTCTGATTTTGATCCTCCTGGTGATATTACTGCCTTTACTCCATACTCATGTAGTAGTTCTATTGTATCTTCAAAGAAGAATCCATCTGATGCTAGTACTGAGCCCTCTACTTTTTCTCCTGCTCTTTCTAGGGCTGATTCTACTGCCCATGATCTTCTTACCTGTCCAAATCCAAGACCTATTGTTCCCTCGTCCTTTACTAATGCAACTCCATTAGAACTTACATATTTTACTGCCTTTAATCCAAATAGCATATTTGCCCACTCTTCTTCTGTTGGCTTACGCTTACTTACTACTTCTAATTTGTCCTCTTCGTATAGTATTGCGTCCTTATCTTGAATTAGTATTCCATTTAGTACTGGCTTTATGTCTAATTTTTGAATATTTGCCTCTACTATATTGTCACATTGTAGTAGTCTTATATTTTCTTTTTGGCTTAGTATTTCAAATGCATCTTCGTCAAAACTTGGAGCAATTACAATTTCTAGGAATATTTTGTGTAGCTCTTCTGCTAATTCTTTATTTACTGGTCTATTTATTGCTATTATTCCACCAAATATTGATGTATCGTCGCACTCGTAGCACTTTCTAAATGCCTCGTTTATATTGTCTGCTGAACCTATTCCACATGGATTAGTATGCTTTACTGCAACTACAGTTGGTCTTTCAAATTCCTTTAGTACTCTTACTGCTCCGTATAGGTCGTTTAAGTTGTTAAAGGAAATTTCCTTTCCATGTAGTTTTACTAAATTAAACTTCTCATCCTTTGGAAGGTATCCATTAGTATAAAAGGCTGCTTCCTGTACTGGATTTTCTCCATAGCGAAGTATGGAATCCTTCTTTAGTGGAATTGTACGCTTCTCTGTAAATTTTTCTCCTAGCACATTTGAAAAATAGTTTGAAATTAATCCATCGTAGTATGCAGTTTCTCTAAATGCCTTTGCCGCAAGGCTCTTTCTATATTCTAAATCAACTGTATTATTTTTTAGTCTATCAATCACTTCTGCATAGTCATTATGGTCTACTACTATTAGTACGTCCTTGTGGTTCTTTGCCGCAGCTCTTATCATAGATGGTCCGCCAATATCTATATTTTCAACCATATCCTCATAGCTGGCTCCCTCTTCTAATTTTTTCTCAAAGGGATATAGATTATTTACTACTATGTCTATTGAACCAATGCCCTCTTCCTTTATAGTTTCACAGTCTGATTCGTTCTCTCTACGGTAGAGTATTCCTCCATGAATTAATGGGTGAAGGGTTTTTACACGTCCTCCAAGCATTTCTCTAAATCCTGTTACTTCTCCAACTTCTAAAACTTCTACTTCTTCCTTTAAAAGTTTGTAAGTTCCTCCAGTAGAAATTATTTCATATCCAAGTTCACTTAATCCCTTGGCAAATTCTACTACTCCATCCTTTTCAAAAACGGAAATTAATGCTCTTTTTTTCAACCGATTACTCCTTTCACTCTACCATCTTCAAAATAGAGTTTATCACTACATATTGCACCTATTGCCTCTACAAGTATTCTATGTTCAACTTCTAGTACACTTTTTGCAATTTCCTCAACTCCATAATCATCCATAATCTTAACTGAATCCTGAATAATTATAGAACCTGTATCCATATTTTCATCTACAAAATGCACCGTCGCTCCAGTAATTTTTACTCCAGAACTATAAACTGCCCTATGAACTCTCTCACCATAGTACCCTTCCCCACAGAAGGAGGGAATTAATGATGGATGAATATTAATAATTCTATTCCTAAATGAATTAACAAGTTTTTCGTCTATCTTCTTTAAATATCCAGCAAGGACTATTAAATCGAAGCCACCCTCCATTAAAATGGAATATAGTACCTCGTCATACTCCTCCTGCTGAAATAAATTAGAGTCAACTACCTTAATATTTATACCATGTTTTTTTTTTTTTTTATTGCCATAGGCATTGGGTTTATTTGAAACTACTAACCCAACTACTCCATTAATCTCTCCCGACTCACAGGCGTCTATAATGGACTGTAAATTAGTTCCAGAACCAGAGATTAATACGGCTATTTTTTTAGGTTGCATAATTCTACCCCAGAACCTTCTACAACATTACCCATTAAAACGTACTCTTCTCCAATTTCATCAAGGTACTTGGTAAGTTTTTCTCCCTCATCTAGATTTAGAATAAGTACCATTCCAACTCCCATGTTAAAAGTATTGTACATCTCTTCCATAGGAACATTTCCCCACTCCGCAAGCTTTTTAAATACTGGTGGTACTTCATAATTTGCAAGGTCCCAAACTGCCCCTTGACCATCCTTTAAAACTCTCGGAAGGTTTTCAAAAATTCCTCCACCAGTAATAT
This sequence comes from uncultured Peptoniphilaceae bacterium, assembly GCA_964346375.1. Classification (GTDB taxonomy): domain Bacteria; phylum Bacillota; class Clostridia; order Tissierellales; family Peptoniphilaceae; genus CAYFUL01. The sequence goes on from CAYFUL010000074.1 coordinate 2,463, forward strand.
GGGAAATACCATTTATTTTAAACTTCTCAATTAAATCAAGTACAAGCTTTACATAAATACGAGTTGGTTTTAAAAGCTCCTCTCCAAGAGTTGAGCCAAACTCCTCAACATATTCATCAAGGGAAAAATTCATCTTATCAAAGATAATCTTTCTAACTAGAGAAAAACCATTTGAGTGAACTCCACTTGATTTTAGTCCAATAAGAACATCACCAACACTTACATCTTCACCAGTAATCATTTTTTTAGAATCAACAATACCAACGGTAAAGCCAGCTAAATCGTAGTGGTTTTCCTGGTAAATTCCCGGCATCTCTGCAGTTTCTCCTCCAATAAGAGCAGCCCCCGCTTGGACGCAACCTTCAGCAACTCCCTCAACTATAGAAGCCATTTTTTCAGGAACAAGTTTACCTGTGGCAATATAGTCAAGAAAAAAGAGGGGTTTCGCACCTTGGCATAAAATATCATTTACACACATTGCCACAGCATCAATCCCCACAGTATTATGCACATCAGACATAAAGGCAAGTTGAACCTTAGTACCAACTCCATCAGTACCAGAGACAAGTAGTGGATCTTCCATACCTTTAAAATCCGGTCTAAAGAGTCCAGCGAAACCACCAATATCTGACGCTACTCCATCAGTTTTTGTTCTACTAATAAATTTTTTAATAAGCTGAACTTCCTTGTAGCCAGCTTCCTTATCTACTCCAGAATCCTTGTAAGTTAACATTACGCCTCCCTATTTAAGAGTTCATCTTGACTCATAACCTTATTGTACATTTCAACCTTGTAGTCCTTTAATTTTCTAGCTAGTTCCTTATCACTTAAAGATAAAATTTGAGCAGCTAGAATTGCAGCGTTCTCTCCCCCATTTACACCAACAGTTGCAACGGGAACTCCACTAGGCATTTGAACCATAGATAGTAGAGAATCTAAACCGTCCATAAAAGATGATTTAATAGGAACTCCAATAACAGGTAGAGTAGTGTGACCAGCAATAACTCCCCCAAGATGCGCAGCTTTACCAGCAAGGGCAATAATTACACCAATGTCCTCCATGTCATCAATGTAGTTTAAGAGTTCAGATAGTGCCCTGTGAGCAGAGATAACTCTTTTTTCATACTCAATGCCAAATTTTTCAAGGACAGAAAATACCTTCTCCCCTTGGTCAAGATCCGAAATACTTCCCATAATTACAGAAACTTTCATAAGTCCTCCTAGTATATATAAACTTGTAAAAATACAGTCTTTAACACATTTAAGAATATCAATTTTACTAATCTATGTCAAGATTGTTGAAACTTATATAATTATCTAAACTGAATTTCTTCTTAAAAATTTTCAAAAAAAAGTTGCAGAATTTTCACTCTGCAACATCAATATTTTTCCTACCTCTTAGTAGATATATTCCTAACCCTATTAAAACCAACCCAATACTCACTAATTGACTTACTCTAAAATTTAAAAAGTATAGGGAGTCTGTTCGTAAACCCTCTATAAAAAATCTTCCTATTCCGTAGAGGATAAAGTAGGTGGCAAGTAATTGGCCGTTAAATTTTTTGTGCTTTGCCAAATAGAAGTATAGAAATAAAAATATTAGTATATCCCAAATTGACTCGTACAAAAAGGTAGGGTGTACCAATACTCCGTCTATATTTATTGCCCATGGCAAATTAGTAGGTCTGCCGTATGCCTCTTGGTTAATAAAATTACCCCATCTTCCAATTCCTTGAGCTAGTACAACTCCCGGAGCAACGCAGTCCATAAAGTTCCAAAAGGGAAGTTTTTTAAACCTTGTAAAAAATACTGCTACTATTACTCCTACAATTATCCCACCGTAAATGGCAAGTCCGCCATTTCTTATAGCAAGAATTTCTCCCAGATGGGCTGAATAATAGTCCCATGAAAAAATTACATAGTAAATTCTCGCCCCAAGTACTCCAAGGGGTAGAGCGTATAGACAATAATCTACAACTGCGTCCTTGTATAGAAGTGGGTCTTTTTTAGCAAGGTTAGTTCCAACTATTCCCGCTAAAAACATTCCAAGGGCAATAAGAACTCCATACCACATTACCTCAAAATTTCCAATTCGAAAGGCAACTGGATCTATATTAAAACTCATTTTGCACCCTTTACTATTTCTATTCCAGCAGAAACTCCCAGTCTATTTGCCCCTGCCTCTATCATCTTACTTGCAGTTTCAAAGTCCCTTATTCCACCAGAAGCCTTTATTAATTTACTATCCCCTACAACTTCTTTAATTAGGGCAACGTCCTCAACCTTTGCCCCACCTGTGGAAAATCCCGTTGAAGTTTTTACAAAGGTCGCTCCAGTTTCTAATATAATTTCAGAAACTTTTTTAATTTCATCATCACTTAGTAAACAGGTTTCGATTATAACCTTTACTGGAATTTCTCCCGCCGCTTTTACAACTTCTTCAATATCAGATTTAACAGCGTCGTAATTTTTTGCCTTTAGTTCTCCAATATTTATTACCATATCCACTTCCCCTGCTCCTTCTTCAATAGCAGTCTTAGTTTCAAACGCCTTTATCTTGGTAGAATTTGCTCCAAGGGGAAATCCAATAACTGTACAAACCAATGTATTACTTCCACTAAGTAGTTCACTTGCAAATTTTACCCAGTATGGATTTACACATACTGATTTAAAATCGTACTCCTTCGCCTCATTGCAGAGCTTTTCAATTTGTTCTCTTGTAGCTTCTGGTTTAAGAAGTGTATGGTCGATAATTCTATTAATCTTCATCGTCATTTCTCCAATTTGTATAAACCTCTTGAACGTCGTCATTGTCCTCAAGTTGGTCTATTAATTTCTCAATATTTTTAATATCATCTGGGTCAGTTAGTTCAACATAGTTTTGTGGAATATAGGATATTTCAGAAACTATAAACTCGTATCCCAACTCCTCTAATCCATTTCTAACGGCAGCGTAATCGCTAGGGTCAGTAATAATTTCAAAGACTTCCTCTCTATCAATTACATCCTCTGCTCCTAAATCTATAACGTTTAGCATAAATTCATCAGTGTCTTCCCCATCTTTTTTTACTACACCAAGTTGACCCTTTCTGTCAAACATAAAGGATACACTTCCAGATTGACCCATATTGCCACCATTTTTATCAAAGGCATGGCGCACATCTGGCGCAGTTCTATTTCTATTATCAGTTAAACACTTTACCATTATTGCAGTACCACTTGGACCGTATCCCTCGTAGATAATTTCCTCGAAGGCATCCATATTACCCTCGCCGGCACCTTTTTTAATTGCCCTATCTATATTATCATTAGGCATATTTTCAGCCTTAGCTTTATCAATAGCAGTTTTTAGAGCGGGATTGTAGTTGGGATCAGGACCACCTTCTTTAGCCGCAACCATAATATATCTAGCTTGGTAAAAATTCTTCCACGCTTAGCGTCTTCTTTGCCCTTTTTGTTTTTAATATTATTCCATTTAGAATGTCCTGCCATTATTTCAACTCCTTTTCTAAATTTAAATTATACCATATAAAAGCCATATAGAAATAGATAAGAGTAACAAAATAAGAATAGCGTATGTTTAATACGAATTAATTTCACCATATTCCAACATAATTCGTACATTAAACGAAATAATATTATTTCAAAGCTTACGGTAGGGGCGGATTGTCGTGGGTCCCCCGTTTCATTGTGTCCGTGTTTTAATACGAAGGTATTCCACGATACCGTTACCCTCTCCCCTCGAGTCGGGCGGGGTCTCGACGCAACCTACCATAAACCAC
>CAYFUL010000075.1:0-6092 GCA_964346375.1 uncultured Peptoniphilaceae bacterium
GGGGTGAAGGGGAACCAAAGGGGAGAAACTGCGCTATTTCTCCCATGGTTCCCCTTCATTTTAAAAAAAGTATTTTTATTACATTAGCAATTTTTAGAACTCTACATCATTTAAAACTCTTTCAATATTTTTAAAATATTTTTATTTTTAAAAAAGTATTGACTTTTTTAAATCCTCAGTTTAAACTGTACTCATTAATCCAATAAACCGATGAAGAAGATTAGTAGTTTAAAAAAGATATTTAAGAGAGTGGCCCATTTGGTGTGAGGGCTGTATATTCTGTTTAAATGAATGGACTTTTGAGGGCGGGAAGAAATTTTAGTATTACCCGACGGGGCTTAGCCGTTAAAATAAGACCAATATGTTAGTATTGATGAGAGTGTGCTATATGCAAATTTGGGTGGTACCGCAGAAGATGACTTTTGTCCCATTAGGGATAAAGGTCTTTTTTTATTTCCATCCTCCTCTCACGCGAAAGGAGAAGAAAATGAAAAAGTTAGTAAGTATTTTAATGTGTATGTTTATTTTAGTTGGTTGTGGAAAAAATGGTGGAAATGAAAAGTCGGCTTCTAGTGAAAATTCAGAGGCAGTAAAAGTTGGTATTATTCAATTTGCTCAACATGGTTCATTGGATAATTGTAGAGAAGGTGTAATTGAAGGTCTAAAGGAAGAGGGATTTGTTGAAGGAGAAAATCTTTCTATCGACTACCAAAATGCCCAAGCTGATATGGGTATCTCTGCTCAAATTGCAGACTCCTTTGTAAGTGGAAAGTACGATATGATAATTGCAATAGCAACTCCTGCGGCAATGAGTGCCTTTAATGCAGCAATGGATACTGAAATTCCAGTAGTATATACTGCCATTACAGATCCAGTTGAAGCAAGTCTTGCAAGTGCAGATGGAAAACCTCTTGGAAATATTACTGGTACAAGTGATGTACTTCCTATTGAAGCGCAGTTAAAGCTTATTCGTGAAGTAATGCCTAATGCAAAAAATATTGGTATTCTTCATACATCTAGCGAAGCAAATTCTGACTCTATGCTTAGAACTTACAAGGAACTTGCACCAAAGTATGACTTTAATATTGTAGACGAGGCGATAAATACAACAGCAGATATTCCTCTAGCTACTGATAATATTTTAAACAAGGTGGACGTTATGACTAATCTACTAGACAATACAGTTGTAAATTCTCTACCTACTATACTTGATAAGGCAAATAAGAAAAATATTCCAATTTTTGGATCTGAAATTGAACAGGTTAGAATGGGATGTTTAGGTTCAGAGGGAATTGAATATATTTCCCTTGGAAATCAAACTGGACGTATGGCTGCAAAGGTACTAAAGGGAGAGGCAAAGGCTAGTGAAATGCCTTTTGAAACTATAGAAACTCCAAACCTATACCTAAATAATGAAGTGGCAAAAAATTTAAACATTACCCTTTCTGATGACCTACTTAGTAGAGCAACAGAGGTATTTGAAGGAATAGAAATTAAACAGGAGAAGTAATGGAAATTTTAGTTGGTGTAATTGAACAGGGACTTACCTATTCATTTTTAGCCCTAGGGCTTTATATTGCATATAGTATTTTAGATTTTCCAGATCTAACAGTGGACGGAAGTTTTCCCCTTGGAGCTGCAATAACTGCGGCTCTAATAATTGGGGGAGTAAATCCTGTACTTAGTCTTGTACTAAGTTTTTTAGGCGGCGCAATTGCGGGAGCTCTAACGGGAATTATCCACGTTAAATTAAGGGTAAAGGACTTATTAGCAGGACTTATTATGCAGACTGCACTATGGGCGATAAATCTATTTATTGCAGGAAAGGCAAATGTGCCAATATTTAACTACGAAACAATTTTTAGTTCATCCCTATTAAATTTTGGAGAAGGGCTTAGTAATTATAAAGTGTTAGTATTAATGATTCCCATAGTCTTAGTAATAAAAATACTACTAGACGAATTTTTAAAGACCAAGGCGGGATTTATACTAAAGGCATGTGGAGACAACCAAACTCTAGTAAAGACCATGGCAGTAGATCCGGGTACAGTAAAAATACTTGGACTATCATTGTCAAATGGACTGGTAGCATTAAGCGGAGCATTGGTTTGCCAAGAGCAGAGATTTTTTGAAATCTCAATGGGAACAGGTTCAATGGTAATGGGACTTGCATCAGTAGTCCTTGGAATGAAATTACTAGAGAGAGTATCTTTTATTAAAGATACAACTAAAGTTGTATTTGGTTCAATACTGTACAAGGCCTCAGTTGCCCTTGCAATTGCCATAGGATTTACAACAAACTCAATGAAACTAATAACGGCAGTAATATTTTTATTCATCCTAGTTGTGGGAGAGAGAAAGAAGGTAAACAATGCTGGAGCTTAAAAAAATCAATAAGACCTTTAATCCAGGTACAGTAAACGAGCAAAAACTCTTTAGTAATTTTAATTTAAATATAGATAGGGGAGATTTTGTAAGTATAATCGGATCAAATGGCTCTGGAAAAAGTACCCTACTAAATATAATCTGCGGTTCGCTTATGCCAGACTCTGGAGATATAGTAATAGATGATGTTGTGCTAAATAAAATAAGGGAACATAGAAGGTATAGTAAAATCGGACGGGTATTTCAAGATCCACAGATGGGAACATCTCCATCAATGACCATCCTTGAAAATCTATCAATGGCAGAAAATAAAAACAAGTCTTGGAATTTAACTAGGGGTGCAAATAAAAAGAGGATAAATGAATACAAGGGGCTACTCGCCCCAATAGGATTGGGATTAGAGGATAAACTAGAGGATAAAGTGGGAAGCCTATCAGGAGGACAGCGCCAATGTCTTGCACTACTAATGGCAACCCTTGTACCAATAGACTTTTTAATACTAGACGAACATACTGCGGCACTGGACCCAAAGACTGCAGATATAGTAATGGAAATGACAGATAGGGTAGTTAGGGAGAAGAACATTACTGCACTAATGGTAACACATAATTTAAACTACTCTCTAAAATACGGAAATAGATTACTTATGATGCACAAGGGAGAAGTCATCGTTGATAAGAAGGATGAGGAGAAAAATAAATTAGAGCTAGATAGTATATTGGATAAGTTCTATGAGATAAGTATTGAAGTTGGAAACTCACTGTAAGTTTTCAACTTTTTTTATAAAAAAGTTTTCAAAAAATTGTTTTGGTTTTTTTGAGGAGTTTTTTTGAATAGTTAGGTTATAAAAATACTTTTTCTATTTAAAAATAAAAGGGGACCAGGGGATGGTTATCGGCACTCCCGCAAATTCTACGAATTTGCTTCCGTGCCTATGCGGCCATCCCCTAAGGCCCCCTTTTAAAATCCCCCTTACCCCTGCGCATACTGAAGGAAATGTTTTTCGTCAAAGACTAAAATTTCCAAACTCGCCTTTCAGGCTCAAACATGGAAATTTTTACGTCTTTTCCTCAAAACATATTGTAATGTGGGTTGAAGGGTCACAATTTTTACAATGTATTGTGGCGAAACATAATCATCATAAAATAAATTACGCTCTCTACCACGCTTATAAAAAGAAAATTCTTTGCAGGCATCAAAAATCCCCCTCATTTGTTTTTTACGAGGGGGAATTTAAATTTAAAGATTTTCAAATTTTTCCGTAACAATATTGTAAAACCTATATCCTGAAGGAGATGTATATAGAGAATCGGCAGTAACAACTCCGAATTTTTTCGCTACTAATTTTCCATTCCTGTTATAGATTTCAGTGTATATTTTTTCCTCATCCTCTGTTACTAAAAATAAAAGATTATCTACCTTTGAAAAATTCAATATATTTTCCAAAAATACTTTATCATCTAAATACACCTTATTTTCTAATAGGGGTTTATAAAGAACACCTCTGTCCGTTACAAAATATTCAAGTTTATGAGAATCTACAGAATAGTTTAAAATCACTTTAGAACTTCCGTCTTTTAAGCTTACACTATAAATTTCCTGAATATTTTCTGTAAAAGGATAAATGAACTTATTCACTACATAGGTTAAATTTTCTCCATATACATCGAAATTTTCAGCCGATTTATTAATTTCTCCAGCCTTACTATATTTATCTCCATTAAATTTTACTATGCTGTCTTTATCTAGGTAACTGCGAACTATTCCATATTGTGCTCCGTCGTATAGAAAAAATTTAGGAAAAAACAGATCATTCCCCAGAAGTGCACCATCCCTGATTGAATAAACTTTCCCCGGCTGTTCCTCGTCAAAGGAATTAAAGGAATAGATTTTTGAATTAAATTCAACAACCTGAGCAAAGTCTTTAAAAAATATATCAAGATGTTCTACCTTATCTCTATCCAATTTTAAATACTTGCTTGTTCCCAGGGAATTTTCTTTACCGTATTTCAAAAAGATAGAATTTCCACTTTTTATAAATCTGTATAAATCGTTGTTTCCAAGATTGAAAATCTTGTGAAGATTATTTTCTTCGTCTGAAAAATAGACAACTCCATCATTTACAAAATATATTCCATCTTTTATTGCAATTTTATCTGATTCTAACTCTCGTAATTTAGGTAATCTGTCTTTACTCCAAATTTCAAGGGTATTCCCTGTAAAAGAAATCTCAAGTCCGAAATCATTACAAATTTGCCAAGTAAGTGGAACGTACGTTATATCCCTGAAAGAGATAAAGGGATATTCCATATTTTCATTGTCCCCTATATTTTCGTTAACTGATATTTTATATTTCGGAATAGTAATTTTATTGTCCTTGTTATTTACCTTATCTCTATAAATTTTATAACTACCATATGAAGTTGAGCTTTTTAAGTATAATACATTTTCTTTCTCATTCCAAAATACGGAAATCCCCAAAGCCTCACTATTTTTATAAATGGCGGGAAAGTAGGTGATTCCTCTATAGTTTAAGAATGGATACTTGCTTCTTTTATTTTCAACCAGCTCTCCATTAATTTTTATAGAATAATCAGGTAGTGTAGCACTAAGAGATCTAGCATAAAAGTTTTCATGAAATAGTAGGAATAAAATAATCGGAGCAATAACTAACATAAATAAATTTTTTTGCTTAATCATAATATCTCCTTTCAATTGAGTCAATCAAAACAAATAAATAACGCTTTCTTTTTTATTATAGGTTTACCCTTTAATTAGAAACATCGACATAAATTTATAAAAAATCTCGCTCATTTGGAAATGATGAAAGACGTAATTTTCTAAAGTGGTATCAATTCAATTTATAACCGAGAGAAATATTTGTTTTGTTTAACAATGGTGAAGATGATTTATCTTTTAGTGAAGTTACTTTTCTAAAGACTGAATTTTCTTTCAGAAAAGATGATTTTTATCCAAATTCCTTTAAATGGGAAGTAAAATTTTCTGATGAAAGTAATATAATTACAGAACTGAAGCAGAGGGGAAAAGATGAAAAAATAAATGAACTTCAGAGTATAGAAATTCTGGAGGAGATTAAGACTCAGTTGTATTAGGACTTTAAATTTTGTTTATTTATCTAAAAATTTGAAGCATCAATTTTTACAAGGTGTTTTGGCAGAATGTATACACCATAAAATAAATTACTCTCCCTCCCGCACATATAAAAAGAAAATTCTTGGCAGGCGTTAAAAAAATCCGATGTTTGAGCGTAGCGAGTTTCGGATTTTTAGCCTGTTAAGAATTTTCTTACATTCAGTAAGCGAGAGGGGTTAGGAGGGGTGAAGGGGAACCAAAGGGGAGAAACTGCGTAATTTCTCCCCTGGTTCCCCTTCATTTAATTAAAAAAGTAATTTTATAGATTAACCTATGCAAAAACATCTATCAAAAAACACCCTTCTTCCCCAAAATCAATATTTACATTGCTCTGTGAACAAATGTAAATATTGATTTTATATATACCCTATGTTAGAATTTATGTGTTAATCATAAATAGGGAATGGAGGTTAATATGAGTACTATTTTATCTATATTAGTAGTTATTTCAAGTGTTGTCATTATTGGCGCAGTTATGACTATGGAATCTGAACAAGCTGGTCTTGGAACTCTTGATGCTAGTGAAGCTGCTCTTTGGGGACAAAATAGAGGTT
>CAYFUL010000076.1:0-5989 GCA_964346375.1 uncultured Peptoniphilaceae bacterium
CAAAGTTTAGTAGATAGAATAAGAAATTTAGAGCACTAAAAAGGTCTATCCAAAACCTTTGGTAGGGGTCAGTCGTCCTCGCCCGACCCGGGGAGATAGTGTATTGGTATTGTAAAATACATACACAATAAAATACGGTAATTGTTTAACTTATAGATAGATCTTCTATTTTTTAACGTATTTAGTTGATCGTCCATTTCCAATTTTCTCAATTAAATTTTTTTCAATAAGCTCCTTTAATGCTCTTTCAATAGTTCTTTGGGAAATATCAGGACAGAGAATAACAATATCTGATTTGGAAAGTGGCTCTAAAGAATTTTCGATTATATTCAATACCCTTTGAGGAGAGGTTAAACTCCGTTCCCCTATTATTTTAAATCTCTCATCACATTCATTATATCCCTTGTAAATTATTGAAAGCAGGTACTTAATAAATGGAAGTTCATCATTAGTTCCATCGTGCCAGTTTTTGCTGGAGTTTTGTAATTCTTCGTAATAACTTTCCTTTGATTTTTCAATTAGCATTTCCAAACTAATGTACTTTCCAACAAAAAATCCATGCCTATAGAGTAAAAGCAGGGTTAATAATCTGGACATTCTACCATTTCCGTCACTAAATGGATGTATACATAAAAAAACATGGATTACAGTAGGTATTAGTAAAAGAGGTGGAACATCATTTTCCAAACCCTTATTGTATCCTTCTACCATAGCCTCAATATATTTTTCTGTTTCAAATGCAGATACTGGACTAAATCTTACCTTTTGTTCTCCAAGGGCATTTATTTCTACAATGCTATTATCCATAGTTTTAAACTTACCCCTATGTCTTTCATTTGAGTAGGAATAAAGTCTATTATGGAGAGTTAAAATATTATTTTTTGTAAATTCGATATTGTCATAATTATCGTGTATAATATCTAAAACTTCCCTATATCCATAAATTTCTTCCTCATTTCTATTTCTAGGCTCGGATTTATTACTCATTAACTCCTCTAAGCGAGTATCGTTTGTAGAAATTCCTTCAATTGCATTGGATGATTTTGTACTTTGGATTTTAGCAACTTCAACCATTTTATCAAGCACATCAGAAAAATTACGTACATATAGCTCTTGCTTTCCCTTGTGTTCATAAATTCCAGCGATGGTTTTATAAATACTAGCAGGAATATTTAATTCCAGTAGCTTTTCGTAATTAAACTCTCTCATATCTCCCTCCTTTCTCGCCATTATGCCATAAATGGCGTAGAAAAAACTAAAGTGGCGAGAAAAAACTCGCCAAAAAAAATAATTTTGGCGAGTAAAAATATAAATTGGCGAGAAAAAAAGTCTACCTTTTAAAAAGGTAGACCTAAATATTAACTTATATATTCACTTAATAAAACTACTGAATTATTTTCCAGCGATTCCTTAATATCAATTATTCTCTGATTTGAACTTCCTCTAAACTTTAACTTTAAATCCTTTAACTCATTTACAAAAAGTCCATCTACCAATACATCACATAGTTCCAGCAGTTGTTTTTTTAGTGGAGATGAGATTATTTCCTCAAATGTATATCCGGAATAGATCCAAATGGATTTACCTATATGATTTTTTATCTCTTCTACAACTTTTATAAGTCCCTCTTCATTTTGAAAGGGCTCTCCTCCTAAAATTGTAAGTCCCTCTACTTCAGGAAGAAGGAGGTAGCTAACTACCTCCTCAGTTTCCCTATCTGTCCAAATTTCTCCTGCGGAAAAATCCTGGTATTCTTCGTTAAAGCACTCTGGGCAATGGTGGGTACATCCAGTAACAAATATACTGCTGCGCACTCCTGGTCCATTTGCCACATCATACTTTCTAATCTGTCCATACCTCATATATGAAGCACTCTATCTGTAATTTCCCTAGTTCTTCCTTCAATCCAGAAGTTTTCTCCAAGGTATCCGCAAGTTCTTCTAACTACTGTTAGAGTTGCCTTATCAGTATTTCCACACTGTGGACATTCCCAATCTCCATCTTCGTTTACCTTTATCTCGCCATCAAAGTCACATTCTGAACAGTAGTCGCTCTTAGTATTAAACTCTGCATATTGAATATTGTCGTAAATATACTTAACTAGAGTTTCAAGGGCTTCTAAGTTGTGTGACATATTTGGAATTTCTACATAGGATATACAACCACCAGTTGATCTGTCTTGGAATTTTGATTCAAAGGCAAATTTTTCAAAGGCAGAGATATTTTCCCTTACATCTACGTGGAAGGAGTTGGTGTAGTATCCCTTGTCTGTAATATTTTCAATTATTCCAAATCTCTCTCTGTCAATTTTATTAAATTTATGAGTTAAACTCTCTGCAGGTGTTGCATATAGTGTAAATTTAATTCCATATTCAGCTGTCCACTTTTTAACTGCGTCGTTTAAGTGGTCCATAATCTTCATTGCAAATTCTGTTCCCTTAGAGTCTGTATGACTAACTCCCTTAGTTAACATTGTAGCTTCGTAGATTCCAATATATCCAAGGGAAACTGTAGAGTAGCCGTTCTTTAATAGAGGTGCAATGCTCTCGTGTTTTCCAAGTCTTGCAATTGCTCCATGTTGCCAGTGGATAGGAGATGAGTCGCTATTTACCTTTTTAAGGTGTTCATATCTAATAAGTCCAACTCTCTTACATAGGTCAAGTCTTTTATCTAGTATTTCAAAGAATTTGCCCTCGTTTCCATTAGCAAGTATTCCAATTTGGGGAAGGTTAATAGTACAAGCTCCCATATTAAATCTTCCAACAAATTTATATCTATCCTTTTCATCCTTCCATGGAGGTAGGAATGCTCTACATCCCATAGGTGAGAAAATATTGCCCTCGTAGTTTTGTCTCATCTTCTTTGCAGAAATATAGTCAGGGTACATTCTCTTAGCGGTACATCTAATTGCAAGGCTAGTTAAATAATAGTACTTAGAATCCTTATTTACATTATTTTCATCAAGGACGTATATTAATTTTGGGAAAGCTGGAGTAACGTAAACTCCTGCGTCATTTTTAATCCCCTTAATTCTCTGTTTTAAAATCTCCTCAATAATTTTAGCAACTTCTTCTTCGTAAGGGTCGCCGTCTTTAATGTGCATAAATAGAGTAACGAAAGGAGCCTGTCCATTGGAGGTCATAAGGGTATTAATTTGGTATTGGATAGTTTGAATTCCACTTTCCAAATCCTTTTGAGTCATTTTTTCAGCCATCTTTTCAGCAAGTTCAACGTCCCCTAGTGTTTCAATGGCAAGGTTTAAATTCTTATCGTAACTCTTTCTTAAATACTTTCCTAAACAGTCTATATGAATACTCTGTCCACCATATTGATTAGATGCAACTTGAGCAATAATTTGAGTCATAACATTACAAGCAACTTGGAAACTCTTTGGAGTTTCGATCATCTTTCCATTTACAACAGTTCCGTTATCAAGCATATCCTGCATATTAACTAGGCAGCAATTAAAAATAGGTTGTATAATATAGTCAAGGTCGTGAATATGTATAGCTCCAGACTCTTGAGCCTCAACTAAATCAGCAGGAATCATCTTTCTCTTAGCAATATCCTTAGAAACTTCTCCGGCAATTAAATCCCTTTGAGTAGAGGCAATAATTGCATTTTTATTAGAGTTTTCGTCAAGAAGATCGATATTAGTCTGATTAAGCAGTCCAAGAATTTCACTATCAGTAGTATTTCTTTCACGTTTATAAGCTTGAACAGATTTGTAACTTTCATAAGCTCTAGCAGTAGCAGGGTTATTGTAGTCGATTAATTTATAGTAGACCATTTCCTCAATAGTATAGATGGAAATATCGTCGCCCTTTTGTCTAGCACTATCTTCAATTTCAGTAGCAATTTTTTCAGCAAGGCCTTCAACAAAAATTCCGGTAGTGGAATTCATTGCCTTTTCTATAGCAATAGTAATCTTGTCCTTATTAAATGGCGCCTTGCGACCATTTCTCTTAATAACTTCCATAGTATCCTCCAATACACAATATATACATTATTTATAAAAAGATTATACTACATATTGTGTTGGTGTACAATAATATTTCAAGATTTTGTGTAAATTAATTGTAATACATTTTAAACAAGCTGCTAGTAGATGCTATAATGGAAGAAAATATAAAAATAGGAGAGCGTATGAAATTTAATCCATTAGAATATCCATTTAATTCAAGGAGAAATATAATCTATTCAAAAGAGGCAATGGCAGCGTCGGGAAATCCCTACGCATCAAATGCAGGAATAGAGATAATAAAAAGGGGAGGAAATGCAGTAGACGCAGCAGTGGCAATGGCAGCGACACAGACGGTAGTAGAGCCAACATGTAATGGAATAGGGTCAGATGCCTTTGCAATAATACATATAGATGGAAAACTATATGGCATAAACGGAAGCGGACCGTCCCCCAAAAAAATAAACAGAGAAGAATTAATAAGAAGGGGATACACAGACATACCAAAAAGGGGAGTAATGACCATAGATGTACCAGGAGCAGTAGACGCGTGGGCGAAAACGGTAGAGAGATTTGGAAGGCTAACTTTGGAAGAATGTTTAGAACCAGCAATAAGGTATGCAAGGGAAGGATATGTAGTCCAACCAACAATATCAAGAATATGGAAGAAAGAAGTAGAGGAATTTTCAGAACTACTAAAATCAAGTGAAGAATACCGTCCACTACTAGAACTATTTGCTAAGGGAAATAAACCATATAGACCAGGAGAAGTATTTAAGTCAGAGGAAATGGCAAAGACCTTAGAAAAAATTGCCAGTACAAAGGGAGAGGACTTTTATAGGGGAGAGTTAGCAGAGAAAATCGTAGACTATATAAAAAAATATGGTGGCTACATGGAGCGAGAGGACTTAAAAGAATACGAGGCAGAGTGGGTAGAACCAATAGGAGTAGAATACAGAGGATATGAAGTATGGGAGATGCCGCCCAATGGACATGGAATAACAGTATTAATGGCACTAAATATCTTAAAGGGATATAACATAGAAGGAAAAAGAGATGAAAGGGAAATACACAGGCAAATAGAAGCAATGAAATTGGCATTTACAGATGCAAAGGAATATGTAGCAGAGCCAACAAGAATGATAGTGGGAGTAGAGGAATTACTAGATGAAGAATATGCAAAAAAAAGAAGAGGACTGATAGGAGAAGAAGCACTACAACCACAAGTAGGAAATCCAAAGGACACATCCACAGTCTATTTCTGTGTAGGAGATAGAGAAGGAAATATGGTATCAATGATACAGAGTAACTATATGGAATTTGGATCGGGGATAGTCGTACCAGGAACGGGAATATCATTAAACAATAGAATAAATAACTTTAATATGAGAGAAAAACATCCAAATAGTTTAGCAGGAGGAGTTAGACCATATCATACAATAATCCCAGGATTT
The DNA here is from genome assembly GCA_964346375.1 of uncultured Peptoniphilaceae bacterium. Lineage (GTDB taxonomy): Bacteria > Bacillota > Clostridia > Tissierellales > Peptoniphilaceae > CAYFUL01. Next base: position 5,416 of record CAYFUL010000076.1, read on the forward strand.
ATAACAAAGGATAGGAAACCATTTGGAGCCTTTGGAGTAATGGGAGGATTTATGCAACCACAAGGACAATTTCAGGTACTAAGTAATCTAATAGACTATAATCTAAATCCACAGGCAGCACTAGATGCCCCAAGGTGGCAGTGGACAGGAGAGAAGAATATAGAAATAGAAAGAGAGTTCCCAGAGCATATATATCTATCACTAAAGGAAAGAGGACATAGTGTAGAGTACCAAGGAGATAGTATAGGAATGGGAAGAGGGCAAATAATACTCTATGATGAGGAAAATAAGGTCTATATAGGAGGAACAGAAAAGCGTACAGACGGCTATATAGCAATAATATAAGGAAAATGTAAAATAAAAGTAAAAAAATGTAAAAAAAATGTTGACTTATAAAAAATAGGGTGTTATTATAAATAAGCTGTTTCGAAAGAACAGCATACCAAAAAAAATATTTTAAAAAAGTGCTTGACACTGTGAAATGAATTTGGTATTATAAATAAGCTGTCTCGAAAGACGGTAACATTGATAATTAAATAGTGTAAAATGAATAAAGCTAAATGCAAACAGCTTA
>CAYFUL010000077.1:0-4473 GCA_964346375.1 uncultured Peptoniphilaceae bacterium
AAGTACTGAAGGTTTTAATTATTTCCCCACTCTCTCTTTGTCACATAAATACATAATAAATCCTCCTTAAGATTTTAATCTTTTTTTACCAAACTTCCCCAATGAATTAATATTCCAAAATAGAAAACTTTTTACCATATTTTAATGAAATCGTTTTTAAAATAAAAATTTGTTTATTTACAAACAATTTTTCTCACCATTATACTTTTTTATTTCATTATTTAAAACAATTTCTAAATTGATTAATCCAATAATAAACACTCATTAATTAAAAATATTTTTTGAACTATTTATGGGCACACAAACTTTGTATGCTATTGAAACAAAATATTAACTTCATAAAATGTATGTATAAAATTACATAACATAAAAAAATTGATAAAGATAAAAAATGTCATTATAGTTATCAAATTATCAATTTCTACGTAATATGTATAAATAGCTAAATAATGCAATCTAGAATTTTTAAATAATTTTAAATTGCATTATTAATTCACTTTCGATTTAATTCATTTATCTATTTCTATGTTATTTTTACAATAGATTATTCTACATATTTTTTTATTAGTCTATGTGCAGTGGATTGTGAAATGCTTAATTTTTCAGCTACCTTATAAGAACTTTTACAATTATCATACAACTTTGTAATAATTTCTTTCTTATATCCTTCAACAAGCTCATTTAAATCCATCTTTCCCATCTCAAAAATATTATCGCTATTAGAAGTGGAAACAATTTCCTTTGCAATAGATTCTTCCACTATATTTTCAGTCAAATTACTAGGTAGTGAGTTCTTGGTAATATATCTATCATCAGGTTTTGAATCAATAACTAAAAATTCTAATAAATGCTGAAGTTCTCTAATATTTCCCGGCCAATTATAATTTATAAGTATTTCCCTAACTTGAGGGTCTAGTTCCAAATTAGTATCGTATTTTTCATTATACATTTCTAAATAATAATCTATTAATGTTGGTATATCCTCTTTTCTTTCTCTTAAAGAAGGGATATTAATAATTCCAAGGGCTAATCTATAATATAGATCTCCTCTAAATTTTCCTTCTTCAACTAATTTTAATAAGTCCCTATTAGTTGCTGCAATTATTCTCACATCAATTTTTTTTGGATATACACTTCCTACAGAAGTATAAGTCTTTTCTTGGACCAGTTGGAGTAGTTTTGCCTGTAATGCTAATGGAAGCTCCCCAATTTCGTCTAAAAATAGCGTCCCATTATTTGCTTGCTCAACTAATCCTTTTTTCCCAGATTTTAGAGCACCAGTAAATGAGCCCTTTTCATATCCAAATAGTTCTGACTCCATTAACTCCGCTGGAATGGTAGTGCAATCTATGTTTACAAAAGGCTTGTCTCTTTTTAAACTTAGCTCATGGACCCTGTTAGCCATCAATGTTTTTCCTGTACCAGATTCCCCCATTAGCAATATGTTTACATCTCTTATGGCTAGATTTTTTATAGTACTATCTAGTTTTAACATGGCTTTTGAACTGAATTTAAGCATATTTTCTGTAGAAATAGTAATGTATGTATAAAAATACATAGCATAAAAAAATTGATAAAGATAAAAAATGTCATTATAGTTATCAAATTATCAATTTCTACGTAATATGTATAAATAGCTAAATAATGCAATCTAGAATTTTTAAATAATTTTAAATTGCATTATTAATTCACTTTCGATTTAATTCATTTATCTATTTCTATGTTATTTTTACAATAGATTATTCTACATATTTTTTTATTAGTCTATGTGCAGTGGATTGTGAAATGCTTAATTTTTCAGCTACCTTATAAGAACTTTTACAATTATCATACAACTTTGTAATAATTTCTTTCTTATATCCTTCAACAAGCTCATTTAAATCCATCTTTCCCATCTCAAAAATATTATCGCTATTAGAAGTGGAAACAATTTCCTTTGCAATAGATTCTTCCACTATATTTTCAGTCAAATTACTAGGTAGTGAGTTCTTGGTAATATATCTATCATCAGGTTTTGAATCAATAACTAAAAATTCTAATAAATGCTGAAGTTCTCTAATATTTCCCGGCCAATTATAATTTATAAGTATTTCCCTAACTTGAGGGTCTAGTTCCAAATTAGTATCGTATTTTTCATTATACATTTCTAAATAATAATCTATTAATGTTGGTATATCCTCTTTTCTTTCTCTTAAAGAAGGGATATTAATAATTCCAAGGGCTAATCTATAATATAGATCTCCTCTAAATTTTCCTTCTTCAACTAATTTTAATAAGTCCCTATTAGTTGCTGCAATTATTCTCACATCAATTTTTTTTGGATATACACTTCCTACAGAAGTATAAGTCTTTTCTTGGACCAGTTGGAGTAGTTTTGCCTGTAATGCTAATGGAAGCTCCCCAATTTCGTCTAAAAATAGCGTCCCATTATTTGCTTGCTCAACTAATCCTTTTTTCCCAGATTTTAGAGCACCAGTAAATGAGCCCTTTTCATATCCAAATAGTTCTGACTCCATTAACTCCGCTGGAATGGTAGTGCAATCTATGTTTACAAAAGGCTTGTCTCTTTTTAAACTTAGCTCATGGACCCTGTTAGCCATCAATGTTTTTCCTGTACCAGATTCCCCCATTAGCAATATGTTTACATCTCTTATGGCTAGATTTTTTATAGTACTATCTAGTTTTAACATGGCTTTTGAACTGAATTTAAGCATATTTTCTGTAGAAATAGTGTTGAAATATTTTCTACTCTTCTCCATTTTCTTCATTTTACTAGTCATAGATTTCATACTTTCTCTAAGAAAGCTCATTTCTGAAATATCTCTGCAATTTTCTACGATATACATAACATTATTTCTATCGTCTAGTATTGGTTTAATCGTATTTAAAATAGTTTTTCCATTAGCAGTATGCTGTTCATAAGAAATCATCTTTTTGGAGCGAATAACATCGTGTACCAATATCTTATCTACTATTCCCTGTTCTTCTAAAATTTTTACATCTTTTCCTATAATATCTGACCTTTTTATTCCGTAGTGTTTTTCAAAGGCTTCATTACAATATAATGTTATTCCCTCTCCGTCAGTTACAAAAATCTCGTCGTATGAATTTTCTATTACAAATTCTAAAAATCCGTTTATATCTTCTTCTTTCTTAATTACATAGATTTGGTAGTCTCTTAAATGTGCTAAATATACCTGAAATTTTTCTAGTCTATCTTTAAACTGCTCGATAGTTTTCCCCTTTAGATTTTCATCTGAAAGATATCCTTTTGCAACAGGGCTCGCGTCAATTATTATTCCACGATAGTTAACTACAAGTAGTGCAGAATTATAAACTGTATAGTTCAAATTAACATCCCCTTTACTATATTATCTGTTTAAATTATATACTAATGATGGTATCTAATTCAACATTGACTTGTATATCTTTTAACGTTTAAATTTTCTTTTATTGATTCAAGTAATTATCTTGGCACTTATTTTGCATTATAAGAAATCAAGTCCAAAGGACAAAGAAAAATAAAGGAGGATCTTAAAATGATCGGAAGAAAAGTAACACTTAGGGTAAGAATGTCAGCTGGAGAAGCACACTATGCAGGTAACCTTGTAAATGGTTCTCATATTCTTGACTTCTGGGGAGACGTTGGAACAGAACTTATGATTAGACGTGATGGAGATGAATCTCTATTTTTAAGATACGATAATGTTGAGTTTACTGCACCTGTTTACTCTGGAGACTTTATGGAATATGTAGGTTGGATTGAAAAAGCAGGCGGTTCTTCAAGAACTTGTCATTTTGAAGCTTGGAAATATATAGAACTTGCTAAAGAAGATGCTAAGGCTCTTTCTTCTGCAAATGTTCTTAAAGAAAAAGTTCTTTGTGGTAGAGCAACTGGAACTTTAGTAGTTAAGAAAGATCTTCAAAGACCAGAATACGCAGACCCTGAATTCCAAGACTAATTTTATTGTTAAATTCTAGGTTTGAAAGGTTGAGAAATTTCTCAACCTTTCTTTTTTTTGAATATTTTATAAATTATGAAACCGTTATACTAATTGGCATATAAATTGCATTTTTAAAATGCGGATGCAGGAAGTAGGAAAATTTGGAAGGAGGGAAGAATGATTATATTGTTGCTAGTTATTATATTAGCAATGTAAAAAAATTAATAAAGGAGAATCTTATGGAAAAAAAGAAATTAAATACCGCACTAGAATATCTACTAGTTGGTGGTTCAGTTTTCTCCATGCACTTTGGCGGCTCTAGTATGGTGTGGCCGATGACATGGGGTAAGGAAAGTGGTACAAGTTATTTAACTGCCTTTGGTGGAATTTTTATTACCGCATTGTTTCTTGTAATACTCGGATATGTTGCTCTTGCTAATGCAAATGCAAGTCTTGTAACTCTTTTGAGAAGGATAGGAAAAAAATTTGCGAACTTCTATATGTATCTAACTATTCTCGTTATGGGACC
>CAYFUL010000077.1:4528-5556 GCA_964346375.1 uncultured Peptoniphilaceae bacterium
AAGTAACTGGCTGGGAAGTTAGTAGTATGGTTTTTTCATTTATTTTTTCTGTTATCTATTATCTTATTACATACTGGTTTATATCAGATCAAGATGGAGTTATTGATAAACTAGGAAAAATACTACTTCCAATTCTAATTGTAGCAGTTACTTTTATTATAGTTAAAGGATTTATTACTCCTCTTGGACAGCCAACTGCAAAAGTATATTCCGAAAACCCATTTGCCTATGGATTTGTTGGTGGATATGCTACACGTGAAATCATTTGCGCTCTTATGTTTGGTAGCATCATTATCAATAGTTTGAAATCAAAGGGAATTGGGGAAAAATACCTAAATAAGAATTTGATTATATGTTGTGTTATTGGAGTTGGAATCCTTACAATATCTCATTTTGGACACGTGTATATTGGTTCTCAATCTGGCGGAATGTTTCCTGAACTTAAGTACTCTGCACTATACACTGCAGTTGTTATGAAACTATGGGGCACAGTAGGAGGAATATTGTTTAATGTTGGACTGCTATTTGCCGCACTTACTACTGCTGTTGGAATGTCAGCTGGAACTGCTGATTTTGTAGTAGAAATATCTGATGAAAAAATAACTTATAAAAAGGCTTGTATATGGATTCTAATAGCTAGTGCGATTGTATCTACTATAGGGCTTAGTACAATAGTTGAGGTTATTGGACCACTAATGGACATTATCTATCCTGCAGCAATAATTTTAGTATTATTCTATTCAATATTCCCTAAATTCGAAAATAACCATTATCTATGGATTGGATATAAACTTTCAATGTATTTTGCATTTGCATGGGGAATATACGGTGGAGTTATTGCATACATGAAGATGTTTGGTAAAGATCCAACAGCATTAATAAATCTAAAAAACCTTATTCCTTTGGAAAATTTCAACTTAGGTTATTTAACAGTTAGTATAATAATAATGGTAATTTGTCTGATTATGAGTAAAGTTAAACCGGTAGACGATAGAATTATCGAAGACCAAAAAATATAGGAGGTATTA
>CAYFUL010000078.1:0-1864 GCA_964346375.1 uncultured Peptoniphilaceae bacterium
AAGTATATTGGAGTTGCAATTTCAGACCCTCTTTTGATGTTTGCACAACCTCATTCCACAATAATTAGAAATAGTAATAAACAGGCATACGAAGATATAAAATCTCTAATAGACGAATATGAAGTAGCAAAAATTGTAGTAGGTCTCCCAAAAAATATGAACAATACTCTCGGACCACAGAGTGAAAAGGTACAGAAGTTTGCCAATAAATTGGGTAATAAATATGGAGTGGAGATTATCTACATTGACGAGAGAATGACCAGTATTACAGCTGAAAATATTTTAATTGAAGCATCTGTAAGACGAGAAAACAGGAAGAAGTACATTGATAAACTAGCTGCTGCTACAATCTTACAGGTTTATTTAGATAGGAGGTAGGAATGGAAAGACAACTTTTTTTTGATGAATTGGGAAATCCAATTGAGTTTGTAGTAAAGGCTAAATTTCAATTAAATGACACAAACTATGTAGCAATGCTACCTGCTGAAGAACTTGAATCAGCAGTTTATATACTAAGAATAGATTTAGATGAAAATGGAGAAGAAGTACTTGCTGGAATTGACGATGAAGAATTAGAAGGGGCAGTACAAGTTTACGAAGAGTTAATGCAAAATAGAATGCAGTAATGGAGAGTTTTTATGGAACCAATAAAAGATAATGTTAGGGACATTTTAAAGGCAAGTGGTTATAAATACACTAACCAGAGGGCTTTAATATACAATGTTTTTGTAGAGAATCAGGAGGATCATCTATCCACTGAGGAAGTATATGCTATTGTACAGGAGAAGGACCCAGAGGTGGGAATTGCAACTGTATATAGAACATTACAATTATTTGATGAATTAGGTTTACTTTACAAAATAAGTTTCGACGACGGTGTATCAAGATACGAATTAAAGTCCTCAATTGCAGGACATAGACATCACCACCTAATGTGTTTAGGTTGTGGAGTTATTACTGAATTTAAACACGATCTGCTTGATACATTGGAAAATGAAATCGAAGTTACGGAAAATTTTAAAGTAGTAGATCACAATCTCAAATTCTATGGTTACTGTAAAAACTGCCAAACAGAAAAAAAAGGAGCGAATAATGAAAAACAGTAACAAAGTAAAGATTATCCCCCTAGGCGGAATGAGGGAGATAGGAAAAAATCTTACTTTAATCGAATATAGAGATGACATAATTATTATAGATTGCGGACTTACATTTCCAGAAGAGGAAATGCTTGGAGTGGACGTGGTAATACCAAATATTTCTTACCTTGTTCACAATCAACAGAAGATTAGAGGATTAGTTTTAACCCATGGTCACGAGGATCACATTGGAGCTATTCCCTATGTATTACAGAAGATAAAGTTTCCAATTTATGGGACTGCCCTTACAATTGGACTACTTGAAAATAAATTAAAGGAACACAAACTTGGACAGGTGGATTTAAAAGTCGTAAAGGCTGGAGATACTGTTAAGCTTGGTAAAATGGAAGTGGAATGGATAAGAGTAAACCACAGTATTCCAGATGCCTGTGCTCTAGCAATTAAAACTCCACTTGGTACAGTAGTTCACTCAGGAGACTTTAAAGTCGACTTTACACCTATTACTGATGGAGTAATAGATTTACAAAAATTTGCAAAAATTGGAGAGCGTGGAGTTCTTGCGTATATTGGAGAGTCTACCAACGTACTTCGCCCTGGATATACTATGAGTGAATCTAAGGTAGGGGAGACTTTCAATAGAATTTTTGCCATGAATTCTGAACATAGAATTATTATTGCAACTTTTGCGTCTAATGTTCATAGAATTCAGCAGATAATAAATGCGGCGTATAACTACAAAAGAAAAGTTGCAATTTCAGGCAGAAGTA
>CAYFUL010000078.1:1874-5490 GCA_964346375.1 uncultured Peptoniphilaceae bacterium
AAGATAATAAATGCAGCAGAAAAATACGGTAGAAAGGTATGCCTTTCTGGTAGGTCTATGTTAAACGTAACAGACACTGCAAAGAGACTTGGATATTTAAGAGTTGAAAAGGGAACTCTAATTGACATTAGGGATATGAAAAAATACGACCCTTCTGAACTTGTAATTATTACTACAGGTTCACAGGGAGAGCCAATGAGTGCTCTTACTAGAATTGCCTATGGAGAGCATAAAAAGATTTCACTACTACCAGATGATGTAATTATACTTTCTGCTACGCCAATTCCTGGTAATGAAAATAATGTTGCTAAGATAATAAATGAGCTTTTAGAAAAGGGAGTTAATGTAATTTATGAAGCCCTTTCTGAAATTCATGTATCAGGTCACGCTTGTCAAGAGGAATTAAAATTACTACTTTCTCTACTTCAACCTAAGTACTTTATACCAGCCCATGGAGAGGTAAGACACCAATTAAAACATAAGGAGCTTGCCCTTGGAATGGGAATACCAGAGGAGAATATATTCCTATTGGAAAATGGATCATGTTTAGAAATTGAGCAGTTTTCTGCACAACTTGGACAGGATGTACCATCTGGAAATGTAATGGTTGATGGACTTGGAGTAGGAGATGTTGGTAATATTGTACTAAGGGATAGAAAACATCTATCTGACGATGGAGTAATTATTGTAGTTCTTACTATTTCTAAAAAAGAGGGAAGAATTGTTTCTGGACCAGATATAGTTTCAAGAGGTTTCGTATATGTACGAGAATTTGAGGAACTTATGGAAGAGGCAAAGAAGGAAGTAGAACTTGCTCTAGGAAAATGTAGCAAGTATGAACTTACAAATTGGTCCACAGTTAAAAATACTATAAGAGAGGCTTTAAGGAGCTATCTATATAAAAAGACCATGAGAAATCCAATGATCTTACCAATTATCATGGAGGTTTAAAGGGGAATCGAATGATTCCTCTTTTTTTGAGAATATGACTAATATAAATTATGAATATGTTGAAGAATATTTAGATGGATTAATTGAAGAAGAGGGAGAAATTTTACCGGAACTTCGTAAAATTGCAACAGAAAACCACATTCCAATACTTGAACCTACTACGGCAGAGTTTATAAGATTTTTACTATCAGTTCATAAGCCTAAGAGAATACTTGAACTTGGAACTGCAATTGGATATTCGGCAATAGTATTTGCAAATGCAACTTCAAATTTAGAATATTTAAAAACGGTGGAAATTAGACAGGAGTTTGTAGATATTGCAAGGGAAAATATAAAAAGGGCAAATCTATCTGATAAAATTACTGTGGAACACTCTGATGCAGATGATTTTTTAGAGAACCTTGATGAAAATTTTGACTTTATTTTTATAGACGCTGCAAAGGGACAGTATGAATACTATTTTGAAAAGGCAATAAAACATTTAAACAAGGGTGGAATAATTCTTTGTGATAACGTACTATTTAGAGGAATGATTCCAAGTGATGCCCTTGTAAAGAGAAGAAAGATAACCATTGTAAAAAGGCTTAGAAGATTTTTACCTAAGATTAAAAAAGACACTAGGTATATTTCTTCAATAGTTCCAATTGGAGATGGAATACTTTTAATAAAGAGGAGAAATGAAGATGAAGAAAGTTGAATTACTTGCACCAGCAGGTGATTTAAATAAATTAAAGACAGCTATAATCTATGGGGCAGATGCAGTGTACCTTGGGGGAGAGGCCTTTGGACTTAGAAAGGCTTCAAAAAACTTTTCCATGGAGGATATTGCAGAGGGAGTAAAATTTGCCCATGAAAGGGGCAAGAAAGTCCATGTAACTCTAAATATTATTCCCCACGACAAGGATATGGACGGCGTAGAAGAGTATGTAAAGGAACTTCACAGTATAGGAGTTGACGCACTAATAGTTGCAGACCCTGGAATGTATATGAAAGTTAAGGAAGCAGTTCCTGAATTTGAAGTTCACATTAGTACACAGGGTTCAGTTACAAATACTTCTACAATAAAATTTTGGGCTAAGATGGGAGCAGCAAGGGTAGTTCTTGCAAGGGAGCTTTCACTACCAGAAATTAGAAATATAGTTGCAGAAGTTGGAGATGAAATTGAAATAGAAACATTTCTACACGGTGCAATGTGTATGGCATATTCTGGAAGATGTTTACTTTCAAACTATATGACTGGTAGAGATGCAAATATGGGAGATTGTGCCCAAGCTTGTAGGTATAAATACTATCTTGTAGAGGAGAAAAGACCGGGAGAATATTTCCCAGTAGAGGAGCATGAGGAAGGCTCCTTTATAATGAACTCTAAAGACCTATGTATGATAGAGCATATAGATGACTTAATAGAAGCTGGAATATCAAGTTTAAAAATTGAAGGTAGGGTAAAAAGTGAATACTACCTTGCAACAGTTATTAGGTCATATAGAATGGCAATAGATAGATACTACGAAGACCCAGAAAATTATAAATTTGACCCATCACTACTAGAGGAGATAAAAAAAGTAAGCCATAGGGATTTTACAACAGGCTTTTTCTACGGAAGGGCAACAGAGGATTCACAAGTATATACAGATAATTCCTATATTAGAGGATATGATTTTATAGGACTTGTAAAGGACTACGACGAGGAAACAAAAATTGCAACTATTGAACAGAGAAATAGAATTTTTAAAGGGGACGAAGTAGAAATTTTTGGACCGGGAGTAGAACACTTTACACAAAAAATTGACTACATGCTAGATAAAAATAATAACCCAATAGATGTTGCGCCCCATGCACAGATGATTTTTAAAATAAAGGTAGATAAACCAATAGGTAAAGACTATATGTTAAGGAGAAATCGTGAATGAAAAAGAGTATTATTATAGGAATCTGCGGTGGAACAGGTTCAGGAAAATCCACAGTAACAAACGAATTAGTTTCCCTTATAGACGAAGAAAAAGTAGCAGTAATAGAACAGGACTCCTACTACAAAGATCAAAGCCATCTGCCCTTTGAGGAGCGTGTACAGACAAATTATGACCATCCCTTTGCCTTTGATAATGAACTATTAATAAGTCACTTAAAGTCATTAAAAGAGGGAAAGAGTATAGAAAAGCCAATATATGATTTTGAAGTACACAATAGAAAAAAAGAAGTAGAGATTGTAAGTCCAAAGGAAGTAATAATTCTTGAAGGGATATTAATATTTTTTGAAAAGGAAATAAGGCATCTACTAGATATAAAAGTATTTGTAGATACGGATTCTGACGTTAGAATAATAAGAAGAATACTAAGGGATATGAAGGAGAGGGGTAGAAGCCTTGACTCTGTAATATTACAGTATATGAATACTGTTAGGCCTGCACACCTTCAATTTATTGAGCCATCAAAAAAATACGCAGATATAATAATACCAGAGGGAGGCTACAATAAAGTAGCCATAGATCTTTTAAATTTAAAAGTTCAATCAGTACTAAGTGGAGAGTAGAAATACTCTCCAAATGTAATAAATATAAAATGCTTGCAAAATATGTAAAACAATGGTAATATACATAAGGTAGTGGCGACATAGCCAAGTGGTAAGGCACGGGTCTGCAACACCCTTATCGCCGGTTCAAATCCG
>CAYFUL010000079.1:0-5269 GCA_964346375.1 uncultured Peptoniphilaceae bacterium
GTCGTCAAGGAGATAGGGGTTCTTCAGTATTTTATATCTCTGCAGATGACGATTTAATTAGACTTTTCTCAGGAGATAGATTTAAAAATGTAATGGAATCTGTAGATACTCCAGATGATGAACCAATTGAGCATAAAATTCTAACTAGGTTAATTGAACAGGCTCAAAGAAAGGTAGAGGGAAATAACTTCTCAATTCGTAAACACGTTCTACAATATGACGACGTTATGAATAAACAGAGAGAGGTAATCTATACAGAGAGAAAAAAAGTTCTTGAAGGGGAGGATTTAAAGGACTATATCCTTGCCATGATAGAGGACATTATCTCTACAAATATGGACTTCTACAACAAGGTGGACTCTGAAAATAATCAATATATTGACTACGAGGGAGTAGTTCACTTCGGAAGGGACCAATTTGGAATAGATTTAACCCAATTTAATGTTGACGGAAAGTCTACCGCTGAAATATCTAGTATTTTACTAGAAGAGGCACTTAAAAAATACGAGGAGAAGGAAGGAGAATTTGGCTCTGAAAAATTTAGAGAGGTTGAGAGAGTTGTCCTTCTACAAAATGTAGACTCAAAATGGATGGACCATATAGACGCAATGGACCAACTTCGTCGTGGAATTGGACTTCGTGCTGTTGGACAGATGGACCCAGTACGTGCCTATGCTACTGAAGGATTTGAAATGTTTGAGGAGATGAACACTTCAATTAAAGAGGACACTGTAAAGATGTTATTCCACATTTACAATCCAGATAATGTAAAGAGGGTAAGAGTTGCAAAGGAAGTGGATACAGTAAATCCAGATACCGGCAAAAAGACTCCATTCGTTCGAAAGGAAAAGAAGATTGGCAGAAACGACCCATGTCCTTGTGGAAGTGGAAAGAAGTATAAGAACTGCCATGGCAAAAATGCCTAACCTCTATTATTAAAATTTTACACAGTGTATAAAAACTCCATATTATTGTAATGTTTGCAACACTGTGTTAAAATATCAAAGAGATTTTACATTAAGGAGGATGGAAATGTATAAGAAAAAGAGCTTATTAATAAGCCTACTACTTGTTTTCGCACTTGCACTAGTAGGATGTGGTGGATCCGAAAGTAAAGATGGCGGAGCAGGAAATGCAAAAGAAGGAAACGGTGGTACTACTACTGAATCAAAATCTGCAAGAACTCTTACAGATAATATTATTCACACAGCCAATGGTTCAAACCCTGGTACACTTGACCCAGCACTTGCTCAAGGTACTCACGAATCATGGATATTACAACACCTTTACACAGGTCTTATGACTTACGATAAGGAAGGTAAATTAGTTCCAGGTATGGCTGAAGCAGAACCTACAGTTTCTGAGGATGGACTTACTTTAACATTTAAAATAAAGAGCGATGTTAAATGGTCTAATGGAGATCCAGTAACTGCAAAAGACTTTGAATATTCTTGGACTAGAGTCCTTGACCCTGATACAGCTTCAATTTATGCTTATCAACTTTACTACTTAAAGGGTGGCCAAGCACTAAACGAAATTAAAAAGCCAGGAATTTATTATAAGAAGGATGCTGAAGGAAAGGATACTACTGAAGTTGATGAGGAAGTAACTTTTACAGATGCAGATACAGCTGGACTTGATATTGCTGGAAAATCAGAAGATGAAGTAAACCAAATGGTTTATGATAAATGGAAAGCAGATGCAAAGGCTAATCTAGGAGTTAAGGCTCTTGACGATACTACACTAGAAGTAACTTTAGAAAATCCAACTCCATACTTTGTTGATTTAACTGCATTCTATACACTTTACCCAGTAAACCAAAAGACAGTAGAAGCTAATCCAGATTGGGCTAAAAAAGGTGGAGATAGTTACGTATGTAATGGACCTTTCGTACTTACTAACTGGGAACAAGATTCTAAAATAGAAATAGCTAAAAATGAAAATTGGTACAATGCTGCTGATGTTAAGATTGATGGAATTCAATGGGATATTCTTGAAGAAATTAACACAGTTTGGGAAAACTATGACGGCGGAATGTACGATATGATAGTTGACCCACCACAACCAGTAGTTGCTCAATCTACTGAAAATGGAAATGAAGAACTTCAAATTGGAAAGCAAGCGGGAGTTTACTACTATTCATTTAATACTACTGAGAAGCCATTTAACAATGCTAAGGTTAGAAATGCTTTCTCGATGGCAATTGATAGAAAGACTATAGTTGAAAAAATTACTCAAGGTGGACAACTTCCTGCAACAGGACTTGTACCTACTGGTATTCTTGACGAAAATGGAAAGGAATTTGCAGTAGAGGCTGGAGAACTTATTAAAGAAGATCCAGCAGAAGCAAAGAAACTTCTTGAAGAAGGTCTTGCAGAAGAAGGTTGCACAATTGACGATTTAAACGGAAAGGTTCTACTATACAATACTTCCGAATCTCACAAGAAAATCGCACAAGTTCTTCAACAGATGTTTAAGACAAACCTTGGCGTAGATATTCAACTTGAAAATGCAGAGTTTAACGTAGTACTAGCAAGATCTAAGAATCAAGATTTCAACATGGTAAGAAGTGGATGGGTAGGAGATTACAACGACCCAATGACTTTCATAGACCTATTTGAAATTGGCGGATCATTTAACGATGCTAAGTATGAAAACCCTGAGTATGATGCCCTTGTTAAAAAGGCTAAGTCATCTGCCGACCAAAAGGTAAGAATGGATGCTATGAGAGAAGCTAATGAAATCTTCTGTAGAGATTTACCAATTATGCCAATCTACTTCTATACTCAACCTTACTTTGTTAAGACTTATATTGATGGAATTTTCAAACCACTACTAACTTATCCATCATTAATTTACGCTGAAATCAAGTAAAGAATAGCCCCCAAATAGGGGGCATTTCAATTTAATAGGAAAGGAAGAAAAATGCTCAAGTATATTTTAAAAAGAGTGGGACTTTCCATATTGACTGTGTACTGTGTAATAACTCTTACATTTTTTTTAATGCACGCAATTCCTGGGAATCCACTACAACAGGAGGGAAAAATTCCTCCTACAGTATATGAAAATCTGGAGAGAAAATATGGGCTGGATAAACCTGTTGGGGAACAGTACATAATCTATTTAAAAAATATTGCCAGATTTGACTTTGGAGAGAGTATGAAATCCAAAACTGAAACTGTAAATGAAATGATTGCAAGAGGTTTTCCAGTTTCTGCACGTATTGGACTTCAAGCTATACTACTTGCAATATTAATAGGACCATTTTTAGGGTCATTAGCGGCTCTATATCAAAATAAATTTCCAGATTATCTATCTATGGTAGTTGCACTTATTGGTATTTCCGTACCTTCTTTTATAATGTCTACTCTACTAATTCAGTGGGTAGCAAAGGGTTCATCATTTTTCCCTATTTCTGGATGGGGTACATGGAGACATACTCTACTTCCATCCTTTGCACTATCTCTACTTCCAATGGCACAACTTGCAAGATTAATGAGATCATCTATGCTTGATGTACTTAACCAGGACTATATGAAAACTGCAAAATCTAAGGGACTTAAAAAATCTGTTGTTATATTAAAACACGCAGTTAGAAATTCAATTCTACCAGTTATTTCAACTCTAGGTACTGTAGTTACAGATTTATTAGTAGGTTCATTTGTCGTTGAAAGAATTTTTGGTGTACCTGGACTTGGAAGATTTTTTGTAAAGTCAATTACAGATAGAGATTACACCCTTATAATGGGCACTACAGTTTTCTATGCAATAGTTCTTGTAACTATGATTCTAATTGTAGATATTGCCTATGTACTTGTAGATCCAAGAATTAAATTAACGGGAGGTAAGGAATAATGGAAAATAAATTTACACCAACTCCCGATATGTTTACACCTGCCCTTGATGAAAGAGCAGATGCAGAGAAGATTACTAGACCTACAATAAAGTATTGGGCAGATGTATGGAGAAGACTTAAACAAAATAAACTTGCCATGGTTGGACTTACCATTATTATTTTAATGATAATATTTGCAATTGTTGGACCAATGGTTAGTGGAATACACTATGCAGAACAGGAGTTTGGAAATATTAATGTAAAACCAAATAGCGAATTTCCCTTTGGAACTGATTCACTAGGTAGAGATCTTTTTACAAGGGTATCCTTTGGTGCAAGGTACTCACTACTTATTGCAATTCTTGCTGCACTAACTAACCTTACTATCGGCGTACTATACGGTGGTATTGCAGGAATGCGTGGGGGAAGAGTTGATACAATAATGATGAGAATTGCAGAGATAATCTACTCAATTCCATATATGTTAATGGTAATTCTACTTTCAGTAGTATTTTCAGAATCAGGTTCTGGAACTAGTCTATTTGTAATAATACTTGCCCTAAGTATTTCAGGTTGGGTACCTATGGCGATATTAGTTCGTGGTCAGGTACTATCCCTAAAGGAATCGGAGTATGTACTTGCATCTCGTTCAATTGGTGCTACAAATTCTTGGTCCCTATTTAAACATATACTACCAAATACACTGGGACCAATTTTAGTAAGGCTTACACTTACAATTCCAAGTTCCATATTTGCAGAGGCGACTCTATCATTTCTATCCCTTGGACTACAGGCTCCAAGACCATCCCTTGGAAACTTAGCTAATGATGGACTAGAGGGACTTGCCGTAGGACTTGGATACCAAGTTTTTATTCCGGCAATAATGATTTCACTAATAATGTTTGGATTTAACGTACTAGGAGATGGACTAAGAGATGCTCTTGATCCACGTTTAAGAAAGTAGGTATTTATGAAACAGGATAATATACTAGAGATAAAAAATTTGGAAGTTTCATTTAAGACTTTCTTTGGCGAGGTAGAGGCAGTTAGAAATATTTCCTTTGAAGTACCAAGAAAACAAACTGTTGCCATAGTTGGAGAGAGTGGATGTGGAAAGAGTGTAACTGCTAATTCCATAATGAAACTTCTACCAAACCCACCGGCATTTTATAAAGGTGGAGAGATTCTCTTTGAGGGAGAGGACATAATAAAAAAATCAGAGAAGGAAATGGAGGCAATTCGTGGTAAAAAAATCTCCATGGTTTTCCAAGATCCAATGACTTCTCTAAACCCAACTATGAGAGTTGGAGATCAAATTATGGAAGGTCTAATTAAACACGAGAAGATTTCAAAGGACGAGGCTAGAAAAAGGGCAATTGAAATTTTAAACTTAGTAAGTGTACCAGAACCAGAGAGAAGAATTAATCAGTATCC
>CAYFUL010000080.1:0-5251 GCA_964346375.1 uncultured Peptoniphilaceae bacterium
TTTTACAATTACTTTTCTTTCACTTGATGTCTTATGTGAAGACCTATTTATATTAGCAAATTTCTTATCTTTTGTCAACCAAGTTTTCCCGCGCTTTATTTATTTTTTCTATCCAGTTTTTTCCATTATATACTACAAATAGGTGCTCTTCTTCCTCTGTCTCTACTCTTAGTTGTTGTGAAATTATTAAATTTAATCCTATTCCTACTTCTTTTATTTCCTCTAACTTTATTTCACAATAGGTTCTTCCTAAATTTACTATATGTCCTTGGAAGGATAGACTCTTATTGGTTAATAATAACTTGCCTCCTGTATTTATTTCTCCTGTATAGTAATTTGCATGGCCTAAATATATTGGTCTTTCCCCTATTCCCAGTATATTGTTAAATACATAGACTCCCTTTTGGTCTTCGTCTTTTTCTCCTTCTTCTATTACGGAATTAAAGTTAAATGCCTTCTCCTTTATTGGTATTATAAATATTTTGCAATTTTCGCAGCGATATTTTTCTGGATTATACTTTTCTCCACATTCTGGATAGTTTTTCTCTTTCATACTGCTCCATTTTTTATTTCCTCTACCAAACTGTATATCTCTTCTTTACTACTTAGCTGGTAGGCTTTCTTTAAATTTTCTACTGCCTCTTCTCTTTTTCCCCTATTTAATTCTATTATTCCTAGGTTGTAGTATATTGTATAGTCGTCTTTTATATTGAATATGGCTTTTTTGTAAATTCTTTCTCCTTCTTCTAATTTATTTAGCTGTACATTGGCTAGGGCTAGTCTCGTATATATATCTGGATTGTCCTTTATCTTTTCTAAGCTTTTTGTTAAATATTCTATTGCTCTTTCATACTCTCCTATATTGTAGTAACTTGTTCCCAATAGATACTCCACTTCTTCTGGATTTGGATACTGTCCTGATACCTTCTCTAATGCCTCTATTGCCTTGTAATTTTCCCCATAGGCTATATAGGTATTTGCCGTTTCTATATTTTTATAGTCTGATAACTCCTCTAATTCTTCCCTTACCTCTTGCTTTAGTTCCTCATCTTCTGAATAGTTTAGATATTTTTCAAAGTAAAGGCTGCTTTTTATATAGTTTTCTGTACTTAGGTTTATATAGCCTAGTCTATAGTAGGCTAGTGGGTAGTTATGTTCTATTGTTAGCTTTTCGTAGGATGTGGTTATACTTCTTAGTATTTCCTGTCTATCCTCTTCTGTTAAATCTTGAAAGTTTTCGTTGTAAAACTGCTCTAATATATTTACTCTTTTAAATTCCAGGTCTATATCATCTGGATATAGTTCCTTTAAAAAATTTAGATAGGCTAGTGCATAGGAGTATTTTTTCTTCTGTATATTTATCTCTGCTAAATTTAAATAGTAGTTGTACTTATCTAGCCCAATTTTTTCTAGTATCTTTAAGTAATCCTCTCTATATGGAAAGTTTTTATCTGTTCCTAGTAGTATTCCTATGGACTCTGTTATTAATGCTAGATTTACTCCACTTTCCATCTCCCCTGATTTTACTCCCGATACTACTCTTTCTACTAATATTGGTAGTGGAAGTTCTTCTTGGACTCCTAGTAAATGTGCTATCTCTACATTTTCCTTTAACTCTAAAAATGCAAGCTCTTCTAAATTATCTACTATTATTTCGTATGTGTTCATTTTATTTCTCCCATATAGGCTCTTTTTCTCATGGTGCTTCCATTTAATATATTAAATAGACTTCCTCTAAAGGAGATGTAAATGGATGCAATTAGTTGTAGTACAATGTACTTTAAAATCGAACTTGTAGAAAGTCTTATGCCAAATACCCAGTAAAGTGGATCAAAATTATATAATGTGCTAGTCCTTGTTATTAATAGATATATTCCAAGGGGAATTAACCATTGGATAAAATTATCTCTCATAAATTCTAATGTACTGGTAATACAATCTAGCCCTATACTTCCTTCCATGTATATCATTTCTATTAGTGGATTTAATACTATAAAGATCAGTAAGTAGATTTTCCTTGAAATATCTCCTCTTGCTATTGGAACTAATAGAAAATCCAATACCCATAGTACAAAACTTACTCCAATTATGGTTCCAATAAGCTTTGTAAAAGTTCTTCCAAAATATTTAAAACTAATTTTATTATAGATTACTAAATCCCTCATTAAACTTAAAAAACTTGATAGTAACATTACTGAAATAAAGTAACCTCCATAACTTACTATTATTCCATTTTTAAAGACTACTACTAGAATATAATGGGCAATTTCATAAATAAAACCATAGACTAATGGAAGCAATAGTACAATGGGATTATTTTTTATACTATTTATAGTTCTATTAATTGCTGAAGAATATACGAGTTTTAAATCATTTAAGATATTCAATTTATCACCTCAAACTTGATTATCCATTATTTTTTTATTTTAGTCAATAAACCCAAGTTTTTATTGAAATTTAATGGTATATATACTGTGAGGTGATTTTATGAAAGAACTTTTTGTTTCTGATAAATGTATTGATTGTATTAATTTAAAAAATGAAGATGGTTTTAACGAAAGATTTAGTGATTTTGAAATTGTAAATATTACTGAGTCTATGACCAATTTAAAAAGATTTTTAAAATATAGAGATAGTTTAGATGAATATAAAACTGTAAGGGAAAATAATAAAGTTGGAGTTCCCTCTACTGTTATTGTTGGAAAAATTGTAGAGATATTATAAAAAAACCCCCGAGATTTCTCTCGGGGATAATTTTTTAATCCTCTTTACTCTTTTCTAAATAGTTTCTATATCTTTCCTTTGCATCTTCTTCTGCAATTTCGAAAAGTTGCTCTGCTCTTTCAGGGAACTTTCTCTTTAGGGAAGTATATCTTACTTCTCCATCAAGGAATTCTCTGTATGGCATTGTTGGCTCTTTAGAATCTAGTATAAATGGATTCTTTCCTTCTGCCTTTAGCTCTGGATTGTATCTATATAGGTGCCAGTATCCTGATTCTACTGCACGTTTTTCTTCTTCAATTGAAGCGCCCATTCCCATTCTAATTCCATGGTTTATACATGGTGCATAGCAAATTACTAGAGATGGTCCGTTATATGCTTCTGCTTCTTTTATTGCCTTTAGTGCTTGATTTTTATCTGCTCCAATTGCAATTTGAGCAACGTATACATAACCATAAGAAGTCATCATTAGACCTAGGTCTTTCTTTCTCATTTCCTTACCTGCTGCAGCAAATTGTGCTACCGCTCCAGTTGGAGTAGCCTTAGATGCTTGTCCACCTGTGTTAGAGTAAACTTCTGTATCTACTACTACGATATTAATGTCCTCTCCTGATGCAAGTACATGGTCAAGTCCACCAAATCCGATGTCGTATGCCCAACCGTCTCCACCAAAGATCCATTGACTCTTCTTAATTAAGAAGTTTTCAAGTCCTTTTAGTTCTACAATAATTTCATCTGCTTCACCATTTCCATAAGTTTTTTCTAGGAATGGAAGAAGTTTTGCAGTAGTTGCTTTTGACTCTCTATAGTCTTCGTAAGTGTCTACCCACTCTTTAAACGCTGCATTTGCATCGCTGTCTACATTAAGTTCAATAAATTGTTCCATAAGAACTTTAATTCTATTTCTAGATTGAATTTGAGATATAGCCATACCATAACCAAACTCTGCATTATCTTCAAATAGTGAGTTCGCCCAAGATGGTCCCTTTCCACATTCATTTGTGCAATATGGAGTTGAAGGAGCTGATCCTCCCCAGATTGATGTACAACCTGTTGCGTTTGCAATACTCATTCTTTCGCCAAATAATTGTGTAATTAATTTAATATATGGAGTTTCTCCACATCCTGCACAAGCACCAGAGAACTCAAGGTATGGTGTGTGGAACTGAGAATTTCTTACGTTACTTGGCTCAATTTCATCTTGCTTAGATTTAACCTTCATAGCGTAATCCCAGTTAATTGTTTGTTGTGCATATTCCTCTTCAAATGGTACCATAACAAGTGCCTTTTCCTTAGCTGGACATACTTGAGCACAGTTTCCACATCCTGTACAGTCTAGTGGTGAAATTTGAATTCTATATTCATACTTGTCAAGTCCCTTACCTGTAGCTTTTTTAGTTTCAAAGCTTTCTGGTTTATTAGCTACTTCTTCCTCATCTAGTAGGAATGGTCTAATAACTGCGTGTGGACATACAAATGAACATTGGTTACATTGGATACAGTTGTTAATGTTCCATTCTGGAATATTTACTGCAATACCACGTTTTTCATATCTACTTGTTCCATTAGGGAATGTTCCATCTTCCATACCTACAAAGGCACTTACTGGAAGGTCATTACCTGCTTGACGTACCATTGGAACTAATATGTCGTTAATAAACTCTGGAGCGCCTTCGATTCTATGACTTTCATCCTCGTCTACTAGACCCTTCCAGCTTGCTGGAACTTCAATTAGTTCAAGGGCATCTATTCCTCTATCTACTGCAGCATTATTCATGTTAATAATTTCATCACCCTTGTGACCATATTCTTTAACAATAGAATCCTTTAGATACTTAACTGCATCTTCAATTGGTAGAACTTCTGAAAGTTTAAAGAATGCAGATTGCATTACCATATTAGTTCTTCCACCTAGTCCTATTTCTGCAGCAATTTTAGTTGCATTTATTGTATAGAATTGAATATCGTTATCTGCTATATAGCTCTTTAGTGATGTTGGAAGATTTTCTTCAAGTTCTTCCTTTTCCCAAGTTGTATTTAATAGGAATGTACCACCTTTTTTAAGTCCTCTTAGTAGTTCATATTGGTGAACGTAGGATTGTTTTGAACATGATACAAAGTCAATTTCACTTAGTAGGTAAGTTGAAGTAATTCTCTCTTTACCAAATCTCAAGTGACTCATTGTAACTCCACCACTCTTCTTAGAGTCGTAGTCAAAGTATCCTTGAGCGTACATATCAGTATTATCTCCAATAATCTTAATAGCGCTCTTGTTTGCTCCTACAGTTCCATCTGAACCAAATCCCCAGAACTTACATCTAATAGTTCCTGCTGGTTCTGTAGAAATACGCTCATCTACTGGAAGTGAAAGATTAGTTACATCGTCTTCAATTCCAATTGTAAATCCATTCTTTGGATTTTCTGATGCAAGGTTTTTATAAACTGCAAGTATATGAGATGGGTTAGTGTCCTTTGAACCTAGTCCATATCTTCCACCTACAATTAGAGGTTGTTTTTCCTCTCCATAGTA
>CAYFUL010000081.1:0-5124 GCA_964346375.1 uncultured Peptoniphilaceae bacterium
ATTGCCTCATATTCTCTATTTAGAGAAAAAATAACTCCACTTAAAATATTGGCACTTAGTATAAATATTATAGGGTGTATATTGGCAGTAACTGGTGGAAATTTTAATATAGAGCCTTCCAATTATTGGCATACTCTGTGGACTAGGGGCAGGGGCATGCTACGCTATGACTACTATTTTTGGAAAGCTATCGGGAAATACTAACTCCTACGCTCTAAGCACCTATGGTTGTCTACTAGGAGCCCTTACAATTATAATTACCATGAGGCCATTTTCATCAGGGGCAGAGATAAATTCCATGGTATTATTTTGGTCATTTTTATACGCGTTAATTCCAACTGCAATTGGATACCTAATCTACTATATTGGAGTATCAAAATTAACAGAGGTAAGTAAAGTTCCAGTAATAGCCTCTGTGGAAACTATTGTGGCTTCAATAATTGGAGTATATTATTTTAAAGAGATTTTAAACTACATAAATATTTTGGGAATTGTACTTGTAATTATTTCCATAGGAACTATTAGCTATAAGAGTAAATAGTTACATAAAATATAAAATTTGGTAGAATACTAATGGTGAAAAAAATGAGAATAGAATTAAATGGACTAGATGAAACTGATAGATTTGGGAAAAAACTTGGGAGTTTTTTAAAACCGGGGGACACAATTGCATTAATAGGGGACCTTGGAACGGGAAAGACCACTCTTACAAAATCCATTGCCCTTGGAATGGGAATAGAGGATAGAGTTACAAGTGCAACTTTTACGCTGATAAATGTCTACGAGGGAAAAATTCCCATGTACCACTTTGACGTATATCGACTAGATAATATCTCTGAAATGGACTACATGGGATTTGACGAATACTTTTACGGAGATGGAGTATCAGTTGTAGAATGGGCAGATAAAATAGTGGATTTTCTACCAGAGGAGTACCTTGAAATTATCTTTGAGAGAATTTCAGAGGACAGTAGAATAATTACTATTAAGGGCTACGGAAAAAGAGGAATGGAACTGGAGGAGCTATGTTAATAATGGGAATTGACACTTCAACTCTTACAACATCTGTTGGAATAATAGAAGATGGTGTAATAGTTGGAGAATTTAATTTAAGGGGATCAATGTACAATTCAGAGTCCTTAATGGAGATGATGGATAGTATATTTTCAAAACTGAGTATTGAAATTTCTGATATAGATCTATTTGTTACAGGAGTTGGTCCTGGATCCTTTACTGGAATTAGAATAGGAGTTACAGTTGCAAAAACTCTTGCCCAAACCCTTGGCGAGGAAGTCCTTGGGGTAAGTTCTCTAGGGGCAATGGCACTAAACCATATTGGAGAAGTAATAGTACCAATAATAGACGCAAGAAGGGACAGGGGATTTTTTGGAATCTACGAAAATTCTTCTGACTTTAAAACCATTAGAGAAGATGCATTAATGGATAACTCTCAAATAGTAGAGGAACTTTCAAATTACGAAAGAGTTATTTTAACGGGAGAAGGGGCGCCAGATTTTTATGAAAAATTTAAGAGTGTCTCTAAAAATTTAATACTTCCTCCAAATAAGGACTACTTTATTCGGGGAGTAAATGTTGCGCGATTAGGAGAGATACTCTATAAAAATGGCAAGAGGGACGATTTAACCCTTGTACCAAATTATTTAAACATATCCCAAGCCGAGAGGAATTTAAAAAATGAAAATTAGACTTGCAACTGAAGAGGATTTAGATCCAATATACCAGTTGGAGCTGACTTCATTTTCCATTCCCTGGTCTTATGAAAGCCTTAAAATGGAAATCTGCGAAAATATTTTGGCGCGGTACTTTGTACTGGAAAAAGGGAACGAAGTTATAGGTTACGGAGGATTTATAAAGGTACTAGACGAGGCACATATAACCAATATTGCCATAAAAAAGGAGTACCGGGGAATAGGTTGCGGAAAAATTTTAATGAATGGAATAATAGACTACTGTAGAGAAAATGAAATAGTGGCAATTACCCTTGAAGTAGATGCAAAAAATACAGCTGGAATAAGATTATATAATTCAGTGGGATTTGTAGAAGAGGGAAGGCGAAAAAACTACTACGGTAGAGGAAAGGACGGATTGATAATGTGGAACAGAGAGATTTAATAACCCTAGGGATAGAATCCTCCTGTGACGAAACGAGTATTTCTGTACTTAAAGGGGGAAGGGAAGTACTGTCAAATATTATCTCATCTCAAATAGATATACACAAAACCTTTGGGGGAGTAGTACCGGAAATAGCATCAAGAAAACACGTTGAGGTAATAAATCAAATAATCGACGAGGCATTAAGAGAAGCAAAAATAGAGTACAAGGATATAGATATAGTAGCCGCTACAAGAGGACCGGGATTAATTGGAGCCTTACTTGTAGGATTAAATGCAGCAAAGGCAATGGCATATGCCCTAAAAAAACCGCTGGTACCAATAAATCATATACTAGGTCATGTATGCGCAAACTATATTTCAAATGTGGACTTAGAGCCCCCATTTATATCCCTAATAGTTTCGGGAGGACATACTTACTTAGTAAAGGTAGTGAACTACTGTGAAGTGGAATTAATTGGAGAGACGAGGGACGACGCAGCAGGAGAGGCATTTGATAAAGTAGCACGCTCTCTTGGAATAGGATATCCAGGAGGACCACTAATAGATAAGCTTGCAAAAGAGGGAGAGGACAATTTAAATTTCCCAAGGGTAATGTTAGAGGAGAACTCCTATGATTTTTCCTTTAGTGGACTTAAAACGGCAGTGCTAAACTATTTAAATGGACTTAAAATGAAAGATGAGGACTATGTACTAGAGGATGTATGTGCATCATTTCAAAGTGCAGTAGTAGATGTATTGGTAGAAAAATCCTTTAGACTTGTAAAAGAGGAAGGAATGGATAAAATTGTAATCTCTGGAGGAGTAGCGGCAAATTCTGGATTGAGAGAGGCAATGGAGAGTAGAGGAGAAGTAGAGGGAGTAAAAATATACTACCCGGATAAAATACTATGTACGGACAACGCGGCAATGATTGCATCAGCAGGATACTACACCTATTTAAGTGGGAAGTATAATTCAGAAGAAAAGGCAAAGCCAAATTTATCGTTATAAAAAATTTAGGATAGGTAAAATTTCACCTATCCTTTTTTATTGTGCCCTTTAGTATAAAAAAATCGGGTGACCCATAGATGCATCACCCGCAAAACTTTCGTTTTCAATTCGTACACTCGTTATAGTATTATTCTAATAGGTTTTCAATAATTTCTTTGCAAAAGTCGTACATTTGATTTAATGCTGGAGATTATTTTATTTTTTCAATGGTTTATATAATCTTGGATATAATAGTATTACTAGCGCCAAGGTGAGTATAGTTTCTGGAATCATGTAGGTGGAATTATATACTATTGAATACCTCCAGGGGTTCATTCCCTCTGGGGCATAGGAGCTCCAAATTAATACTCCTGATAGTACAACTACTGCCCATCTTAAAAATGAGGCAAGTATTGTTCCTGTTACTGCGCCGATTTTTGTGTACTTTCCATTTGTTGTTAGTCCTGCAAATCCCAGTACTGTACATGCCAGTACATAGTCCATTAATATTGACATTGGGTGAATGGTTATTCCACCTCCCAGTAGAAATTGTAGTATTCCATAGGCGAGGGCTGCTAGTAGTCCACTCTTTACTCCAAATATTAATGAGAAGAGTATTATTGGTACTGTTGACCCTGCCGTTATTGAACCGCCCTGTGGCATACTAAAGACCTTTATATATCCTAGTATTTGTGATAGGGCTACTACCAATCCTCCTGTTACTACTGTTTTTAACTTACTATTCATATTTTCCTCCTTTCGAAGGGGATAAAAAAAGCTAAATGCGGTGCATCTAGCTTTACTTACGTATATTTCACTACGCCAGCATTACCTGGATCAGCTTATGGGTCGAGATTTTCTCTCCTCTCAGCGTTTGCTCCCCTTTTGTCTTATTATATACTACTTGGCAAAATTTTCAATTATCTCTTCTAAATTTAAGGACTTTTGCTCTCCTGTTTTCATATCCTTTAGTGAATAGATTTTATTTTTTACCTCGTCCTCTCCCAATACTATTACATATGGTATAGAAAGGTCGTCTGCGTATTTAAACTTCTTCTTTAGCTTGCCTTCCTCTGTGTAGAGTATGGTTTTTATTCCTCTGTCCTGTAATTTTGTCGTCAGTATTAGTCCTTCGTCTAGGTACTCGTCCATTGGTATTATCATTATATCTATTAGGGATTTATCCTTTGACTCTATAATATTTTTCTCCCTTAATTGGTAGAATAGCCTTGATAATCCTATGGATATTCCCACTCCTGGCAGTACCATATCTGTATAATGACTTGCTAAATCGTCATACCTTCCCCCAGAACAAATGGACCCTATTTCTGGATAGTCGTTTAGGATTGTCTCATATACTGTTCCCGTATAGTAGTCTAGTCCTCTTGTTATCTTTAGATCTATTTTATAGTTTTTCTCATCTACTCCATATTCTTCCACATACCTTACTACATTTTTTAAGTCCTCTAGTCCTCGGTAGTATTCTTCGCTACTTACTTCTATCTTTTCTAAAAATTCTATTGTCTCTTGAACGCTACCCTCAAAGGAGATAAATTCCATTAGTCTTTTTATTTTATCTTCGTCTATTTTTTCTTCTAGGAGTATTTTTTCTACTTTCTCTGGTCCGATTTTCTCTAACTTATCTACGGCTCTAAGTACTGCTACAGAATCCTCTATTCCAATTCCCTCTAGGTATCCGTTTAATAGTCGTCTATTATTTATTCTAATGGTAAAATTTGTAAACCCTAAGTCTTTAAATGTTCCGTATATTACGGCAGGCATCTGTGCGTCGTTTACAAGGGATAATTTTCCGTTGCCTATGGTATCTATGTCGCACTGATAAAACTCTCTAAATCGACCCTTCTGTGCTTTCTCACCCCTATATACCTTCCCTATATGGTACCTTCTAAATGGAAAGGATAGATCTTGAAAATGTTGCACTACATATCTTGCTAGTGGCACTGTTAAATCGAAGCGAAGTGCCATATCTGTATCGCCCTTTTTAAATTGGTAGATCTGT
>CAYFUL010000082.1:0-4662 GCA_964346375.1 uncultured Peptoniphilaceae bacterium
TAGATAAAACAATACTGTCTAATGAATTAGAAGCAGGAATTTCTGATTTTATTAAGGCTAAAAAAATTCATCTTAAATTTCTAAAGGAATATATTCAAAATAATGACCTAGCTACATTTGATATGGAAGAGTATAAGAACTTGAGAGAAGTTCTTAAGGATATAAATGTAGATATTAAAAAAATTGAAAGTGAAGAGGATTATATTGGAAAGTTAAATAATGCCATTGATATTATGAAGGAAATAGAGAATAAATAAAAATAAACCTACTTGGCATTTCAAGTAGGTTTATTTTTATTTTAAGGGGGACCTAGGACAATCCGCCCCTACCTGTAATTGTAAATTTTGTTGAATTATTTATTTTCAATGTCTATGGTAGGCTGGGTCGAGCCCTCGCCCGACCCGAGGGGATTGTACATCGGTATTTATGAATTTTAATAAATTATTTATTTTCAATTAGTCTAAGTTTGAAAAAATAAAACTTAAAAATATGCTTTGCTTTATTATAGAAGTTCCATTAATTCCATAATACTATTTATTTTATAAATTGCCTTTTCTCCCTCAACTGCTTCCCCAAATCCGTAGGAGCAAAATATTGATGGGAGATTATTTTTTACAGCTCCCTCAATATCGTGGAATCTATCTCCAATTACCAAGTATTCTCCCGGGTAGGATTTCATTATGTCCTTAATTATCTCCTCCTTGGGGATAAAATTATACTCCTCTGCGGCGATTAGTCTACTAAAATATCTATCCAGCCCGTAAATTTTTGTTGCCGCTTCTATATATATGCTCTTTGCGTTACTTAAAAGCACTAAATTGTACTTATCCTTTAAATATTCAAGGACATTAATTGTTCCCGGGTATAGCTCTCCCATTTTAGAGTTTAAATTTCCTATCATACTCTCCCCGGTGATTTTCATTGCATTTTTTACCATCATTGAATCTAGTCCCGGAGCAATTTTCTCCCAGGCTTCTTTTGGAGGAAATCCAAGTAGGGAACCACTAAAGACATCGTCCACTTGCAATTTTTTTACAAATCCATTTTTCTGCAAGTACTCCACAGATTTTTTCAGTGCTGGAGTATAGATTAAAACCGTATTGTGTAGAGTTCCATCAAAGTCAAAAATTATGGTCTTAATTTTATCTAATGCCATCTATTTCTCCAATTAGGTTTACCATTTCTATTGCAGTTACTGCTGCGTCAGACCCTTTATTTCCCGCCTTAGTACCTGCTCTTTCTATTGCCTGTTCAATTGAATCGGTAGTAAGTACGCCAAATATTACAGGCTTATCTGTAGATAGTCCCACTTGTGCAACTCCCTTTGCTACTTCGCTTGATACATATTCAAAATGGGGAGTGCTCCCACGAATTACTGCTCCAAGGGTAATTACTGCGTCGTATTTCGAAATGGCGGCACATTTTCTAGCTATTAGTGGAATTTCAAATGCCCCCGGTACCCAAAATACATCTACTTCATCTTCCTTTACTCCATGGCGATAAAGTGAATCTAAACATCCACTAAGTAATTTTGAGCCGATAAAATCGTTAAATCTTCCAACTACTACTGCATATTTCTTTCCTACACTTGTTAAAACTCCTTGATAGTTCATACTTCCTCCTATTTAAATTCACTTAGTAAATGGTGCATCTTTTCTGCCTTGGTCTTTAAGTAGAACTCATCTACTCCATTGGACTTTATCTCAATTGGTACTCTCTGTTTTATAACCATTCCATATTCCTCTAGAGAATAAACCTTGTCTGGATTATTTGTAAGTAGTCTAAGTTCACGTACTCCTAAATCCTGTAGTATTTGTGCCCCAGTGGAATAGTCCCTTAAATCTTCGGGGAAGCCCAATGCTAAATTTGCCTCTACTGTATCTAATCCTTCATCTTGTAATTCATAGGCACGAATTTTATTTACCAGTCCTATACCTCTGCCTTCTTGACGCATATAGAGTAGAACTCCTCTACCTTCTTCAGAGATACGCTTCATTGCAAGGTGAAGCTGATTGCCACAGTCGCACCTTAAAGATGCAAAACAATCTCCCGTTAAACATTCAGAGTGTACTCTACAAAGTAGATCCATTCCGTCCCCAATTTCACCCTTAACAAGTGCAACGTGGTGTTCTCCATTAATTATATCTACGTAGGCATGGGCAGTAAATTCACCGAACTTTGTAGGCATTTTTGCAGAGGCAACGCATCTTACCTGTACCTCGTGTTTTTTTCTATACTTAACCAGTTCTTCAACTGTAGTTATTTTCATATTTAATTCTTCGGCAAGATTAAATACATCCTTGCCCCTTAACATATGGCCGTCCTCTGCCATAATTTCACAACATATGCCAACTTCCTTTAACCCTGCAAGTTTCATTAAATCAACTGTGGCTTCGGTATGACCCCTTCTTACAAGAACTCCACCTTCTCTGGAGATAAGTGGAAACATATGGCCAGGTCGTCTAAAATCTCCAGGTCTTGCATTTTCTTCTGTAGTTTTAATTGCAGTTAAGCTTCTCTCATAGGCAGATATTCCCGTAGTAGTATCAACATGGTCAATGGAAACTGTAAATGCAGTCATATGGTTATCCGTATTATTTAGTACCATCTGAGGTAGATCTAACTTTTCACCGTAGTAGGAGCTCATAGGCATACATATAAGTCCCTTTCCATGTACTGCCATGGTATTAATATTCTCTGGAGTTGCAAACTCTGCTGCACAGATAAAATCCCCCTCGTTTTCCCTATCAGGGTCATCTGTAACAACTACTATCTCTCCATTTTTTAATGCCTCTAAAATTTCTTCAATACTGTTAACTTTCATACTTCCTCCTAAAATCCATTTTCTGCAAGAAATTCCATAGTAATACCACTGGATTTTTCCCTTAACATCTTCTCAACATACTTTCCAAGAATATCAGTTTCAATATTTACAATACTTCCCGGTTTTTTTTCAGATAAATTAGTTTCAAGTAATGTCGTTGGAATAATAGACACTTCAAATCCTAAATCCCATACATCGGAAACTGTAAGGGAAATTCCATCAATGGTAATAGAGCCGCGAAGTACGATGTACTTTAAAATTTCACTGGTGGTACTAATCTTAATCTGAACATTAAAATCGTCCTTAGTAATACTTAAAATACTACCAACTCCGTCAATATGACCCTGAACAATATGACCATCAAGTCGTCCATTTACAGGTAGTGCCCTTTCTAAATTGACCTTGGAATTTTTTACTAGGCTTCCCAAGGATGTATTCTCTATACTCTTAGGCATAACCTCTGCCGTATAGTAGTCTGACCCAAGGGAAGTTACCGTTAGACAGACGCCATTAGTACAAATTGAGTCTCCATACTTGGTATTTTCTAAGACCTTTTTTGCAGATATTTTTAATTCATAAAGGTTTCCTCTTCTTGTTACTGACTGAACAGTTCCAACTTCTTCAACTATTCCCGTAAACATATCTCACCCTCAATACAAATATCCTCGCCAAAGCTAGAATATTTTACATTTTTTAATTTGATACCATTATCCACACTTTCAATTCCCTCTCCACCAATGGAAGTTGTGGAATTTACACCGCCCAGTAATTTTGGAGCGATAAAGTAGATAACCTTATTTACCAAATTTTCCTTCAACATTGAATAGTTAACAGTCATCCCGCCTTCAAGTAATATATTTCCAATTTTTAATGTGTATAGTTTTTGGAGCAAATCTCTTAAATCAATTTTATTGCCCTTTGATTTTGTCCTTAGTACAATTGCACCAAGGCTTTCTAGTTCTCTAAATTTAAGGCTATTCTCCTCTGCGAGAGTGGCAATAATAGTAGGGGCATTTGATTTTAAATGGAGTACCTTTGCACTAAGGGGGATTCTTAAATTAGAATCCAATATAATTCTTGCAGGGTCGTTATTAGAATCCACAAGGCGTACATTTAAAGAAGGGTCGTCCTTTAAAATAGTGCCTATACCAACAAGAATACCGTCCATTTCGCTGCGAAGCCTATGGGCATAGGTACGACTTAGCTCGTTTGAAATCCATTTAGAATCCCCAGTATAGGATGCAATTTTTCCATCAAGGGTAGTGGCAGATTTTAGTACAACGTAGGGTAGACCAGTTTTAAGGCTGTAAAAAAACTCCTTGTTTAGCTCTCTACACTCCTCTTCCATAACCCCAACTACAACTTCAATCCCAGCATCCTTTAAAATTTTAATACCTCCTCCGTTAACCTTGGGATTTGGATCGGTAGAACCTATTACAACTTTGGAAAACTTCTTCTCCACAAGAAGATTTGCACAGGGGGGAGTTTTACCGTAGTGGGAGCAGGGCTCTAAAGTTACATAGATGGTAGAGCCTTCTAGGGGTTCAGTTGCAGATTTAACAGCAATAACCTCTGCGTGATCCCCACCGTAAAATTTATGGTAACCCTCTCCAATAATTCGTCCGTTTTTTACAATAACTGCTCCCACGAGGGGATTGGTCTTTGTAGTGCCTCTGCCTTTTTTTGCCAACTCAATGGCACGTTTCATATACTCCATAATTTCTCCAAAAAAAAATTGCCCATTTCAGAGCAATAAAAAAATACACAAAAAAAATACTTCTTCCATCCAGACTATACTGTCGGTTCTGGAATCACACCAGATCAGCTTGCGCTCGCGG
>CAYFUL010000083.1:0-4550 GCA_964346375.1 uncultured Peptoniphilaceae bacterium
AATGCAGAGAAAAGAGTCTTTCCTGTAGATCCCATGTAATCCTCAACGATAACGTCGATAGATTTTCCATCGTGGTTCATAGAAGCTGTTAGTCAACCGCAATCATGTACTCCTCCGAAGAAGATTCCTCCAAGTACGATCCAAAGTAGTACTGGTACCCATCCGAAAACTGCTGCTTGAATAGGTCCGTTAATAGGTCCCGCTCCTGCAATTGATGCAAAGTGGTGACCAAGTAGAACTTGTGGTGGTGTAGGTAAGAAGTCAACGCCGTCCTCCTTTGTGTGTGCAGGTGTTGCTTTTGATGCATCAATACCCCATTGAGTTCCTAGCCAAGTTCCGTAGGTTTTGTAAGCGATAATGAATAATACGATTGCGCCTACTACCATTGCTAATGACAACATAAAAATACCTCCTTTACAACTCTACGGCAAAGTGTTTTTTAACACCCTTGCCTCTTTTGTTGTGATAATGTTTGTCCATATTATTTATATCCACCATGTTAAGCGCAATGTTAACCCAGCCCTTGAATCCGAAACAGAAGCTCTTATAATAAGAATATTTTTTTACAAATTCAATAAGTTCATCACTAATAGCTCCGTCTACTAGGAATACTCCTCGGACAAGTGTTGACATGTGCTCATTGGTTGGGACAACTAATTTACTTGTAGCATTTTCTAAATTTGCTACAAAATCTTTTAGATCCTCAATGGTAGGATCTTTAAAGTATTTTAAAAGTATGTGTTCAAATTGCTCATATTCATATATAACTGTCTTTTTAGTTGCAATATATTTTTCATCCCTTTGAAAAAATACTGCGTGAAAATCGTAATTATAACCTTCGTAATTAAAGTCAAGCTCTACATTGTAGTAGGCTTCAAAACGATCTTTTAATTTTTCTAAGTATTGTTGTAATTCCATAGCACCATCCATATTTCTTCTTTAATTTTACTATACATCATTATAGTTAATTGTCAATTTATGATATTAATGGTAAACTTTAGGAAATCCCTATATATTAGGATTCGTATATAAAAATTTTTTTTTTGAAATATAGAGGAGGTATAGTGATAAATTACAGCAAGATTGACGAAAGATATATTGATGAAGTGGGATCAGATTGTATGTACCTTAAACACAATAAGACGGGGGCAAAGGTTCTACTTTTAAAAAATAATGATGAAAATAAAGCCTTTGGTATTGGATTTAGAACTCCACCAAAAAATTCAACTGGAGTTGCTCATATAGTAGAGCACTGTGTACTATCTGGGTCGCGAAAATTTAAGACTAAGGAACCATTTATGGACCTATTAAAATCCTCTCAACAGACTTTTTTAAATGCAATGACTTTTCCAGACAAGACCATCTATCCAGTAAGTAGTAGAAATTTAAAGGACTTCTATAATCTAATGGACGTGTACTTGGATTCTGTACTATTCCCAAGTATTTATGAGGAAGAGAAAATATTTTTACAAGAGGGAATTAGACTTGAACTTCAAAATAAAGAGAGTGAAATAAATTACAATGGAGTAGTTTATAACGAGATGAAGGGAGTGTATTCATCTATTGAAAACCAAGTTGCCGATGGAATTACCTTTAAGCTACATGAAAACTCCACCTATGGAGTGGACTCTGGGGGAGATCCTAGTGAGATTATAAATTTAACCTACGAGGAATTTTTAAACTTCCATAGAAATTACTACCACCCTTCCAATTCATATATATACCTTTACGGAGATTTAGATATGGAAAAGGCACTTGTCTTTATTGACCAGGAGTACCTTTCTAAATTTGACTACCTAGAGGTGGATTCAAGTATTATAACTAATGAAAGCTGCCCAGAATTAAATTATGCAACCTACTCCGTTTCAAAGGAGGAGTTAAGGGAAAATACAGACTACCTTGCATATTCATGGGTAATAGGATCTAGCGAGGATAGGCTAAGTATTTTTATGAGCCTATTTTTATCAGATCTACTATTTGAATCAAATAGCTCTCCAATTAAAAATGCCCTACTTGAAGCAAATTTAGGAGAGGATATTTACTCTATGACTTCTTCCTCAAAGCCCCTTGATTTAACTGTAGTAGTAAAAAATACTAATGGAGATAGGGTAGATGAGTTTAAGAAGATAATTGAAGATGAGATTAAAAAAATGGTAGAGGAGGGAATTAATAAAGTTGCCCTAGAGTCTACTTTAAACAAGTATGAGTTTGATTTACGCGAAGGTGGTGGAACTCAAAGGGCGATAATTTACTATATAAATTCCCTAAGCTCATGGCTATACGACGGAAGTCCCTTTGACGGATTAACCTTTAATGAAACTGTAAAATATTTAAGGAAAAATATTCATACAGGATATTTTGAAAATTACCTAAGGGAAAAATTTATAGACAATGATTTTAAAATGGTATCTGTAATTACACCAGAGGTGGATAAAAATAAGAAGGTTGAGGAAGAAAAGAGGAGGTTTTTAAATATTCTAAAGGATGGTATGACAGATAGTGAGCTGGATGATTTAATATTAAAGACCAAGGCACTTACAGAGTACCAAACTATGGAGGATACTAAGGAGGACAAGGCGACAATTCCTAGTTTACAATTAGAGGATATTTCAAAGGACATTACCCATATTCCAATGGAAAAACTATCTATTGGAGAGAATACTCTATTATTTAACCCACAGTTTACCAATGGAATAACCTATGTAACCTTTGCCTTTAATATGGACCATGTACCCTATGAGGATTTAAAGTATGTGCGAATAATTTCGACTCTACTTGAAAAAGTTGCAACTAAAAATTATTCCTATACAGAACTATACGACAAGGTATATTTAGAATCGGGAGATATTTCATTTTCACCAACTACCTTTACAGATGTAGAGGATACTTCAATTTACTATCCAAAGTATGGAATTTCCATAAAGTATTTAAACGAAAAGCTAGAGGGAGCATTTGAGGTACTAGAGGAAATAATCTTTAACAGTATTTTTGAGGACAAGGGGAGAATTAAAGAGGTACTACTTCAATATAAATCCGTATATGAAAGTGGAATACTTCAAAGCGGCCATAGAGTAGTAAGCCAAATTGTAAACTCATATTTTAGCGAGGAGGCATACTACAAGGAAGCCCTATCAGGAATGACATACTACTTTAATCTAAAGGAGATTTTAGAAAAGTACGACGAAAACTTTGAGGACTTAGTAGATAATATTAAGAGAGTATATGAAAATCTTCTAACTAGAGATGGATTAATAGTAAATATAACTGGAGATAGGGAGAATTTAGAACTGACGATTACTAGAATAGAGGAGTTTTTAAATAGACTTAGAAGTTTTAAAACTACAAAGGCAGTAATAGAATTTACACCAAGTAATAAAAACGAGGCCTATACAACTTCTTCAGACGTACAATTTGTATCTAAGGGATACGATATAAATCTATTGGAAGAGGAATTTTCTCCAACTATGACAGTCCTTGCAAATATACTAAGCTCAAGTTATCTTCACACTATGATTAGGGCAAAGGGCGGCGCCTATGGAGCAGGAGTACAGATAAAAAGTCTTGGACAAATACTAACCTATTCCTATAGAGATCCAAATCTATTAGAGACTGTGGAAGTCTACGACAAGATGGGAGATTTTGTAAGGGAACTGGAGTTAAGTAATGAGGAGTTAAAAAACTTTATTATAGGAAGTTTAAACGCCTTTGACCCACTACTAACACCAGATGAAAAGGGAGTAGTAAATCTTTCAAGATATATTACAGGAAATAGCAAAGAGAGGTTAAAAGCACAAAGGGATATTGTACTTTCAACTACCCTAGAGGATTTAAAAGCATCGGCAGAAATACTAGATAGGGCAATGGAGAAAAACTATTTAGCAGTAATTGGAAATAAGGAAAAAATTGAAGAGAATAGGGAACTGTTTAAGAATATTATTAGCATAAAATAGGGGGAATTATGGCAGAGGTAACATTTGAAATAGTAGAGCATATTGCAGTACTATCAACACAGAGTAATGGATGGACGAAGGAATTAAACAAGGTAAGTTGGAATAATGGAAAGGCGAAGTACGATATAAGAAGTTGGGACTCAGACCACTTAAAGATGAGTAAGGGAGTAACAATTTCAGAGGAGGAGATGGAAGTGCTATTAGAGGCACTTGGTGAATAATGGATATAGATTTTAAAATAGAGAATAATAGGGCACTACTACTTGTTGGAGAAAAAACAGTAGCGGAAGGCGAAATAGAACAGGGCGAAAATAGTTGGACCCTGCTTCACACAATGGTGGAAAGCGACTACGCAGGAGGAGGCGCGGGAAAAGTCCTTATAGAAAAAATATATGAGGAATCAAAAGTTAGGGGAGTAAAATTAGAAGCAACTTGCCCCTACGGAAAGATACTACTAGAGGAATTATTAGAGAAATAAACTTTTGATATAGTTTCATAATGTAAAGTATTGAAAGTTATAGATGTAATAAAACTACTTTTTTTAAAAATGAAGGGGGACCAGGGGAGAAATAACGCAGTTTCTCCCCTTAGGTCCCCCTT
>CAYFUL010000084.1:0-4524 GCA_964346375.1 uncultured Peptoniphilaceae bacterium
TCCATGTTTTTCTATTACTTCCTTTGAAATACTTAGTCTTAATCCCAGTCCATCTTTTTGTACAGAATTTTTTCCCCTGAAAAATCGCTTAAACAACTTTCCCAAATCTTCCTCTTTTAAACCATAACATTCATTTTCTATATCCAAGTTGTAATTTATATAGGACTTATAAACCGAAATAAGTATTGTGTAATTTTCAGGTGAATATTTTATTCCATTGTCTATTAAATTGTGAATTGCCTCTTTTATCCACCTTTTATCTAGCAGTAGGGAAAAATCCTCCCAATTATAGACTATATTAATATTTTTATTAGCTACTGCATTTTTAAATTCTGAAATTACTTCCTCAACTACTCTATGCAATTTTACTTCTGTCTTTTGTAGCACTACTATATCCGATTCAAGGCGAGACGACTTTACTAAGGTCTTTATTAAAAACTCCAATTTCCCCAACTCGTACTTTATTATCTCTAAATATTCCTCATTGTAGTCTTTCTCCAACAGATCTATGTATAGTATTAAATTGCTTATTGGAATTTTTGTCTGATGTGATATATCGGCAATTAGATCCCTAGTTTTATTTCCCTCCTCCTCTAATTTTCCTCTCGTACCTGATTTGAGTATAAAAATTTTGACAACTTGCTCTTTAACTTTGAGATTTCCCTTTCGTCAAATTCCTGTTTTGAAAGTTTTCCATCTATTGCCTGATTTATAATGTCTGAAAATTCATCTACCTCACTTCTCAGTTTAAAGTACCTATATGCAAAGTTCAGGGCAATTATTCCTAAAAACACTACTAGTAAACCCATTTATTTCCCGCCCCAAAAATTGCCTCTATTGGCTTATAGGGGCAAAGTTTTGTCCTTATCCTTGAAATATTTACACTGACAGTATTTTTATCAAGTAGGTCCTCGTCTAGCCCCCATACATATTCAAATAATAATTCCTTCGTTACAATTTGACCCTTGGATTTTATTAAGTAGTACAAGATTTTTGATTCTGTTGGGGTAAAATATACTCTTTCCTCTCCTACACTGTATATATTCTCCCTAAAATTAAAGTAAAATTTGCCAAAAATATATGAATTTAATTCCTTAGAACTATTTTCAAATGCCCGCTTTATTTTCGCCTGTAATATTCCAAGGGGAAAGGGCTTAGTTATGTAGTCGTCTGCGCCAAGTTCTATTGCAGAAATTATATAGGGTTCTAAATCTATTGCCGATAGAACTATTATGGGTATGGATGACTTTTTTCTTGTGTACTTTATTATTTCCATTCCATCTCCGTCAGGGAGATTCATATCCAATAGAATTAAATCAGCATAGTCTATATTCTCTACTCCTTCCTCTATGGACTTTGCAGAAATAATTTTATAATTACTTTGTAGTGCAATTGAAAGGCCATTATTTAAATTTTTATCGTCCTCAATTATGAGTATTGTGTTCATATCTTGCTCCATTTAAGATTTTTACTATATAAAATTATAGCATACTCTAATTTTTTTAAGGGTAAGGTAGAAATTCCACTTCTTACAAAAGTGTAATAGTTTTTGTAAGTAGTTTGTAAGTATTTAGTGTTATTCTTTAGTAGAGGTGATATTTTGCTAGAGATTATTGATTTAAAAAGACATTATAAAAGTGGACAGGGAGTTAAGGCACTTGATGGAGTTTCTTTTTCTGTTAGGAGAGGAGAGTTTGTATCCATAGTTGGCTCATCTGGGTCGGGGAAATCCACCCTTCTTCATCTAATTGGGGGCTTGGACTATCCCACTGATGGGAAGGTTTTTATAGATGGTATAGATATTTATGCCCTAAAGGATGACGAGAGGACAATTTTTAGAAGGCGAAATATTGGCTTCGTCTTTCAAGGGTATAATCTACTTCCCATGGTAAATGTATACGAAAATATTGTACTGCCCTTTGGACTAGACGGGGAAAAAATTACAAAGGAATATGTGGATTTTATCATTGAGATTTTAGACATTAAGGACCAGGTGGATAATATGCCAAAGGAATTATCCGGCGGTCAGCAGCAGAGGGTTGCAATTGCAAGGGCATTGGCAACAAAGCCATCATTAATTTTAGCAGACGAGCCTACGGGAAATTTAGACTCAAAATCCTCATCCCAAGTAGTATTTTTACTAAAGAAGATAAATAAGGAGCTGGCAAGTACAATTTTAATGATTACCCATGACGACGTAGTTGCTCAGGGGGCAAGTAGAGTCCTTAGAATTGAGGACGGGAAATTGGTGAAGAGATGAAAGTTAAAAATAGATCCTATATTTTTAAACTGGCTACTAGAATTTTAAATAGCAATCCAAGTAGAAAAAATATTCTCCTTATTTCCATTGCCTTAACCTGTGTACTATTTACCAGTTTATTTTCCGTTGTACTTGGAATTATTAAGAGCATGGAACTTCAAACTATGAAGGGAGTTGGAACTATTAGCCATGGTTCTTTTAAAGAGGTTTCGAAAGCTGATATAGATATTCTTTCAAAAGATCCTAGTATTCAGGAATTTTCTGTTAGAACAAAGATAGGCATTTTAGATAAGGAGAAAATAGCGGCTGAAGTTTCATACATGGATGAAAATGGATACAAGTGGTCCTTAATGGAAAATAGGAGTGGAGCTATTCCAAGTAGTATAGATGAAATTTACATAGATATTTCTACGGCGAAAAAGTTGGGATATAGTGGGAGTATTGGGGAAATTATTAGTTTACCAATTTCAATTGAAAAATCCTACTCAGGAGAGGTATTGGAGAGTAGGGTAGAGGAGTTTAAAATCTCCGGCACTTTTGAAAATCCCATAGACTCAAATGTGGGAGTGGGACAGATCTATGCATCGAAAGAGTATGTAGATAGTTTAGTACTTCCAGAAAAACAAAATGATATGGAGGTTATGTTAAAAAATTCCTGGAGGATAGAGGATAGACTTTTTAAAGTTGCAGGTAGAAATGGATATACCATTTTAGAAAATCCCGGTGTAGTTGGGGATAGGGAAGTTAGAATGGGAGTAAACTATGCCTATTTTTCCAATGGAGATGAATTTGACTTCGGCAGTATGCTACCGGGAATATTTTTAACCCTATTAGTATTTTTATCAGGATTTCTAATAATAAATAATGTATTCAAAATTTCAGTAAATGAGGATATAAAATTACTTGGTCTATTAAAAACTATTGGCATGACTAAGTCCCAGTTAAGGACATTAGTACATATGGAGTCGATTATAGTCTCAATCCCATCAATATTTACAGGTTGCATACTTGGAATGGGAATGGGCAGGGTAATTTTAAACAAGATATTTAAAACCAACTCAATGCTTGGTGAAATTAATCTTTCTACAAGAAGTTTAGTAGTAGTTGTAGTAGCCTCAATAATTTTTACACTACTTACAGTTTTTATTTCAGTAGTAAGTCCTGCAAGGGAAGCCTCCAAAATTTCTCCCATTGATGCAAGTAGGTATAATGAGTATGAGGTTAAAAAGAGGTACTCTGGGGAAAGTTTTTCCCTATTTAAACTTGGTTTAAGGCAGGTATTTTCAAAGAAGTACAGATATTTTTCAATAGTAGTTTCCATGAGTTTGTCTGCTGTAATTTTAAACAGTGTACTAAGCTATACGGGAAACATTGATTTGGAAAAGGGACTTTCAGATAATATAGTTACAGATTACAATATTGCAAGTCCAAAATACTTTAGATACTTGTACCATAGAGGAGATGAAAATTTAGACGAAAGGTATATTAAAGAGATTGAAAACCATAGTGGATTTATAAATGGGGGCAGAATTTATTCTTACGGCATAAAGTACACCTACCCTGAAATTAAAATAGAGGGTGAAAAATATTCTCCAATTCTCTATGGAATAGAGGAGTACTTGTTACCAAAGCAAAATTTTATAGAGGGAAGTTTTGATAGAATTAATTGGCAAAGTAAAAACTATGTATTAATTGGAGAAAGTCCAAAGAATAAATCTCCTTACAAGGTTGGAGACAAATTGGTACTAAATTTTAAGGGAAAGACTGTAGAACTAGAAGTTATGGGAGTGATAAATTATAATTTCTCAAATAATTTAAGGTATAGTGTATTAATTAGAGAGGATGCCAATGACGAAAACAGTCCAATTCTAAAAGACACCTATATCTATTTAAATTCAAATTTGTACAGGGAATTTATCGGCGAAAATAGTGTAATGTCCTATGGATTTGATGTAGAGGAAGGTAGTATAGAGGAATTTAATATGATGCTAGAGGAATTTGAAAGGGAACCAGATTTTTCTTACGATTCAAGACAGCGACAGTTAGATTCCTTTAAGGGATATAAAAATCTAGTGAAGTTTACTGGGTTCTCACTAGCGGCAATACTATTTTTAATATCGGTACTAAATTTTATAAATATTATGGCTACGGAAATAATAAACAACAGAGTAAATTTATCTATACTAGAGGCAATAGGAACTACGAGAAGGGAATTGAGGGGGTACATGGTGAAAAAGAGCCTTGTATATTCAGTAAGCAGTATT
>CAYFUL010000085.1:0-4333 GCA_964346375.1 uncultured Peptoniphilaceae bacterium
AGGAGACGAAGAAGGGGAAATCAGCCCAGGAACCCTATTTGAACAACTACCAGAGGACTGGACATGCCCACAGTGTGCAAAAGAAAAAGAATTCTTTATAAGAGAAGAATTCCCACAAGAAAGACAATAATATGAGGGGACCATGTATACAGTAAGAAACGTAACAGAAGATCTATATTGGGTTGGAGGAAACGACCATAGACTTGCCCTTTTTGAAAATATATTTCCAATTCCAGATGGAGTAAGCTATAACTCATATCTATTAAAAGACTAAAAGACAGTACTAATAGATTCAGTAGACTGGTCAATAGCAAAGAGATATGTAGAAACAGTAAGAGAACTACTAGAAGGAAAAGATCTAGACTATATGATAATCCACCATCTAGAGCCAGACCATGCAGGGGCAATAGAGGAAATAATACTAAGATGGCCAAACGTAAAGATAATCTCAAGTGAACAGGGATTTGAAATAATGCGTCAAATAGGATTTCATATAAACGATGAAAATATACAGATAGTAAAAGAAGAAGATACAGTAAACTTTGGAAAACATACCTTTGCATTTGTAGAGGCACCAATGGTACACTGGCCAGAAGTACTAATCAGTTTAGACGTAACAGACGGAGTATTATTTTCAGCAGATGCCTTTGGAAGTTTTAAAGCATTAGATGGAAAACTATTTAATGACGAAGTAGACTGGGATAGAGACTGGCTAGATGAGGGAAGAAGATACTACACAAACATCGTAGGAAAATATGGCCCATTTGTACAAGAAGTACTAAAGAAAGCAGGACCACTACTACCACAGGTAAAATATATCTGCCCACTACACGGACTAGTATGGAGAAATAACTTTGAGTACCTACTAGAGAAATATGACAAGTGGAGTAGGTATGAGCCAGAGGAAAAGGGAGTAGTAATAATCTATGCAAGTATGTATGGAAATACAGAATTTGCAGCACAGGCATTGGCAAGTGAACTATGTGCAAAGGGAATGACCAATGTAAAAGTATATGACGTAAGTAATACACATATATCAACATTAATCTCAGAAACATTTAAATACTCCCATATAGTCCTAGCATCAGTAACCTATAATCTAGGAGTATATCCACTAATGAAGAACTATATCCACGATTTAGAGGCACTAAATGTACAAAATAGAACAGTGGCAATAATGGAAAATAGAACATGGGCATGCACAGTGGGAGATAAGATGGAAGAATTTTTAGATGAGAATCTAAAACTAATGGACGTATTAAATGAGAGAGTAACATTAAATACAGCGTTAAACGAAGCAAATGAATCAGATATGAAATCTCTTGCAGATGCTATAATTGAATCCATGGAAGGAAAGTAAAAAGGGTTTATTATTTAGAAAATAAAAAATGGCACCAAATGGTGCCCTTAATTTTTTGGTTAATATGTCTTTTTAAAAAATCATTTTTCAATTCTAGAATATAATTTTTTTACGAAGTAGGATATAAATCCTGTCTTGTCGTAGTGAATTAATGCCTTGTTTAGATTTTGAGTAAGTACTTTACTTTCAAGCTCACTTAATTCCTCTAACAGTTCCTCTATTAAGTCTAATAAATGGTATGAGAGGAGTTCAAAATCATCTCTATGTATTTCTGCCACTTCTCCTTTTATAAATCCCGTATCCATCTTTAAATTTTCATAGTATGGCGTATTATATAAATCCATTGCACAGGGGCATATTTGAAATATAGTTCTGTGTTTTAGTGAATTTTCGTATTCATAAAAATTGGTATTGTATGGATTTATTTCCAGTGGCTCTCGAAAAATTCCAAGGAGTTCCCCTAGGTATATGTCCTCTTTAAATTCCAAGAGTACACTTATTGCCAAGTGGTAGTCTCGCAGATCCTTTGGGTCCTTTGTAGGTAGGCATGGGCTACTGCAATCATTTCTACTTATGGCATATTCCAGTATTTTTTTCTCCCTTATTAATTCTACAAAACTCATCTTCTCGTAGGATTTTACCCTTAAAAATTTTACATAGTCCTTTAAAAATTCCAGTCCATATTCTTTAATTAGTTTCTCCACTTCCTTCGCCTTTAGTTGGTAGGTTTTTGAACTTCCATCTAGAGATTTTTTATGTTCTAGTTGGGGAAGTATATTTAACTTTAATTGGTCTAGTAATTTTTCTTCGTAGTAGTTGTTTTCAAAGGGCAGACTTTTTAAAAACAGGTATTTATTTAGCAGGTATTCAAAGGGCACATTTTCTGGAATAATATTTTCTATTTCTGCTATGTCTGATGTTAATTTTAATTCACTGGTATATTCCTCGTGAATTAATGGAATAGTATTTTCTGCAATGTAGTCTAAATAAATCTCTGGTATTGTACTTGAATTTAAATATACATTATTTGCAAAGTAGTCCACCGCAAGGATTAAATACTCTCCCTTTTTTACTTCTATCCAAGACAAAGCTCTATGGAGTCTATTTCTATAGTAAAAATCAAACATGTCCCCTCCATTTTTAGTTACCTAATGTATTTGGTGATGGTGTAATATTTCCCTCTTTTAGTATTTTTTGTATATCGTCCTTTATTGGCGATTTTGTATAGTAGATATTTTTTAATGTTGACATATTGTTCTCTGGGTTTTTATCGTATAGGTATACTGGAGTGTAAATTCTATCGCTACCATTTAAGGACACTGTTGCACCGTCTTTTACCTTTAAATATGCATCATTTCTTAGGGAAATTTCCATATACTTATCCTCTGGTACTTCCACATCATCCTCAGGTACAGTTTCGCTTACTAGATTTTCCACAAGGTATAGTAGTATATCGTCCTTTACCTTAATATCTTTTACTGTATATACACTTTGCTCGTCTATATCATTTTCATTTACTTCTCCATATGTAACTACTAGTTCCTCAACATGGTAGGAATTTGTTCCAAGGGCAAAGTTTAAATTTTCTATTGTTGCTGGCGTATTATTAGTCGTAGTATTTTCTCTATTAGTTGTATTTGTACTTGGTGTTGTATCTTTTGGCGCTGGAGATTTTCTACATGACCTTACTGCAAAAATTATTATAAGCACAATTATTACAAAGAGTACAAGTACAGTCCTTCTCCTTCGCCTCATCATCTTCTGTCGCCTTAGTCGTTGTCGTCTTCGCTTTTCTCTTTCGTCCATAAGATCCTCCTTTTA
The DNA here is from genome assembly GCA_964346375.1 of uncultured Peptoniphilaceae bacterium. Lineage (GTDB taxonomy): Bacteria > Bacillota > Clostridia > Tissierellales > Peptoniphilaceae > CAYFUL01. Next base: position 3,182 of record CAYFUL010000085.1, read on the forward strand.
TTCTATTATAGCACTTAAACTGTTAAAATACTGATTTTACAAGGGGATTTTTAATTTTGAGCTTGTACAAATGGAAATACTTTCAAATAAATTAATTGACAAATTTAGTATATTCAATTATAATTTAACAGAATTAACCATTGAGAAGAAGAACCGTCAAGGTTCTTTTTTATATGGATCAGGAGGTGTTTTTTAATGGCAGACAGAGTTGTACTAGAATGTACACAGTGTAAGCAAAGAAATTATGTGACCTACAAAAACAAAAAGAATACTACTGAAAGACTTGAGCTAAAGAAGTATTGTAAATTCTGTAAGGATCACACTCCACATAAGGAGACCAAGTAAGGGAGGCTAAAATGGCTAAACAAAATGCTGTAAAGAAGGAAGATACTAAAAGTGCTAGTAAGTACTTAAGAGGAGTTAGATCCGAATTTAAAAAGGTAGTTTGGCCTACAAAGTCCGAAATTATTAATTACTCAATTATTGTAATTGTAACAAGCATCCTATTTTCTCTATTACTTGCAGGTTTTGACTGGATTGTTCACCAAGTTTTAAAACTTATTATAGGTTAAGAAATGTCTGTGGAGAATAATAGAGAAGAGCTAGAAAAACTAGCTAAATGGTATGTTATTCATACTTATTCAGGACATGAAAATAAAGTTAAGGCCAATATGGACGCCATGGTTGCCAATAGAAATATGGAGAATTTAATTTTCGATATTCGTGTACCCATGGAGGAGTATGTGGAAAATAAAGAGGGTCAGCGCAAGGTTAAAGAGCGTAAAATGTTTCCCTCATATGTTCTGGTTAAGATGATTATGAACGACGAATCCTGGTACCTTGTAAGAAATACAAGGGGTGTTACTGGGTTTGTTGGACCTGGGTCAAAGCCAGTTCCTCTTTCTGATGAAGAGGTTCTAAACCTAGGTGTAATGGAAGACAAGGATATTTTTTCAAATTACGAAGTTGGGGAAATGGTTAAGATTATTAACGGACCATTTAATGATTTTGTCGGCACAATTGAAGGTTTTAACTACGAAAAGAAGAAAATCAAGGTATCTATTTCAATGTTTGGAAGGGATACCAGCGTAGAACTCGATTTTAGTCAAATAATTAAAGCTTAAGTGGGAGGGAATACCCGCTAAACCACAA
>CAYFUL010000086.1:0-4296 GCA_964346375.1 uncultured Peptoniphilaceae bacterium
ACAATCTCCATCAACATCTAAAACCTCTCCAATAATATATAGGTTCTTTACCAGTTTTGATTCCATAGTACTTGGGTTTACCTCTCTCGTATCTATACCTCCACAGGTAACTTGAGATGCTCCAAATCCATTTGAACCTACTACTTTAAACTTGGAATGTAGAAGTAAGTCTATAATTTTTTTATATTCTAAACCATTTAAACCATCAATGGTAGTGTTTTTATTTAACTTCAATGTATCTAAAATATAGTGGATAAATTTTTTATGAACTAGTCCCATTAAAAATTCCTCTATTGTCAAATATGGGAACTTGTAAATTTGATTGAGAAGGTCATCTTCATTTACCTTTAGATTATTTATAATAGGCATGGAAATATAGACTTCACTATTGTTAAAAATTCCAAGGGATGCTTCCCTGGAAATATCTAAAATTGGTGGACCAGATATTCCATAGTTTGTAAATAGTAAGTCCCCTTCCTCTTCCATTTTAATTTCGCCATCAATTAGTAGCTTTACTATCCCTTGAACTTTTACACCAGATAGATGTTTTAAGTAGGGAGAGTCTAATTTTAGCTGCACAATTCCCGGGAAGGTTTTAGTTGTACTGTGACCTAGTTTTTCAAGAAGCTTATATCCACTTCCATCAGACCCAGAGTTTGGCATAGATTTTCCTCCAGTGGCAACTACTACTACGTCGTAATAGTCGGCATTATTTATTAAAAACCCACTATTTTTCTTCTTAATACTCTTTACATTGTAGGCAGTTTTAATATTTACGTTTCTATTTGCTAGTTCCCTTAGAAATAGATTTAATACACTACTTGCCTGTAATGTAACTGGATAGATTTTTCCAGTTGGTTCAGTTGTGGAAAGCAGTCCTAAATTCGCAAAAAATTCTATGGTTTCCCTATTGGAAAAATTTTCTATTGCCTTTTTAAAAAAAATTGGATTTTCAGAATGGTAGTTGGAAAATCCAACTGATACATTTGTGTAATTACACCTGCCGTTTCCCGTAGCAAGTAGTTTCTTCCCTACCCTATCATTTTTTTCTAAAATTGTGGCAAATTCTCCTAGCATAGTACCTAGTGCCATGCCACTTACTCCTCCGCCAATTATTCCAATCTTCATAAAATCAACTCCAAATCAAAAATCTATCCTAAATAATTGTATAGTATCATACTTTTTCTCAATATAGTATACTATTTTAAAAGGAGGAATTATGGATTCATTAGTTAATAGATTTATAAAGTATGTAAAAATTGACACCATGTCAGACTCTACAATTAGGACCATGCCCTCAACTGGAGGACAGATAAAATTAGGAGAGATGTTAAAAAACGAGATGATAATTATGGGGCTGGATAATGTATACCAAGACTCCAATGGATATGTATATGGAACTCTCCCATCAAATATAGACGTAGAAACTCCTACAGTGGGTTTTATTTCCCATTTAGATACTGCAGAGGACTTAACTGCCATTAATGTAGAGCCAAGGATAATAAAGTATTCTGGAGGGGATATTGTACTAAATGAAAACTACTCCATTAAGGAATCGGATTTTCCATTTTTAAAGGACTTAGTTGGTGAGGAACTTATTACTACAAGTGGAGATACCCTCCTTGGAGCAGATGACAAGGCGGGAATTGCTGCAATAGTAACTGCAATGGAATACTTTTTAGAAAATCCAGATGTAAAACACGGAACTATTAAAATTGCCTTTACACCTGATGAGGAAATTGGAAATGGTGCAGAGGAATTTGACGTAGATAATTTTTCAGACTTTGCATATACAGTAGATGGTGGACCTCTTGGAGAATTACAGTATGAAAATTTTAACGCTGCATGGGCAAATATTGAAATAATTGGAAAAAATGTACACCCTGGAACTGCAAAGGAGATAATGATAAATTCCATGAACGTTGCAGTAGAACTTATAAATAAATTACCAGCGAACGAACGACCAGAAAATACTGAAAAGTACGAGGGATTTTTTATGCTACAAAATTTAGAGGGCAGCGTAGAAAAAACCACTCTAAAATTTATTATTAGGGATCACTCCATGGAGAAGTTTAATGAGAAAAAAGAACTCCTACAAAAATCTGTGGATGAAATAAACGAAAAATATGGAAATATTGCCACAATTGTAACTGGAGATTCCTACTACAATATGAAGGAGATTATAGAGAAAAATTACCATATCGTTGAACTTGCAGAAAAGTCCATGAAGGATATTGGAATTGAACCTATTATTGAGCCAATTCGTGGTGGTACAGATGGTGCAAGGCTTTCATTTATGGGACTGCCATGTCCAAATATTTTTACTGGGGGATATAACTTCCACGGCAGATATGAGTTTATTCCAATTTCATCAATGGTTGCCTCTATGAATACCATAATTTCAATTTGTAAAAACATAGCAAAGGAGAGTTGTAATGATTGAACCTAAGAGAGTATTTCACTATTTTAAAGAGGTTTCAAATATTCCAAGACCATCTGGAAATGAGGAAGGGATTTCAAATTATTTAAGAGATACAGGAAATAGCTTGGGACTAAAAACTATTCAAGATGAATTTGGAAATGTAATTATTTTTAAACCAGCAAGTCTTGGATACGAAACTTCCCCGGTAATAATTCTTCAGGGACATATGGATATGGTACCTGAAAAAAGTGCTGATTCAACCCATGATTTTAATACTGATCCAATTATGCTACTTGTTGAGGGAGATATTATTAAGGGATACAATACCACCCTTGGTGCAGATAATGGTATTGCCCTTGGAATAATCCTTGCAATTTTAGAGGATAGTAGTTTAAAACACGGACCAATTGAGGCGGTATTTACCACTTCAGAAGAAACTACTATGGCAGGAGCAAATGGCATTAGTGAAAATATTTTAAATGGAAAATACTTAATAAATGTGGACTCTGAGGACGAAGGAGTCTTAACGGCAGGCTCCGCAGGAGGAATACAGTATATTGGTCAATTTATCTTTTCATTAGAAACAATACCAGAAGATTTATCGGTGTATACAGTAAATTTCTCAGGACTACTTGGCGGACACTCTGGCATGGAAATTGACAGCAATAGGGGAAATATAATTAAGATAATGGCAGATTTTATGGAAAAATCAGAGGGCTGTCTTATAGATTTTGATTCTGGAACTAAACACAATGCCATACCAAGAATGGGAAGTATTAAAATCGCAATGGAAACCTCTCCAGAAAAATTAGTAGAGGAAATTTTGGAGAAGTATGGAAGTGTAGAAGGAGAGCTTTCAATTGAAGTAGTACCCTCCACTGGAGATACTGGACTAAGTAGAGAAAGTACAAAGGATTTTGCAAAGTATTTATTAGAAATTCCTACTGGAGTAAATTCATATACTGGTGGGAAGAAGTTTGTAGAGAGTTCAAGTAACCTTGCAATAGTAAAAAAATTAATGGATAGATTTACCATCGAGGTATCTATTCGTTCATCAGCAAATGCAAAGCAGGAGGAGTTAGTTGAAAAATTTACAGAGATTTCAAAAAAATATGGCGTAGAATATTCCTTTGGAAATTCCTATCCAACATGGGAGTATAGAGAAACTTCCCACCTAAGAGAAATTGCACTCCTACTTTATAGAGAGATGTACAAAAAGGATTTAAAGGTGGAAATTACCCATGGTGGACTTGAGTGTGGAGTTTTCTATGAAAAATATCCAGACATAGATATAATTTCCATAGGACCAAATATTCGAGGAGCCCATACTCCCGACGAATGTCTATCCATTTCATCAACAGAAAGAATTTATAACTTTATTCTAAAATTAATGGAGAAGTTAATTTAGGAAAAATATATTCAAGGGGAAACAAAATGAAAGATGAGGAATTATTATCAAAAAAACGCTCAATTGAACTGTGGGATAAATTAATAATTGATAAAATTGAAGTTTGAACGACAAAAGGACTTCAACAAATTCACAAATATTTATTTCAAAATATATTTGACTTTGCCGGAGAAATAAGGACAGTAAATTTAGCCAAGGGTAATTTTAGATTTGCACCAACACTATTTCTAAATCAAAACCTTGAAATAATAGAACAAATGCCAGAAAATAATTTTGATGAAATAATAGAAAAATACTTTGAAATGAATGTTGCTCATCCCTTTAGAGAGGGAAATGGAAGGGCAACTAGAATATGGCTTGACCAAATTCTAAAAAAGAATCTGAAAGTTTGTATAGACTGGTCAAAAATAGATAAAATTGATTATTTACAAGCAATGGAACGTTCACCAGTAAATGCCCTTGAAAT
>CAYFUL010000087.1:0-3933 GCA_964346375.1 uncultured Peptoniphilaceae bacterium
TATTTGTACATAAAAAATAGGTGCAATTTGAATATTTGCACCTACTTTATTTTTCGCTCAACTACTTGTACGATAATGCAATTTTTACAAATGCTGCTACTCCTACGCTCATTGACTCCTCGTTAAATAACACCTTTGGATGGTGTAATGGGTATGGATTTTCTCCTGCCTTTACCCCCAACATCATCATTACAGATGGAACTCTTGTACTTACTTCGGAGAAGTCATCTGTTGCCGTAATTGCCTCTGCTGGATAAACAGGGTAGTCCTCGTCCATTAAGGCATCCTTTATAAAATCTGCAAGCTCCTTGTCATTTACAATTGCTGGAGTATCTGTTAAGAATTCCACTTCTGCACTTGCTCTAAAGGTACTTGCAATTCCCTTTGAAACCTCTACGATTCTATTGCTAATATATTCCACAGTTTCCATATTGTAGGAGCGTAGAGTTCCTTCGATTACAGTTTCATCGGCAATAATATTTGGCGCAGAGCCTCCCTTAAAATGACTAGTAGTTAGTACGCCTCCCTTTCTAAAGGAAACTTCCCTTGCAGTTAATTCACTTAGGGCAATTACAATATGGGCTCCAATATACACAGAGTCCACTCCATTTTCAGGCATTGCCCCATGGGCGCCCTTTCCCTTAATGGTAATTCTAAAGTTTTTACTTGCCGTTGCCATCTCTCCGTCTTTTACATATACTCCCTCTTCAAGTTGAGAGTCAACGTGAAACATTACTGCATTGTCTACTCCATCAAGAAGTCCAGCCTCTACCATATCCCTTGAACCATGAATAAATTCCTCTGCCGGTTGGAAGTAAATTCTAATACGGGCATTTAATTTATCCTCGTTCTCCTTTAAAATCTTTGCTGCACTTAGTAACATTGCTGTATGCAAATCATGTCCACAGCCGTGAAAATTTCCATTTGTCGCAGCAAAAGGTAGCCCTGTCTCCTCTACCATTGGTAGAGCGTCTGTATCTGCTCGTAGAGCGAGAGTTCTCTCTCCACTACCTACCTCTGTTACAAGACCATTCTTTATAATTTCCCTTACCTCGTAGCCCCAGCTCTCTAGTTTTTTTCGTACATAGGCAGCAGTATTATCTACGGCGTAGTTTAATTCTGCAAAACCATGTATTTCTCGTCTATGTTCTACCGTTTCATTATTAATATCTTTCGCCTTAGTATAAAAATTCATAAGTACCTCCCATTAATTTATACCATAATGACGAATTTCATAATCACTGTTATAATTAAACTAAGGAGGATTTATGGAAAAGTACATAATGGCAATAGATCTAGGCACCACTTCAAATAGGTGCATTATTTTTAATAGAGATGCAGAAATTATCTCAAAGGCTCAAAAGGAATTTACACAGTATTTTCCAAAGCCGGGATATGTTGAACAGGACCCAAATGAAATTTGGTCTACACAAATTGGAGTTTGCGTAGAGGCAATGGTAAAGGCGGGGATAACTGCAAATGAAATAGCATCAATTGGAATTGCAAACCAAAGGGAAACCACTATAGTATGGGATAAAAATACGGGAGAGCCAGTTTACAACGCAATAGTTTGGCAATGTAGAAGGACTTCAAAATACTGCGACTCATTAAAGGCAAAGGGACTTACAGAATTTTTCCAAAGGAAAACTGGATTAATCATCGACGCATACTTTAGTGCTACAAAATTAAAGTGGATTCTAGATAATGTAGAAGGAGCAAGGGAGAGGGCAAAAAATGGGGACCTACTCTTTGGAACGGTGGACTCCTTTATTCTTTGGAAGCTAACTGGTGGAAAGTGCCACTATACAGATTACTCCAACGCATCTCGGACCATGCTCTATAATATTTTTGAGTTAAAGTGGGACGAGGAAATACTGGAACTATTGGATATCCCAAGGGAAATGTTGCCAGAGGTTGTAGATTCTGCCTACGACTTTGGGAAGAGTGAGTCCAGATATTTTGGCGGGGAGATTCCCATTAACTCCATCCTTGGAGATCAACAGGCAGCCCTTTTTGGACAATGTTGCTTTGAAAGGGGAGAGGCGAAAAACACCTATGGCACCGGTGCATTTTTACTAATGAATATAAAAGATGAGCATACCATTTCAAATAATGGACTGGTTACAACTATTGCATGGGGATTAAATAATGAGGTGAACTACGCATTAGAGGGGTCCATTTTCGTAGCAGGTTCTTCAATTCAGTGGTTAAGGGACGAGTTAAAAATACTGGATACCTCTGATGATTCAGAGTACATGGCTACAAAAGTACAAGATACTAACGACGTCTACTTTGTACCGGCATTTACTGGACTTGGCGCGCCATATTGGGATCAGTATGCAAGGGGTACGATTTTAGGACTTACTAGAGGTGCAAACAAGTACCATTTAATTCGTGCAACACTGGAGAGCATTGCATATCTATCCAATGACGTACTTACAACTATGGCAGAAGAGTCGGGACTTCAATTAAAAAGTCTAAAGGTAGACGGGGGAGCCTGTGCAAATAATTTTTTAATGCAATTTCAAGCGGATATTCTAAATAGAGAAGTGCTTCGTCCAAAGACAATAGAAACTACGGCACAAGGCGTTGCATTTTTAGCAGGGCTTCACGTTGGATACTGGAAGAGTTTAGAAGAGTTAAAGGAATTAAATACCCTAGATAGATCATTTACTCCAAGTATGGAGGAGAGTACGAGAAGGTACAAAATTGGGAGATGGAAAAAGGCGGTTGCCTACTCTAGAAATTGGGCGCTAGAGTAGGGGAAGCCCTCGAGATTTTAATTCCTTTTCAATAGAGGAGAGGACAGAGAGTTTATCGGCGCTCCACTTAGGAGCAATGAGTTTACTCCTATCTGCATCTCCAGTAAGACGATGGTATACAATTTCTTTAGGTATACTTTCAATAGCATCACATACAAGATGTACATATTCCTCTTTCGAAAGAAGGGGGAATTTTTTTTCTAGATAAAAATTGTAAAGGGGAGAGTCAGATTGAATATATAGGGACTGGATTTTAATGCCAAAGGGATTCAAGTCCTTAACGTATTCAATGGAATTTACCATATCCGATTTAGTTTCATAGGGTAGGCCAAAGATAACATGGGGGAGAAATTTTATCCCAAGTTTTTTAAGTTCCCTAGCTCTTTCGTCAAAGATCTTGTGGGAGTAACCTCTGTTAATGAGTTTAATAGTATTTTCATTGGAACTTTGCATACCCAGTTCAAGCCATAGAAAAGTTTTTCGGTTTAGTGCACAGAGTAGATCCAGTACATCATCACCAAGGCAATCGCAACGAGTTGCAATGGAAATTCCAACAATACCTGGAATTTCTAAAACACTATTGTAGAGATTTTTAAGGCGAGAAATATCTCCGTAGGTATTGGTAAAATTTTGGAAGTAGGCGATAAAGTACTTGCCATTCCATTTTTTAAGGAGTGATTTTTGAGATTCGATTTGATTTAAAATAGAGTCCTTTGGATTTGCCGCAAAATCTCCGCTGCCCCTTTCTGAACAGAAAATACATCCCTTAGTAGAAAGGGTACCATCACGATTTGGACAGCTACATCCACCGTCAAGGGAAAGCTTTACAACTTTTCCTCCAAATATTTTAGTAAAGTAGTCGTTAAAATTAATATATCTTCCCATAATGCCTCCTGGTGTTATTATATCATTTTTAAATTTTACAATAATTTTAATTTATTGGTATATTTCAGGAAATATATTGTAAAAAATATTTTGCAATTCGTTTTTTATACCGATGTTATAAAATTCAAATGCATTGTAACTTAATTTCAAAATAAAAGATTCTCGGAGAAAAAAATTTATTATTGTAATAATATTTGCATCCCACGTTGTTTTCGAGGTAAAGGCGTTAAAAAAATTCCATGTCTGAGCCCGTAGGGCGAGTTTGGAATTTTTAGCCTTTGCCGAG
>CAYFUL010000088.1:0-3856 GCA_964346375.1 uncultured Peptoniphilaceae bacterium
AGGAGACGAAGAAGGGGAAATCAGCCCAGGAACCCTATTTGAACAACTACCAGAGAAATAGTAGACTTTGACGTAGAGCCAATAATTGAAAATTCAAGAACTCTAGTACCATATAGAGCATTACTTGAAAAATTAGGCGCAGAAGTAAAATGGGACGAAAAAGCTCAAACAGTTACTTCTAAAAAAGGCGACAATGAAGTTGTACTAACAATAGGTAGCGACGTAGCAAAGGTTAATGGAAAAGAAGTTAAACTAGACGTTGCAACAAAAATAGTTGATGGTAGAACTCTTGTACCACTAAGATTTTTATCAGAAACTTTTGGTTTTGAAGTTGAATTTACACAAGTAGATACAGCATCATTTATTTCAATAATGAGCCCAGAATTTAAGGCAGAAATGGAAAAGATCGAAGCCGAAGTAAAAGGTAAGTAAAAAAATAGAGAGAGCAATTGAAAATGCAGTTGCTCTTTTTTATTTTAGGTCAAAGAAATTATTTTGTCTTAACGCTTCAAATAAGACTATATTCGCAGCATTGGCAAGGTTTAAACTTCGTCCAAAGTCCTTTAGCATAGGTATGCGTATGGATTTTTCCATATCCCTATTTATTAAGTCCATGGGAAGTCCTCTCGTCTCCGGTCCAAATACTATAAAGTCCTCGTCTTTATACTCTACTTCTGTGTAGAGTCTTTCTGTTTTTGTTGTAGACATATAAAAATTTCCCTCGGGATATTTTTGAAATAAATCCTCAATTTTTCCGTACACACTTATATCGACTAGGTGCCAATAATCTAGCCCTGCCCTTTTTAAACTTCTATCGTCTATGGAAAACCCAAGGGGTTTTATTAAATGTAGCCTTGTATTTGTTAAGCCACAACTTCTCGCTATTGCCCCTGTGTTATGGGGAATTTCTGGTTCGTATAGTACAATATTTAACATTTTTCTCTCTCCAATATACTTATTGCGCCCTTTACTCCGTCTAGGGCAGAGGACATTATTCCTCCTGCGTATCCTGCGCCCTCTCCTAGTGGGTATAGTCCTTTTAACGTTATAGACTCTAGTTTTTCATCCCTTAGTATTCTTATTGGGCTTGAGGATCTTGATTCTATTCCCGTAAGTATTGCGTCCTTATTTATAAAGCCATGTAGTTTTTTATCCATTTCGTATAATCCTTCACAGATGGCTGTATTTATTTTCTCTGGATATATTTCTCTTAGATTTGCAAGTACATATCCCGGTTTTACCGTCGGTTCTATACTTCCCAGCTTCGTCGTTGGTACATTTTTTATAAAGTCCTCTACTCTTTGCACTGGGGCTAAAAATCCTTCCCCTATTTCGTAAGCCTTCTTCTCACATTTTCTTTGAAACTCCATTGCACCAAGGGGATGGTCGCCGAAAATGCTACTGTCTATTGTGGCAATTACTGCAGAATTTGCGTTCTTTCCATCTCGCGCATGGTAGCTCATTCCATTTACAACTAGGTGATCTTTTTCCGAGCTTGCATTTATTACCATTCCCCCTGGACACATACAGAAGGTATATACTCCTAAATCTACCGAGGTCTTTGCAGTTAACATATATGTTGCAGGGGAAATTCTTCCAAAGTCTGAGTTCTCCTTATACTGTACATTATTTAACATATCTTGAGCGTGTTCTATTCTAAATCCTACGGCTAATGGCTTTGATTCTATTGCTATATGTTTTGAAAGATAGGTAAATAAATCCCTAGAGGAGTTTCCAATTCCAAGGATAATATTTTCTGCGTAGTGGGTATTTTTTGTAGTCTTTACTCCTTTAACCCTTCCATCTTTATAGATTAACTCCTCTACACTTTCCCCAAAGTAAAATTCGCCACCCATTTCTATTATTCCGTTTCGAATATTTCGAACAATATCTATAAACAAATCCGTACCTACATGGGGTTTTGATTCGTATAGAATTTCCTCGGGAGCGCCATATTTTACAAAAACTTCCTTTACCAATTCCATGCGCTGGTCCTTTGAGCGAGAGGTAAGTTTACCGTCGGAGAAAGTACCTGCGCCCCCTTCTCCAAACTGTACGTTAGAGTCCTCTTTTAAATTTCCAGTATTCCAAAATTCCTCCACGTCTTTTTTTCTAGTGTCTACGTCGTAGCCCTTTTCTATAACCTTTACCTTTACTCCATTTTTCGCAAGAACATAGGCAGCGAAAATTCCACAAGGCCCTGCTCCAACGACTATGGTAGATTTATTTTCCGGTTCAACTGGTAAAATTTCAAGAGTTGGTTTTGAAAAGAAGTCTATGTCCTTTTTCTTAATAAGTTGCTCCTCTCCCTTACATTCTACAAGGACTTGGTAGTTGTAAATTAAGTTCTTCCTTGCGTCTAGGCTTCTCTTATAGACTTCGTAGGTAAAATCTTTTCTATTTATAATTTTTTCAATAGTATTTTTAAGCCTGTCCTCCTGTTGGACAGGAAGTTTTATATTTTTTATAATAATCATAGAATTATCTTACCATAATGGTACATTGGGGTAAAATAATATTGGGAGTGAAATATGAAATCAAAATTACTAGAAAAATATGGACTTATTAATTATATATCAGGGTCGGAGTACAGCATCTCCTACAAAAAAGAGGGAGATAGGGTAGTAGAATATGTAGAGGACATCTACAAAAAACTGGGAGTAGTTCCCTTGGAAACCTATACGGCGTACCAAGTACATGGAGATAATATAGAGTATGCCGACGGGCGAAATGGATATGGATTTGTATTTGGGAGAATATTTTTTGAAACAGATGGGCTGATTACAGATAAGAAAAAAATTGCCCTTATGGTAAAATTTGCAGACTGTTCACCAATAGTAATATACGATCCAAAAAAATCAGTACAGGCAATAGTCCACTCTGGCTGGAAAGGAACGGTTAAGGGAATTTCAAGGCGAGCAATAGAGATGATGAAAGAGGACTTTAACTGTAAAATAAAGGACTTAGTAGCCTATATAGGGCCCAGTATTGATATAGATTCCTACGAAGTGGGAGGGGAAGTATACGACGCATTTTCAAACTTTAAGGAGAGGGATAGCTTTTTCTACAAAAAGGGAGAGAAGTACCATTTAAGTATGGTAGACGCAAATAGATCCCTGCTATTGGAATGTGGAATAGACCCAAAAAAAATAGAGGTATGTAGAAAATCAACATATACCTCAAAAAGTTTACACTCATCAAGAAGAGACGGACCGAAATACGGACTAAACTCTATGATAACAATAATGCCCTAGGATAGGGCATTATTTGTTTTAATTCATATAACGTAATATCATTGGTATTGTGGGGATATAATGCAATTGTTTCAAAATAGAATTATGGTAGGGCGTCAGTATCATGGAATACAATTGTAATAAAACGCAGGCTTAACGTAACGGAGACCAGGACAATTCACCCCTACCATAAGTTACAAAAGTCGAAGTATTATAAACTTTGTCAGTGCTGGGGAATTAGTATATTCTCACTAAAGTTCGCATGAAACCTAATGTGGTTATTGAAGAAATATTGGTTTATTAAGATATTATTCAATCGAGTACAATAAAATTTTGATAGAAATTTTACTCAAATTTAAGAAGAAGGGAATGGATCTGCCATATTTCTTTTGATAACTTTTCTATCTGTTTATTCATTGATTCGATTTCATTCTTGTAAATAACTCCAGTTGTATTAGTTGCTTTTGCAATCTGATTTATATTATTTGTTGCATTTGAAAGTAGCCATTGTAGGTTTCTAAATGGCTCTAAATCTACTACATAAATTTCTTTTTCTAATATACATTTCCTAAGAAAGTGGGACATAGTTTTGCAATTTGCAAGTTTCATTTTCTTTTCAAAAA
>CAYFUL010000089.1:0-3418 GCA_964346375.1 uncultured Peptoniphilaceae bacterium
TAGACTAGGCGTAAACCATCACCAAATACCTGTAAACTCTCCACAGGGAGTTGCAAATCCTCATGACTACCATAGAGATGGAGTAATGAGAGTTGATGGAAATAAGGGTTCAGAAGTTCACTACTCTCCAAATTCCTATGGAGCTTGGCAAGACGACCCATCTCTTGAAATACCAAGTGATAATGGAGGAATGACTAAGCGATATGACTTTAGAGAGGATGACCACGACTACTATACACAGCCAGGACTACTATTTAATGCAATGACAGATGAGCAAAAACTTGTACTATGTGAAAATACAGCAAGGGCAATGGGAGATTCTACCCTTCAAATAAAACATCGCCATATTAGAAATTGCTATGCTGCAGATCCAAAATACGGAGAGGGAGTTGCAAAGGCACTTGGCATTGAAATTAGTACAGTGGATTTAGAACCAAATAATGCAACATCACGAGAAGAATGGGCGAAGGGAAATGCAAGGGATACAGATAAAAATATCCCTACAAAACCAGCAGACCCAGAAACTGCAAAGGATCTTCCACCAGAAGGAAGAAATACCAATGTAGAAAACCCAGAGGATTTAATTTCATGGGAAAATGACCCACAACTACTATAAAAAAATTCCCCTTCGAAGGAAGGGGATTATTTTATCTGTGTAAATATTTACTAACTCTTTTATACACCAAAATCGTTACAAAGGATACGAGTGAACCTTTAATAAGATTAAATGGAAGTACAGAGTACAACATCATAGTCCATAGATTTACAATTTTTCCAGTAATAAGTGAACCCATTTCAATTATTTTATCCATTGGCATAATACCTGTATTTGCATAAAGTGGAAATACTATAAAATAATTTGAAAGTACAGCTAGACAACTCATTGCTAAAGTACCACAAACAAGTCCAACAATAGCAGTTTTAAATGTCTTATTTCTAGTATAAATAAGGGAAGCAACTACTGCAAAAGAAGAACCAACAATAAAATTGGAAAGCTCTCCTACAAAAAGAGTATTAGTTACAGCTAAATGTAGAATATTTTTAATAAGTGAAATTCCAACTCCAGCCAAAGGACCCATGGCAAAGGCACCAATAAGAACTGGCATATCAGAAAAATCCATTTCCATAAAGAAAGGTGCAACAAAAGTCAGTGGCGTTTTAATAAACATTAATAAAAACGCAATAACACCTAGTACAGCAATTCTAGTAATATAAAAAGTATTACTTCTTCCTCTTACACTTACATTATTCATTTTATACCTCCTAAATTTGGAGCATAAAAAATGCCCCATTAAAATAGGGCAAAATTGCATAGCAATCTTCTTTCATCCAGACTATACTGTCGGTGTTGGAATTTCACCAACTCGGTTCAAAAAGAACTCGCGGACTATACCGCCGGTGAGGAATTACACCTCGCCCTGAAGACTATATACATTATACAATAAATAATTAACAATGTCTACACTTTTTGAGTGACAGAATTATAAACTATTACAGGCGTACCAGTTTGAATATTTGAAAAAATCTCTGGCATCTTTCCAGGCGGAATATTTACACAGCCATGAGATCCCTTTGTAAGATAAATATCTCCCCCGAAAGAACTTCTCCAAGAGGCATCGTGTAGCCCACATCCAGACCAATTAAAAGGCATCCAATAGTTTACATAGGAACTATAATCCTCTCCCGATAAATATCTATTGGTTTCCTTAGACCATACAACTCCAGTACCAGTAGGAGTAGAAAAACCAGTATTTGGATTTCCAGTAACAGTTGCAGTCTCGGCAAGAAGAACTCCATCTTTATAAATCCATACGTGTTGTCTAGCAATGTCCACTTCAATATAGGTGTTGCCAATATCATTAGATTTTCTAGACATTGCCTTTCTTGAATAGACAGGCTCAATGGTTTTACTCTCCTTAGAATTTAAGGTCTCAGCAATTAATTCAGCCGTTGCCACCCTATCAGTTAGCCAACCATAAATTCCACCATCAACCTTTACATTGCCAACTCCAGTAGCGTAGAAAATTCTATTGGTTTTGTAAGTATCGTACTTAGACGCAAGCTCATCAACATAGGATTTAATTAAATCCATATTTACAACAAGCTCCCCATTTCCTGAAGGTTGGTAGAATCTAGTTAAATCATATCCCTTTAGCACTTCCTGCCTATCGTCAAAATTAATGGTAATTTCAAAGGAACTAAGTTTATTTAGTTCATTTAACTCGCTAATTAGAGTTTCACTTTCTGCGGTAACATTAGGAGAACTATAAATATTTAGTTCCTCCATATCTAAGACTTTCCTCTCCTCATTAAAGGAAAGTACAATCTCCTTCTTTAATTTATCTTTATCAAAAATATTTCCATAGACCTCAGAAATAATTTCAAACTCATTTTTATCATCGTTATAGGAAATATAGGCATTAGTAGGTTCAATGGGAGCTTCCTTTGAGATTTTAAAATTGTTAATAACATCTACTAGCTTATCTTCGATATAGGTAATATTATTTTTCATGGAATAGTCTGTATGAACTAGCATATAGATAAACCAGAAGGGATAGGGCTGATAAATATCTTCCCTCTTAATAATTTTATTAGAGTAGTCAAAATCACTAGCCTTTAATATTTCATTATTGCCATTTCTCTCATCTATTGTCAGTGTAAAATTATTCCAAGAATTTTCATATTCCTCTTCAATATCAGAAATTTTTTTAAAGCTCATATCCTTTCCATTAACGTAGGAATTTGGCATTAAGTATATTGAAAAAAAATAGACTCCAAGAAGGTAGAAGCCTAAAACAATTAACACAATTAAAAAAATAGATTTCTTTATAAATTTCATAATCTCTCCTCAAATAGAGTCTAACAATTAAAATAGAGTTTGTATAGTTAAAAATCCATTACAAGAAAAAAGACGACAATAAATGTTGTCTAATGAGTCTATATTAAATTATTTAGAAGCTTGATCAATAGCGTCTTTTACAGCAGTTTTAACAGCAGTACTTGTAACAGTAGCTCCAGCTACGTCATCAACTTCGTAAGTTCCAGCTTCAACAATTTTAGCAGTTAAATCAGCAATAGCTGCTCCACCAATATCAGGTGTTTCACTGTTTTCGCCAACGTTTACTGCTACAATCTTATCTTCTGCAAACTCAACTTCTACAGGAACTGGTCCACCAAATCCATCAGCAGTAGCAGAGTATGTACCAGCAGTGTAAGATTTAGCAACTCCTCCACCACCACATCCAACAAGTAGTACAAGTGACGCCGCTAATAAAATTGATTTCTTCATAACATCCTCCTTAAATATTTTTCTATATTATACCATTAGATTTCACTTTAAGCGTAAAAAAAAGCCTATAGAAACTCTATAGGCTTAAACCGGCAATGTTCTACTCTCCCAGGTCGTTACCAACCAAGT
>CAYFUL010000089.1:3428-3793 GCA_964346375.1 uncultured Peptoniphilaceae bacterium
CCATCGACGATAAGTGGCTTAACTTCTGTGTTCGGTATGGATACAGGTGTGTCCCTCTTTCTATTGTTACCGGATACATTTAAAAATTACAAATCTGTGGTCAAGTCCTCGGCCTATTAGTACTCTTTAGCTTAAAATATTACTACTCTTACACCTTGAGCCTATCTACCTCTTTTTCTTAAAGGGGCCTTACTTATTGGGAAATCTCATCTCGAGGGGGGCTTCGTGCTTAGATGCTTTCAGCTCTTATCCCTTCCAAACTTAGCTACTCAGCTATGCACTTGGCAGTACAACTGATGCACCAGCGGTTTGTCCATCCCGGTCCTCTCGTACTAAGGACAGCTCCTCTCAAATTTCCTACGCCC
>CAYFUL010000090.1:0-3719 GCA_964346375.1 uncultured Peptoniphilaceae bacterium
CCACTTGTCTTCTACCTCTAGTGTTTCCACATCTGGTGTAACAGACTCAAAGTCGTCCTCTAAATTCATAAATACAAATCTGGAAGCGTTCCATAGTTTATTTGCAAAGTTTCTTGCTGTCTCAACCCTCTCCATAAAAAATCTCATATCATTTCCTGGTGAGTTTCCTGTTACAAGCATAAATCTTAGTGCATCTGCTCCGTAATCTTCAATTAATTCCAGTGGATCAATTCCGTTACCAAGACTTTTACTCATCTTTCTTCCCTGAGAATCTCTTATTAATCCTGTAAAGTATACGTCTTTAAATGGAATGCTTCCCATTTGCTCTAGTGATGAAAATACCATTCTTATTACCCAGAAAAAGATTATATCGTATCCAGTTACTAATAGGTCTGTTGGATAGAAGTATTTTAAATCATCTGTATCCTCTGGCCATCCTAGTGTTGAAAATGCCCATAGTGCTGATGAAAACCATGTATCAAGTGTATCCTCATCTTGTACTATATTTCTATTTGCATACTTACTTTCCTTTCTTGGATCTGTACGGGAAACTATTGTCTCTCCTGTATCTAAGTCGTAGTACACTGGAAGTCTATGTCCCCACCAAAGTTGTCTTGATATACACCAGTCCTTTATATCCTCTAACCAGTGGATATAAACTTTTCCAAATCTATCTGGAATTAAATTTAATTCTCCATCTGTGTATGCCTTTAGGGCTGGCTCTGCTAGTGGTTTCATTTTTACAAACCACTGCTTTGAAATTATAGGCTCTATTACCGTTCCACATCTCTCGCAATGTCCTACTGCGTTATTATGATCCTTTTCTTCTACAAAAAGTCCTAGATTTTTAAAGTCCTGGATTATTGCCTTACGAGCTTCAAATCTTTCCATTTCATTGTACTTGCCTGCATTTTCATTTAAATATCCATAGTCGTCCATAATCTTGTACTGTCCCAGATTATGTCTCTCTCCTACTTCAAAGTCGTTTATATCGTGGGATGGAGTAATTTTTACAGCCCCTGTTCCAAATTCCATCTCTACGTATGAATCGGCGAGTATTGGAATTTTTTTATTGTCCATTATTGGAAGTAGGGCATACTTTCCTACTAAGTCCTTGTATCTTTCGTCCTCAGGGTTTACTGCTATTGCTAAGTCCCCTGGAATTGTCTCTGGTCTTGTTGTCGCTATTTCTATATATCCACTTCCATCTTCCAGTGGATATTTAAATGTCCAAATATGTCCATCTGCTTCTATATGTTCAACTTCTGCATCTGATATTGCAGTCTTACATGATGGGCACCAGTTTATTATTCTATCTCCTCTGTAAATTAGTCCCTTTTCGTAAAGTTCTATAAAAACTTCCTCTACTGCCCTTGAAAGATTTTCGTCTAGTGTAAATCTCTCCCTAGACCAGTCGCAAGATACTCCAAGTTTTTTTAGCTGATTTTTAATATTTCCACCGTATTTTCTAGTCCAAGCCCATGCCTCTTCTAAAAATGCTTCCCTTCCAAGGCTCTCCTTTGATTTTCCTTCAGACTTAATCTTTTCAACTACCTTTGCCTCTGTTGAAATACTTGCATGGTCTGTTCCAGGTACCCATAGGGCAGAGTAACCGTCCATTCTCTTAAATCTAATTACAATATCCTGTATAACATTATTTAGTGCATGACCCATGTGTAAATTTCCTGTTACATTTGGTGGGGGCATTACTATTGTAAAAGGCTTCTTGTTTTCGTCAATTTCTGCTACAAAGTAATCATTCTCCATCCAAAAATCATAGAGTCTTTTTTCAAAATCCTTAGGATCGTAAGTTTTATTTAGCTCTCTCATCTTTCCTCCTTGTATTCATAAAAAAATCCCCCGTCCATCTAAGGACGAGGGCCGTGGTACCACCTTAATTTAGCATAATGGTCTTAATATTTTCATAATGCTCTTAATATCTTAACGGGATAAGCGTAGTAGACTACTAATTTTCGCCCACTATGACAAAAAAGCTACCTTCACAACTTTCACCTAGTACCTTCCACCAAACGATACCTCTCTATAAAATTCCAGCTGCTACTCCTCTTTTTTATGGTCATATAAAATTATTTTTATTATATACTAAAATACCCACAAATCAAATACTATCTAGGAATAAATCCCATCTTTTTGTAGACTTTGCGAAGGGTTTTACTTGCAGTATAGGCTGCTTTTTCTGCTCCCTCTTTATATACCCTCTCTAGGTATTCCTTATCATTTCTAATATCTTTAAATTTCTCCCTTAATGGACGAAGACCTTCTACTACAACTTCGCCAAGGTCCTCTTTAAAAACTCCGTACCCAAGTCCACTATACTTACTTACAATTTCATCGGAGGAAAGTCCACTAAAGGCAGCGTAAATATCTATAAGGTTTTTAAGCCCAGCCTGTTCATTACAATAATTAAACTCTCCAAGAGAATCAGTTACTGCTCTTTTTAATTTCTTCCTTGTATCATCTTCACTATCTAGTAGTAGAATATATCCATCAGAATTTGTATCAGACTTACTCATTTTAGAAGTAGGGTCTTGTAAACTCATAATCCTTGCCCCAACTTTTGGAGCTAAAATTTCTGGAATGGTAAAGGTTTCAGAATACCTTGAATTAAATCTCTGAGCTAAATCTCTAGTAAGTTCAATATGCTGTCTTTGGTCCTCTCCTACGGGAACATAACTTGCCTGATATAGAAGAATATCCGCCGCCATAAGTACAGGATAATTTAATAGCCCAGCCTCAACTTCCTTTACCTTTTGAGATTTATCCTTAAACTGTGTCATTCTCTGAAGCTGACCTAGACCAGTAATAGTATTAAGTAACCATGCAAGCTCAGTATGAGCAGGTACATGGGACTGAATATAGATAGTACTTTTACTAGGGTCTAGTCCTGCCGCTAAGTATAGGGCAAGAATATCAAGGGTATTTTTTCTTAAATCCTTTGGCTCTTGATGAACAGTAATTGCGTGCATATCTACAATGCAGTAAAAACAATCGTACTCATCTTGAAGTCCAATAAAATTTCTAAGCGCCCCAATATAATTTCCAATAGTAAGTAAACCAGATGGCTGAATTCCACTATAAACAACTTTTTTTTCCATACTAACCCTCAATCCTCTTTAAAATTCCATTTACCTTGTACTTAATTCTCTCAATATCTAAAGTTTTGAACTCTCCATCTTCGTAGAGAATTTTTCCATTGCACATTACCAACTTAATATCTGACTTATCAGCAGAATAACATAGAGCAGAGATTAAATTATTTCTTGGAGTAAAATTAATACTGTCTAAATTAAAAAGATTTAAATCAGCGTAATTACCCTCAATAATTTCCCCAGTCTTTTTAAAACCAAGAGCCTCTGCACCATTAATCGTAGCCATTTTAAGAACACTACCAGCAGGAACAGCAAGTGGATCCATACTAACAGCCTTATTGACAATACTGCCGATGTGAATTTCCTCTAGGATATTTTGGTTATTATTACTACTAGAGCTATCAGTACCAAGGGCAACTTTTACTCCCGCTTTTAAAAATTTATCAACGGGAGCAAAGCCAGAGGCAAGCTTTAAATTAGAGGAAGGATTGTACACAGGGTAGAAGTCCTTATTCTTAATTATGTCAATTTCATGGTCGTTTAAATGGGTACAATGGGCAGCAATAATATGAACCCCGTCTAAAAATCCAATGGAGTCAAGATAGTCAA
>CAYFUL010000091.1:0-3659 GCA_964346375.1 uncultured Peptoniphilaceae bacterium
AACGCTCTATCCTGCTGAGCTACGGAAACAATATTTATATTGTAAAATTAAATCACTATTAAGTCAATGATTATGTAAATATTAAAATGGGAGAATCTATAATAGAATCTCCCTATTTTTAAATTACTGCCTTCTCTATATTTTTAAACACGCTAATAAATAACTTCTGTAATTTTATAAATATACTCTGTTCCCTAACTTCTTCCTTGGTTACAAGGGCAGTATAGTAAATCTCCTCTCCATTTTTTAAATAGGATATATTTCCCACAACTGTACCTGGTGGAATTGGCGCTACTAAATCCTCCTTTAGGACAATATTTTTCTTTAACTCGTCGTCCTTACTCCATAAAAATGTATCCTGGTCCTTTGGATATACCTTTACCTTTTGTGGATTTCCATCCTCAATAAATAATTCCGTTACTGGAGTTTCTGGGTCTGATAGTACAAGGTTATCGTACTTTGCAAAGGCATTTTCCATAAGCCTTCTACTTGCAACATACCTCTTCCAATCATTTGAGGAGCCTGTTGTAATCCCTATTAGCCTTAGCTTTCCCCTTTGACCCTTTACTTCATTTTCAATTCCCGTTGCAATAATACACCTTCCCGCAGCGTTGGTGTACCCGGTTTTTAATCCATCTATTTCTGGTACTATTCCCAGTAGTGGATTTGTTGCGTAGATTATCTTCCCTGTCTTTGGAGAAACCATTCCATCCTTGGCGCTCATCTTTAATACCTCTGGGTACTCTGTTATTAACGCCCTAGTCAGTAAAAACATCTCCTTGGTAGTCATCTTATTATAGTCCTCAATTTCATAATTAGTTAGTCCCGTAGGATTTACCATCTTCGCATTAAATAGACCAAGTTCCTTACACTTTAAATTCATTAACTTTACAAATTCCTCTGTTGAACCAGAGATATACTTTGCAAGGGCAATTATTGAATCATTTCCACTTACTACTAGACTTGCCTCTAGTAGAGATTCCACAGTGTACTCTGAATTTTCACCTACCTCATAAATTGAACCAGTTTGTATTGCCGCTTCATGGTCAATTTTTACCATATCGTTTAAATTTATTGTCCCGTCTTTCATCTTATCCATCACTTTATAGACTGCAACTAATTTATACATAGATGCCATTCCACGCACTTCATCTATATTGTATGCCTCTAGTATATTTCCCGTTTCAAAATCTCCCACAAGGTAGGATTTCGTTAAAGTCTCTAGGGATTGCTTCTCATACTCCCTTATTTTAACTGCCTCTTCGTATGTAGCCTTTTGCACTCCCTCAGACGTAGGTACTAATATATCTTGATCCCTTATTGGCGCAGTTACTACCTCTGTAATTTCCGTAGCAGGCTCTTTTAAATTTGTTGCAAAGATTCCACTGGGAATTAGTAGTACCACACAAAGGAAAATTATTCCAAACTTTTTCATCTTACACCTCAAAGGCTATTGTACCAAAGGTATGGCTTATTATAAATATTTGTAATAAAGATTTAATATTCACTCCCAACTAAATATATTTTTAAAATAATGTATAATTAACCTATGAAAAAAATATTGTTATTGGAAAAACTTAAACTACTGCCAAAAATTTTAATAATTATACTCTTTAGTGGAGTGATTTTATACTTTGGAGTGCTAAAAAATATTCAGGTCTATTTTTCTAGTGACGTTCCAAATTTTAAAGTACATATTCACTATAACGACGGCGACTTTAAAAATTCCCTACTTACAAATTTAGTACGTTCCCAAAGTTCTATTAGTAGTTTTATTACAGTTGAAGAAACCCCCCTCCCCTTTAGTATCTCTGACGCAGATGTATATATTGATGTACCGGAAGATTTTATAGACAAAATACTAAAGGGAGAAAACGAAAGTGCAACTATAAATTTTAAAAGCAACTCCTACTACGAGAGAATAATTTTTACCTCAATTGCAAAGAGTGCATCAGAGGTACTTGCCTCTGCCCAGAGTTCCATATATGCCGCAGAGGATATGCAAAGTTCACCAAAAATAGAGAGCGTACGAGATAGTCTAAATGAAAATCTACTAAGGGCATCCTTAGAGCGAGATAGTATTTTTAAAAGTAATAGTAGTGGATTTTTAATAGGTGATCTTACGGGAAAGGCAATAGTTGCAATACTATTTTTAAGTTTAATTCCCATAGGTGAATTTTGGACTAGGCAGCGTAGAGAAATAAATAGGGCATTAATTTTAAAGGGCTACTCTCCCATGGAAACTCTAGTAGTTGATTTTACAGGGATACTTCTATGTTATATTCCCATTGGAATTTTAATCTACATCCTTGGAAAATATATGGAGTTAAAATTTAGTATACTTGGAATTTTTCTCGTAGTAGTTTTTATTGCAAGTCTTGGCATCTTTCTTTCAGAGTACATGGTAGAAAATACAGAGAGTAAATTAATTGGACTATTTTTAACCTGTCTACTTACCCTTGGAATAATTATTCCCATAGAAATTCTTCCAAGTCCTATTGAGAAGGTATTTAACCTACTTCCACAAAATCTTGGAGCAAGTTTAATAGTTGGTAAAAAAATTGGACTACTTTTAGTTGTATATATAGCTCTAATTTTTATGGGAACTTATAGGAGGAGAAGATGAAATTTTTTATACTCTTAAAGAGATTTTTAAAGGGACCAATTTTTATACTCTCCCTTCTCTACTTTGTCCTTATCTTTATCCTCTCAAACTATGGAAGAAATCCAAGTATTACTACGGGAATACTAGATACTGTAAAAAATTCCATTACCACAGAAACTGTAGTGGACCTGGTAAAAAAAGATGGCTACTTTAAATTTATAGAGTTCCCAAACGAAAAAGAACTGGGAAGGGCATTGAAATCTGGTAGGATAAAATCTGCCTTTACTATTAGAGATGAGGATGGGATAGAATTTTTACAGGACTACCTTGTGGAAAGTCCCCTACACGGCGTGGTAAAGGAAGAAGTCTACGGAAGCTACTTTAAAATCTACGCCCTTAAAATGGGTATGGACTTAGTAAATGAAAACAGCAATGAGTACGAAAAACTATACTACAAGTACCTAGAGGGAGATAGTGTATATTCATTTAACATACTTGGAGAGAACACTATCCCAAATCTATTTCCGATGGAGGCATTAATTAGAATAGGAATAATTGCAGTAAGTCTATTGTATATTTACGACCTACTTAAAATTAGAGACAACTCTACAATTTCCACAAGGGTAGGCAAGTTAACTATCTATGGTCCCATTTTAGTAAGCTATATCCTTGGCATACTACTACTTGTAATATTGAAAAAGTTAACGCTGAATATTATTACAGAATTTATAGTTATGTTCTCTGTAACATTTCTACTCTATATGTTTACAGAGAGGTACTTAAAGAAAAATGCCTACTTAGTTTTTGCAGTATTATATATTCTAGGAAGTATAACTACATCGGGCTTAATAGTAAAATCACAGGGAGCATTAATAATAAATATAGTTGGATTAATATACCTAGGGCTAAATTCATTCCAAAAGGAGGAAGTATGAAAGAAATAGTAAAACCATCTACCCTACCGGGATTTATGGAGTACACACCAAAGGATCAAATACTCTTTAACGAGATGATGGATACAATAAGGGCAAATTTTGAAAAGCACGGATTTTTG
>CAYFUL010000092.1:0-538 GCA_964346375.1 uncultured Peptoniphilaceae bacterium
CTCGCTTACTAAAGGAAAGTTTTCTCGGCAAAGGCTAAAAATTCCAAACTCGCCTTCGGCTCAGACATGGAATTTTCTTAACGCCTTTACCTCGAAAACAGTATGAGATGGGAATATTGTTACTTTTATAAAAATTGCCTTGGTGGAATTGGTATATTGAAATTGTAAATATTTTGGATAAATGTATATTTTGTTAGCGATAGGTAATAAAACCCGAACACATCATTCTAACGGGCGGATTGGGGACAATCCACCCCTACCATAGGCTACGAAATTTCAAAGGTAATTCCCATTTAACGAAACCTTTGGTAGGCTGCCGAGCCCTCGCTCGACCCGAGGGGATAGCATGTCGGTACAATGGAATACATTTGTATTATCAAATGCAATTTCAAGTACCAGCGTAATAAAATCCTACGACACAACTTCACCAATAAAAAAAGGGGGATAAACCCCTACCTAATCTATAAATAGTACTTCAATAACTCCTCAATTAAAAGTATATTGGTAATTGCCCCTACTCCACCGGGAACTGGTGTAT
>CAYFUL010000092.1:548-3575 GCA_964346375.1 uncultured Peptoniphilaceae bacterium
GCACAAACTCCATCAATACTTTCAATATCTAAATCGCTAGACATCTTTCCATCGGCAAAGGCAATGCCAATATCTACAAATGTGGTATTTTCACTAGCCCACTCCTTATCAATCATCTTCGCCTTACCCATTGCAGTAAAGACAATGTCCGATTCCTTACAAAGCTCCTTTAAATTTTTCACCCTTGAATGGGCGATAGTAACCTGTGCATTTCTATTTAAAAGTAACATTGCAAGGGGTTTACCAACTACGAGAGTTCTGTTAATAATTAAAGTCTTTGCCCCTTCTAATTCATATCCAAACTCCTCTAACATTCTAATGGCAGCCATTGGAGTAACAGGAATATGACCGTCTTCCCTGCCGGAAAATAACATAGCTAAATTTTCTGGGTGGATTCCATCTAAATCCTTCTTTGGGTCAATTACCCCAACAACTTTATCCTCCTCAATTCCCTTTGGAAGAGGTCTAAAAAGTAACAGTCCACCAATTTCCCTATCCTGGTTGATATTTTCAATCTCTAGGATAAGTTCACCAGTACTTGTACTTTCTGGAAGTACAATTTTTAAATGTTCAATTCCAAATTCTTCGCAGTTTTTTGTAACGCTATTCTCATAGGAAATATCAGACTTACTTTCGCCAAGTCGAATAGTTGCAAGCTTTGGACTTAAATTATTCTTCTCAATTTTTTCAACAATACCCTTTTTAATCCTATCTCTAATCTCTGCCGCCTTTAGTACTTTTGTCATATTCCCTCCTATAAAAAAAGAGTGCATTACGCACTCTCCTATAATACTCTATTTGCTGTTACATATCTTTCAGAATAGTATCTCTCATCTAAATTAGATATGACAACTTTTTTCTGTCCGCTAGAAGCGTGGATAAAGTTACCATCGCCAATATAGATACCAACATGGGAAATTCCGCGGCCAGTAGTGTTAAAGAATACAAGATCCCCTGCTTGAAGAGAAGATTTCTCTACAGGGTTACCATATCCTCCCTGGTCCTTTGAAGATCTAGGAACATTAATGCCAAATTCATTTTTATAAATTGCATAAACAAATCCAGAACAATCATAGGTACTATTTTCCCCAGCTGCTCCATAAACATACTTAGAACCCTTTTTATCAAAGGCAGAGTTTAAAATGTCCTTAACCTTAGGATTATTAGTCTTAACATTGTTTAAATCAACTTTAATTCCCTTTTGACCCTTATCTTCAGTTAATTCTCTAGCTTCGCCAGCATTTTCATTTCTACTTGTATTTTCAGTTTCAACTCTTGGAGTAGCAATTTCAGCTACTTGAATCTTGTAACCATTTTTAAGATCCACTTTAGAAGCATCAACTATGTACTCTGCATTATTTTCATCAATATACACAAAGTTACCGTCTTTGTATGAAACTAAATTAATGGTATCGCCTTTTTTAAGGTTAACCTCTCCATTATCGCCAGTAGCAACTGTAGTGGACTTTACCTTTGCAGGAGTTATTGCTCTTTGAGAATTACAATCAAGTTCCATATTTACAGCAGGTACAACACCTTCAGTTCCATCAGCGCAAACTACAACTAGATTTTTACCATCTTCCGAAATAAGTCTAGCCTCTTCACCAAGGAATAGATTTCTAAGAACCTTGCCCTCTTTAGATTTAATAGTTGTGTTTTTCTTTACTTTATATATAACTCTGTCGGTTTCAGTAAGTAGAATTTTCTCCTTAGGCACGTTTAATCTTGCCTTACCCTTAGCTACTATATAACCGCCATCTTTTTCTTCTACAATTTCAGCCTTTTCGCCAATGGCAAAAGATATTTTATTTCCACTATAAGTAGTGGTCGCGTGTTCATTGATAAAAACTCCAGTGTCCTTTAGTCCCAATAGAGAAACCACGCAAAGCGTAACCACCCCGGCAGGGATAGATTTCTTAAAGTTTTGCAATATAAAACAACTCCTTACAAACAAATTTATTAAATTATAACAAATCGGTAACAGCAAATCAATAAAAGATTACAAAAAAGTTACGAATTGTTTCTTTTTATCTAAGAAGAGTTTTGGACCAATTTTTTTAGTAGCAATTCTATAAAACTCCATTGTAATTTAAACGGGCGGATTTTGGACATTCCGCCCCTACCATGGGTTATTTGGGTTGGATAACAATTTTTTATACAGAGTTTTTATGAGCTGGTAATTAAAATAATACAATGTACATTTGTGAATTATGGTAGGCTGCGTCGGGCGTCCCGCCTGACCCGAGGGGTGTTGGCATCGGTAATATGGGATGGATTTGTATTTAAAAGATATGGTGTAATTTCATTGTTTTTGTGAAATGGGTTGGCAATAAAACACGAACGTAACGCAGCGGGCGGCTCGGGACGTGCCGCCCCAACCGAGGGTTATTTGCGATGGAGAGTTTTTTATTTACGGATATATTTTTGAGTTGGTAAATTAAATAATTCATTGTACAATTGTGACCCTTGGTAGGGCGTCGGGCGTCCTCGCCCGACCCGAGGGGATGGAACATCGGTACAATGGAATACATTTGTAATAACAAACGCAATTTCAAATTTAAACATTATACAATTCCACGTCATTGTTGCGGGCGGATTAGGGATAATCCGCCCCTACCGGTGGTCACGAAATATTGTTGAATTATTTATTATTCATATTTCAATATCTTCGGTAGGGTGTCGGCATCGGTAATATGGAATATATTTGCATTGAAAATGTTATTTTAAATTCCAATATAATAAAATTTCAAGGTACTGTAAACGGGCGGCTCGGGACGTGCCGCCCCTACCGGTGGTAATAAAAAATGTTGAACTTTTTATTTTCCATAATTCCAATTACCCATTGCAATTATAAATATTATGAAAACATTTTACTTAGGTATTGACAATTTTTTTACATGTGCTATGCTTTATGTAAGTTAATAGTTTTTAAACTTCAGGGCGGGGCGTAATTCCCCACCGGCGGTAAAAGTCCGCGAGCGCAAGCTGATCTGGTGTGATTCCAGAACCGACAGTATAGTCTGGATG
>CAYFUL010000093.1:0-1338 GCA_964346375.1 uncultured Peptoniphilaceae bacterium
GTTTACAGATAAATTAGTCGTAAACTTTACAATAGAAGGAATAGTAAATCCGGGAGACTACTTTACAGTAAAACTAGACGAAAAATTTAGAGGCGGATTAGAACTTTCTCCAATAAAATCAAAGGGCATCGTAGCATTCCCAAGAGAGTTAAACTCAGGGGAAATAACCTACGAAGTATTAAAAAATGAACGAGGAATAGAAAATCCAGAACTAAAACTAGAACTACCAGTAGAAATAGACCCACTAGAACTATATTTAAACCCAGAGAGTGAATATATAGTACAAGTAGGTATAGGAAGCTATGCCCTAATTCCAGAATATATAGAGGAAAGGGAAAACCAAAGTACAAATACGGTAGAGAAGTATATAAATCTACCATACCTTGGCGCGATTAGGGAAGTAGAAGAAAATATACCATTGTTGGGAGAAGAAAGTACACAAAATAGCTCTAGTAAAAAAATAACCTACCAAGGAATAATAAATCCAGCAGGAGAGTTAAAAAACGACTATAAGTTTACAATACAGTCAAATGTAAACCTAGACGGAGCAATAATAGAATTAAAAAATCAAATTGGAATAGTGGAATTTGAAAAGAGAACAGTGGGAAATAGGTTAGAAATAACGGTACCAAATCTACAAGAACCATTAATCTTAAATATAGTAAAGGAAGTAGAAAGCCTTCCGAGGTACGTAGTGGAAATAGGAGAGCCAGAAGAACTACTAGGCGAAAAATTAGAGGAACAATTACCACAAAACTCTACCTATATTTTAGGAGAGGAAGTAACCAAAATAGTAAATACAAAGGCAACAAGTGACCTACTACCAGTACCAACAGTAGTGCTTTCAAATAGAGACGAAAAAAATAACCCGGTAATGGGAACAGAATACATCCTTAAAAATCAAATGACCTTAGAAGAGTTAAAGGCAGTAACAGATTTTAAAGGAGAGACAGAATTTGTAAATCTTGCTCCGGGGGAGTATGAGCTATTAGAAGTACAAACGCCAGAAGGATTTACAAAGTCCGAGTATAGACTAAAAATAATAGTCGACGAAGAAAATAGAGTAAGCTATTTCGCCCAAGGGTTAAATGTACAGGGAAAAGAACTAGATGAAGTAGAGTACAACCAAGAAATCGAAGCAAAGAAGAAAAATGCAAACTTCCAAGAAACTATTATAGAAGAAAATAAAAAAGATACTTTATTAAAAGAGCCTGTAATATTTGGAGATCCAATATTACAAAGCTATGCAACACTTCCAATGGCATCAAGAAGTAGACAGGTAAGAAGTCTACTACCAGAAGAAAAATTAGAAGTGGAAAATTGAGAGCTAAGTACAGC
>CAYFUL010000093.1:1348-3405 GCA_964346375.1 uncultured Peptoniphilaceae bacterium
TGCACAAGAAACAGCACCAAGAGAATTAAATATAGACCCACAGCTAGAAGGAGTACAGGGAGAAAATACAACAAGGATAAATATGCTCTCCTTTACAACTAGAAATACACCAAGAGCAGGAAATGGACCATTTGTAATAGATGGAACAATGATAATTACAAAGGATCCAAAGTATGGATTAACAAGGGAAGGTCAAAAAAAGGTATTAAAAATTCCAGATCAACTAAAATTTGATGGAGAAGTAAGTCCGATAGAACTAGATGGAAAAACAATAGCGACAGGAGTGTACGACCATGGAAGTAAAACCATAACCTATACACTAACATCAGAAGCAGTAAATCTTGCTCCAAGTACAGGATATAAACAAGTAAAATTTGAAGAGAATCTAGCATGGGACGAAGTAAAATCTGTAGTTGGCGGAACCTATACATTAAAATTTGTCTTTGACAATAACGAACTACCTCCAGTAACAGTAACAAAGGCTGAGCCACAATTAACACCAATATTTATAGTGATAAAGCCAGACGTAAAAAATAACATAGTGGTATATGACCCAACAGGTGATTATAGAGTATGGGCAAATTTAAAAGGAGAGCCGGAAGTAGTAGATAATAGAATATCTAGAATAAATTGGACATATACAATAAATTCAGACAACGACCTTTTGAATATGGGGGCAATTACAAACTTTACAGTAGTAGATGGTTCAGGCTTAGGAAGTATTAGTAATTTAGAACTAGGTGATGTACAACTACAAGAGGGATTTGACTACACCAAAAATGGTGGAGGGTTCCATATAAAAGACTCAATAAACTTCCCAGTAACAAAACCTACACAAAATATAATCCTAACATTTAGTACAGATGTACTAGAACCACAGGATAGCTATGCCCTAGATGTAAATCTACAATTGAAACAAAAGGGAGAAAAGGCAAAGGCAGCGGCGAGAACGGTAATCCCCGGCTATAAAGCAGAAGCGGCAAAATTACTCTTAGACAATCCAAATGTGGACTATATCGACGGAGGAACAACAGTAAAGGGAATTTACACCCCTGAAAATACAGCAACATGGATAGTAACAGACCATGTAAATAACGACCCATCAACATTACCATATGAGGTTAGACATTTAAGTGATAACCAAGAGCTAACAGGACTTAGTGTGTCCTACTACAAGGTAGACTCTGATGGGAAAATGCAACAAGTAGAAAAGATAGAGGACTATAAAAACAACTATCCAATTCAACAGTATCCAACGGGAGAACAAGAGCAGGGTACAATTGCAGTATACGAATATACAACAGAGCTATATGGCGCAGGACCATATAAACTAGGTGCAGTAGAACTAGAGCCACTTAACAGGAATATAAAAGTAAATATAGAGTGGCAAAATATAAACTCAGAAAGTGGAAACTATCCAAAGACGGAAATTTCATTAGTAGATGAAAAAGGAGGTACAGTTTCTGGTCCAGTAACAATAGGTACAGGAACGAATTTTAATAATACAGCAAGTGCAGAATTTACAAATGTACCAATATTTAATATTACCACGGGAGCAAATGTACAGTTAGAGTACAGTTACAAGGAGTTTAGAGTAGTACAGAAATTTGACCCCGAAAAAATTACTAAGTTACAGGCAACAAATCCACCTTCAAAAAAGGTAATAGAGTTTTCAAATTACTCCCAAAGTTACAATAGGGAACAATATACAGTAGATGTAATAAATGGAGCCTATATATACCCAGTGGAAAGTCCAAAGCTTCCAGCACAATCAATAAAGATTAAAAAGTTAGAGCGAAAGGATGACCCAAATGATCCAAATAATAAAAAAGATATTCCACTACAGGGAGCAAAGTTTAGTTTAACAGGAGCAAATGTAAAACTACAAGGCGTAACGGATTCAAATGGAATAATAGAGTTTAAAAAAGTTCCACCGGGCAACTACTCCCTAATAGAAGTAGAACCACCAAAGGGATATAAACAAAAGCTTGGAGTAGAGCGAATAAATGTAGATGATAGAGGCCATGTAAGAGTAATAAATGAAACAGGTAGAGAGA
>CAYFUL010000094.1:0-873 GCA_964346375.1 uncultured Peptoniphilaceae bacterium
TCAGTATCGTTATGGGCGTCTACTTGCTCAAGAATTTCATCTTCCATCCCCTGTTTTTTAAGCTCTTCTTTTGCCATATATTCAGGATTTCCGCCAAGTACAATATCCGTACCACGACCTGCCATATTTGTAGCAATGGTAACTGCTCCAAATCTACCAGCTTGTGCAACTATTTCAGACTCTTGTGCGTGTTTCTTTGCGTTTAAAACTTGGTGTTTTATGCCTTTTTTCTTTAGTAATTTTGAAAGTTCCTCAGATTTTTCAACGGAAATAGTACCTACTAAAACTGGTTGTCCCTTTTCGTGACATCTTATAATTTCTTCAGTAACTGCGTTAAATTTTGCAGCTTCGTTTTTATAAATTAGATCGTTTCCATCTTCTCTTATTACTGGTTTATTAGTAGGAACTTCCACTACGTCTATATGGTAAATATCTCTAAACTCTCCGTCCTCTGTCATGGCAGTTCCCGTCATACCAGCGAGTTTTTTATACTTTCTACAGTAATTTTGGAATGTAATTGTAGCAAGGGTTTTAGATTCAGATTGAACCTCTAATCCTTCCTTTGCTTCAATGGCTTGGTGTAATCCTTCAGAGTATCTTCTACCGTACATAAGTCTACCTGTAAATTCATCTACTATTACAATTTCACCATTTTCAACTACATAGTCTATATCCCTTTTCATATTTCCCTTTGCCTTTAGAGCCTGGTTAATATGGTGGTTTATCTCCATGTTTTCTGCGTCAGCAAGGTTTTCAAGTCCAAAGTATCTCTCTGCCTTTTCTATACCCTTGTCAGTAAGTGTAGAGGTCTTATCCTTTTCACTAATTACATAATCTACAGTTTCCTCTTCAAATTCCCTGTTAAATCTTTCA
>CAYFUL010000094.1:883-3375 GCA_964346375.1 uncultured Peptoniphilaceae bacterium
TCCCTTGCTCTTATATACATATCTGTAGATTCGTCACCAACTCCAGAAATAATAAGTGGAGTTCTCGCCTCGTCAATTAAAATAGAGTCAACCTCGTCTACTATACAGAAGTTTAGATTTCTCTGAACTCTTTCCTCTTTGTAGATAACCATGTTGTCTCTTAGGTAGTCAAATCCAAATTCATTATTAGTTCCGTAGGTAATATCTGCATTATATGCAGCCTTTCTCTCATCTGGTTCCATATCGTGAATAATACAGCCTACACTTAGTCCTAAAAATTCGTGGATCTTACCCATCCACTCCTTATCACGCTTTGCAAGGTAGTCGTTTACTGTAACTATATGAACTCCATTTCCACTAAGGGCATTTAAATAAGAAGGTAGAGTAGCAACTAATGTCTTACCTTCTCCCGTTTTCATCTCTGCAATTCTTCCTTGGTGTAGAATAACTCCACCTATAACTTGAACCTCAAAGTGTTTCATTCCAAGTACTCTCCATGCAGCTTCTCTAACTACTGCAAAAGCCTCTGGAAGTAAATCATCAAGGGTTTCTCCATTTTTTAATCTCTCTTTAAATTCAACAGTCTTTTCTTTTAACTCTGCATCACTTAATTTTTCAGTAGATTCCTCTAAGTCCATTACCTTTTTTACTATGGGCTGAATCTTTTTTATTTCCCTTTCAGAATAGGAACCAAAGATCTTGTCAAATAATCCCATTTCGTCAATCCTTTCTATATTAAAAATTGTTTACTTTTACACTATTTCTAATTATACAGTAAATCACAATTAATTGATAATATTTTTGTATTATAAATTGTAGTTGTGTTAATTAAAAGAAAATTTAGTTTATGGAAAATGTGGAAAGAAATAAAAATTGTGCAATGGTTGGGAAACTGTAATATAATAAAAAATAATACTAATACCAATAGGGAGGTAACTATGATACAGATAGTGGACTTTGGCGGACAATATAGTCAACTAATTGCAAGAAGAGTAAGGGACTTAAATGTATACTGCGAAATTATTCCATATAAAAAAGCAATAGAGGAAGTAAAAAAGAATAACCCTAAGGGAATAATCTTTACTGCTGGACCAGCTTCAGTATATGAAGAAAATGCACCGAAGATAGAAGGGGAAATATTTGAACTAGGTATTCCAATACTTGGACTATGTTATGGAATGCAGGTAATGGCAAATACGCTGGGAGGAAGAGTTGAAAGTTCTAATAAGGAATTTGGAAAGACAATAATAAAAACAACGGACACTTCCCTTTTTAAAGGCCTTGAAGAAAATGAAACAGTTTGGATGAGCCATGTTGATCAAGTTGTAGAATTACCAGAGGGATTTATTACAACATCAAGTAGCGAAAACTGTATAAATGCTTCAATGGAAAATACAGAGAAAAAATTATACGCAGTGCAATTTCATCCAGAGGTAGAACATACAGAACATGGAACAGAAATAATAAAGAACTTCCTATTTGAAATCTGTAGTGAAAGTGCAGATTGGACAATGAAAAATTATGCAGAAAGTGCAATAGAAGAAGTTAGAGAAAAAGTAGGGGATGGAAAAGTACTACTTGCCCTATCAGGAGGAGTAGACTCATCAGTAGTTGCTGCACTAATTTCAAAGGCTGTAGGAGAAAAATTAACCTGTATCTTTGTAGACCATGGACTAATGAGAAAGAACGAGGGAGACGAAGTAGAAGCTGCATTTAAAGACAGCGGAATGAAATTTGTAAGAGTAGATGCAGAGGAGAGATTTTTAATAAGCTAAAGGGAGTAACAGATCCTGAGGCAAAACGAAAGGCAATAGGAGAAGAATTTATAAGAGTCTTTGAAGAAGAGGGACGAAAAATAAAATCCGTAGACTATTTAGCACAGGGAACAATATATCCAGACATAATTGAATCAGGACTAGGGGGTTCAGCAGTAATAAAATCACACCACAATGTAGGAGGACTTCCAGACGTAGTAGATTTTAAAGAGCTAATAGAGCCGCTAAAGGTACTATTTAAAGACGAAGTACGAGCACTGCGAAGAGAGCTTGGACTACCTGATTACCTTGTAAATCGTCAACCATTCCCAGGACCAGGACTAGGTATAAGAGTTATAGGAGAGGTAACCAAGGAAAGACTAGATATACTTCGCGAAGCAGACTATGTATTTAGGGATGAAATAGCAAAGGCGGGATTAGATAAAGAGATCTCACAATATTTTGCCGTACTAACAGATAATAGAACAGTAGGAGTAATGGGCGACTTTAGAACCTACGACTATACCCTTGCGTTAAGAGCAGTAAAAACCACAGACTTTATGACTGCCGACTGGGTAAGAATTCCATACGAGGTACTAGATAAAGTAAGTAATAGGGTCGTAAATGAAGTAGGACATATAAATAGAGTAGTGTACGATATAACAGGCAAACCACCAGCAACAATTGAGTGGGAATAGTAACGATTTGGCTATATA
Source organism: uncultured Peptoniphilaceae bacterium (assembly GCA_964346375.1). Lineage (GTDB taxonomy): Bacteria > Bacillota > Clostridia > Tissierellales > Peptoniphilaceae > CAYFUL01. Next base: position 3,354 of record CAYFUL010000094.1, read on the forward strand.
ATAATGCGAAAACCCACTCTTT
>CAYFUL010000095.1:0-2989 GCA_964346375.1 uncultured Peptoniphilaceae bacterium
ACTTGTAATTACAATTTCTAACATAGGGTGTTCAATTTCCTTATCTGTAGCTAAAGCCATAGCAACAGCGACTCCAAGTCCATTATCTGCACCTAGAGTAGTGTCTTTTGATATTATCTTGTCTCCTTCTATTTCATAAGTTATAGGATCCATAGTGAAATCGTGGGTAGAACAGGAATTTTTTTCACATACCATATCAGAATGGGCCTGTAGAATAATTCCAGGCTTATCTTTAAAATTTTCAGTTCCATCAATTTTAATGTATACATTTTTATAGTCATCTGTTTTGCATATGAAATTATTCTCTTCTGCAAATTTTTTAAATATTCTACTATAAATTCTTCACTACCTGAGCAGTGTGGAATTTGACAAATTTCGTCAAAATATTTCATTACTAAATTTAAACTACTTGGTATTTGATTACTCATTTTTTACTCCTTATAAAATCATTGCTGCAACAGAAAGTACAACTACGGTAACTATTCCAATGAATAGCAAAAACTTCCCAACAAACTTTATCCAAGTTGCAAATGATGTCTTAGTCATGGCAAGAACACCCATTAATATTCCAACAGTAGGTGATAGTAAAGATACCATTGAATTTGCAGCAGCATAGGCAATAACTACGATTTCCCTAGCAACGCTAGCAAAGTCGGCTAATGGTGCCATGATTCCCATTGAAAGGGTAGCAAGTCCTGAACTTGATGGTACAAAAATAGAAAGAACTAGATAAACTAAATAAGTAGCAACTGCAAACAGTGAAGATGATGTTCTAGAAAGGACTCCTTCTCCTGCATGAAGTATGGTATCTGTAATTCTTGCGTCGTTCATAACGACAGCAACCCCTCTTGCAACTCCAATTATCATTGCAACACCTAGAAGGTCCTTTGCACCATCCATAAAGGTATCAATAAAATCGTCTTCTGAGTATCCGCCAATAACTCCTACTATAATAGACGCAACTAAAAAGATTCCAGCAAGTTCTTCAAACCACCAGTGCATTGTAGGGATAAATGTAATTCCTAAATCTTCCCATGGAAGTACTCCCCACATCATAGTCAAAAATGAAAGAGCAAAGACTATAAGTATTAATTTTCTTCTACCAGTAAATTCTGGAAGTTCTTCTGAACCTTCGTTTTTAAGAAAGAATTTTTTGTTTTCTTCCATTTGCTCATAAACAAGAGAGTTTTTAGGATCTTTTCAAACTTTTTCTGCATATCTCATTGTAAAAATAATCCCTGCAGGAATATAAATAGCTAAAATACAATTCTAATACCTATTCCATCTCCTATAGATATCCCAGCAAATCTACTTGCAATTGCTACTGCAAATGGATTTGCAATTGATGCCATTACTCCAAGGGCTGCACCTAATTTTACAACTGCTATTCCTACTAGAGAGTCATATCCTGCGGCTAGAAGAACTGTAATTATTATTAAGAAGAAGGGTAGTGTTTCTTCTTCTATCCCAAAAGCCGCTCCTGCAATAGAGAAAATTAGCATTAAAATTGGAATCATTAATTTTTCTTTACCCTCAAGTTTTTTTATTGTATGTCCAATTCCGGCATCAATGGCTCCGCTTTTCATAACTACTGCTAAAAATCCTCCGACTACAAGAGTATATAGAATAATATCAATAGAATCTATAAACCCTTTAATTGGAGAGAGTATTATTGCTCCTATTCCTTGTGGATTGGGATCAACTTGGTGGTAGGTACCAGGTATTGGTTGTAACCTACTAGCGTTTGGATCTACATATTCATAAGCTCCTCCAGGGATAACCCATGATAGAGCAGCCACTATTATAATAATTGCAAAGATAATGACAAATGATGATGGTAATTTAAATTTTTTCTTTTCTTTTTCCATATCGGACTCCTTTAATAAAATAGAAGGAGGGTTCATTTTTATGAACTCTCCTTCCATTGATTGATATTTTAATTATGGTATTATTACCTGCTTACATATCTAAACTTAACTGCTGTAGAAAGTATTGGATCTTCTAGTATATCTACAGATGAAGCAAAGGCTCCTTCTGCGGGTACTACTACTATAAATGATCTAACTTCTATTAGTATCTCGCCGTCTTTTTCTTCTGTTATCTTTCCCTGAAATTCCATGTAATTTCCAGCATATACTGGGTTAAATAATCTTACATTTGGAACGCCAACACATCTACCTGTATTTCCAAAGTGTTTTGCAGCGATTTGATCTGCTAGATCTCCCATAAGTGTAATTGATCTTGAGCCATTTACTACTCCGCCGCCATAGAATTCATCTTTGGAACTCATTCTATATCTTAATGTAAAAACTTCTCCCATGACTACCTCCTAGTACTCTATCTCTTTCCATGGATCTTTTACTGTTCCATCTGGTTGAACTCCTCTTTGAAGTTCTTTCTTTACTACTAAAATACTTGTGCCCTTACCAACTAATTTTGGCTCGTCAAAGTAGGTCATTAGGCTTTTATCTGCACCTTCTTCTATTCTCCATGTAGGTGTTGCAATTTTATAGGTTTCTAATCCGATTGTTCTTGATGTATTTCCACCCTTTAACAGTGTTGCTCTAAACTCTACAAAATCTCCTACATAAATATCTTCAAAAAATTCACAGTCATGATATCCTAAGCAAAGGGATTCATCTCCTGTTTCAAGTATCATTACTTCAGTTTCTGCATCTCCCCAGTAGTCAAATTGTCTTGTTATACTAATAATTCCTTGGTCATTAGCAAAATCTTCTGTGGAGATTTTCTTATTTAAAAATGCACTTTTTCTCATTTTTACCTCCTAAAATACGCCTTCTGCTTTTAATTTTTCATACTCTTCATCACTTAATCCAAGAACTTCCTTTGTATGTTGTCCTAGTAGTGGAGCAGGAGAGTCTACTGCACCTGGAGTTTCGCTAAGTTTAATACTTACACCTTGAACCTCTGTTTTACCCATAGTAGGGTGATCTACTTCAACTAGCATTTCTCTCGCTTTAATTTGTGG
>CAYFUL010000096.1:0-2987 GCA_964346375.1 uncultured Peptoniphilaceae bacterium
AAGGGGGACCAGGGGAGAAACTGCGTTATTTCTCCCCTGGTCCCCCTTCATTTAATAAAAAAGTATTTTTATTACATCTGTAATTTTTGAGTACTCCTCTTAATATAAACTCTATAAAAATTTTGGCACTTTTAGCTGAAAAGTGGCAGTAACATTCTTATTAAGAATATTGCCGCAAGGATATACATTAGTGGAGATATATCCTCTTTTTTACCAGCTACTAATTTTAAAAGCACATAGGAAATCATACCGAAGTATATTCCCTCTGCAATTGAGTATGCAAATGGCATCATAATAATAGTTAAATATGCTGGTATAGATTCAGTATAGTCGTTAAAATCAATATCCAATATTGGGCTCATCATAAATAGTCCTACCATAATTAGTGCAGGTGCAGTTGCTCCAGATGGAATAATTGAAATTAACGGGAAGAAAAATAGACTTAGGAAGAAAAATCCAGCAGTTGATACCGCAGTAAGTCCAGTTCTACCTCCATCAGCAACTCCTGATGCACTTTCAACAAATGTAGTTACAGTACTTGTACCAAGTAATGCTCCCACAGTAGTTCCAATTGCATCGGCAAGAAGTGCTGATCCAACCTTTGGTAGTTTTCCATCCTTATCTAGTAAATCTGCCTTAGTAGCAACTCCAGTAAGAGTACCTACTGTGTCAAAGACGTCTACAAATAAAAATGTAAATACTATTCCAAGCATTTCTAGGGTGAAAATATTTGACCACTCTAATTTAAATGCAACTGGCGCAAGAGATGGTGGCATTTGAACTATGCCACTTGGCGGTGCAACTACTCCTAGTACAAGAGCAAGTATAGTTGAGCCAATTATTCCAATTAGTAGAGAACCCTTAACATTTCTAACAGTTAATATGGCAGTTAGTATAAGCCCAAAGAAAAATACTGCAGATTCCCTTGTAAGGATATTACCTAGTGCTAAAATCGTTGCACCATCTCCAATAATAACTCCACTACTTGAAAAACCAACTAGGGCAATAAAAAGTCCAATACCTACAGAAACTGCCTTTTTTAGTGAAATTGGAATGGCATTAAAAATTTCCTCCCTCACCTTAAAAAATGAAAGGAGAATAAAGATTATTCCTTCTAAAAATACTGCAGTTAGTGCAAAACTCCATGGCTTCCCCATAACTATACATACTGTGTATGTGAAAAATGCATTTAGACCCATACCAGGAGCAAGGGCAAATGGAAGATTTGCAAGAAGTCCCATAAGTAGAGTTGCTATTACAGAGGAAACTACTGTAGCAGTAAAAACTCCTCCCTTGTCCATTCCAGTTTCAGCAAGCATATTTGGATTAACTGCTAAAATATAGGACATGGTCATAAAAGTAGTAAGTCCAGCTAAAATTTCAGTTCTAACATTAGTACCGTGTTCCTTTAGCCTAAACTTACTTTCGAAAAAAGATTCATTATTCATTTAACTACCTCCTGCAAATATTCTACCACTGTGCATTAGTAATTTAAACTATTTTCCCTTGATTTCTGCTATAATAACTATATTAAAAAATAAGGAGAAAAATATGTTTTTCACAAGACCAGCTTGGATGGAAATAAATTTAGACGATTATAAGAATAATCTTAAAATTATTAAGGACCATATAGATCCAAATTGTAAAATCCTCTCTATAGTAAAGAGCGACGCCTACCAATTTGGAGCAAATAATTTAGTAGAGGCTGCCATAGAAATGGGCGTTGAAAATTTTGCCGTTGCAACTACAAGCGAGGCAGTCTCCCTTAGAAAAGTCTTTAAGGAAATTGGAATCCTTATACTGGGATATACTCCCGACTACTTAATGCCCCTTGGAATACAAAACGATATAACTATGACTACATTTACACTGGAAAATGCAAAACTACTAAATGAAATGGCAAAGGAAATGGGAAAAAGGGCAAAGGTTCATATAGCAATGGACTCTGGAATGAATAGAATAGGATTTTTCTGTAATGAGGAAAGTGTAGAAAAAATTGTAGAAATTTGTAAGATGGAAAATTTAGAAGTTAGAGGAATATTTACTCACTTTGCAGTATCAGATTCAGACGAAGAGTATACAAGGCTACAATTTAATCGCTTTATAAAAATTTGTGATGAACTAGAAAATAGGGGAATAAAAAATTTAATGAGGCACTGTAGCAATTCCCATGCAATAATGAACAATAGAGAGTACAATTTAGACTTTGTACGTCCGGGAATACTACAGTATGGTTCAACGGAAGAGGACCCTGCTGGAGAGGACTTTAATGTAAAATTTATAGCAACAATAAAGGCACAGATACAACATATAAAATGGGTAGATGAAGGTCAGGGAATTTCCTACGGCTTAATATATACAACTCCAAAGCGCTCAAAAATTGCAACCCTTCCACTGGGATATTCCGACGGAATAATAAGACAGCTATCGGGAAAGATAGATGTACTTGTAAACGGAGTACGATGTAAACAAATCGGAAGAATATGTATGGACCAGATGATGATAGACGTAACAGATGTTGAATGCGCCGTAGGAGATGTAGCAGTACTAGTAGGACGCCAAGGGGACGAGGAAATTACAATAGAGGAGATTGCAAAAAAATCAGGAGAGATTCCAACCTCATTTGTAACACATATAAATAAAAGACTTCCCAGAATCTATATAGAAAATGGAAATCCTTCAAATATCGAGGACTTGGTATTAAAGTTATAAAAAATAGGGCATACACTACAGTTATAGAGGTTTAAATTTTCAACCCCACAACTTATAAAATGCATCATTAAAGATTTTCTAAGATAAAAATTTTTATTATTGTAATGATATTCTCAACCCACACTATTTTCGAGGTAAAGGCGTTAAAAAAAATTCCATGTTTGAGCCTGAAAGGCGAGTTTGGAATTTTTAGCCTTTGCCGAGAAAACTTTCATTTAGTGTGATGTGAACCCTTAAACCCGGACTTTTAATCCGTTTTTTTATGCGGCTTGTAA
>CAYFUL010000097.1:0-2820 GCA_964346375.1 uncultured Peptoniphilaceae bacterium
ATTCCAGTACCATCTTCAGTAGTTACATAGTCTGCAAGAGTTACATAGAAAGCCTTTTTATCTGGTTTTAAAAATGGCATTAGCTGTTCATATTCTGTGTACTCTAAGTCAGATCCCTTAAGAGTTTCAATTACTTCATACTTTCCTTCACCTAGTACAGAATCTGCAAGGTCCTTTGCAAGGTAGTAGTATTCAGTAGTTCCATCAAAGTCGTATTTTACCTTTACATAGTCAAGGTCTGGATGAACTGTTAGACAGACATTAGATGCAAGAGTCCAAGGAGTAGTAGTCCATGCTAAAAAGTACTCGTTTTCCTTGTCCTTTAGTCTAAATTTTACAGTTACTGTTTGAGTTTTAATCTCCTCATATCCTTGAGCCACTTCGTGGGAAGCAAGTCCAGTTCCACATCTTGGACAGTATGGAAGAATTTTATGTCCCTCATATAGTAATCCATCTTGAAACATTGAGTGTAGAATATGCCATACAGACTCAATATAGTCATTTTTAAGGGTAATGTATGGGTCATCAAGGTCAACTAAGAAAGCCATTCTCTCAGTCATCTCTCTCCATTCCTTCTCATATTCAAATACAGATTTTTTACACTCTTCGTTAAATTCCTTTATTCCAAATTTTTCAATGTCCTGCTTATTTTCCAAGCCAAGTCTTTTTTCTACTTCAATTTCAACAGGTAGACCATGAGTATCCCAACCAGCTTTTCTCTTAACTTGGTATCCCTTCATAGTCTTATATCTACAGGTTAAATCCTTTAGAGTCCTACTCATTACATGGTGAATACCAGGACGTCCATTTGCAGTTGGAGGACCTTCATAGAAAACAAATTGTTCCTGTCCCTCTCTTACTTCAATGGACCTCTTTAAAAGATCTAGGTCCTTCCAATATTTCTGAATTTTAGCTTCGCGATCCTTAACATGCTCCTTCGATAGATTACTAAATGTCATAATTCCTCCTTATAAAAAAATCCCTTGACTTTAAGTCAAGGGACGATTATTACCGCGGTACCACCCAAATTTTGATTACCAACACTTTAAAGCTGTAACGGGCATACCCGTAAAACCCTACATATCGAGTTTTAATGCAAAAGGTGATCTTTATTGGAGTATATTAGTACATCACACCATTCGTACCTCTCTAAAAATATACTTTATCCAACAACGTCCTTTATTCAATAAATTCTGTAATTTTACTTTCCTTAAAAGAATTAATAAGGTTAGTTTGTATAGTTGCAAGCCTTATATGGAACTTACAATGTCCCATTGTATCAAGGGAATTTTTGCTGCAAAATCCTGATTCTCTATGTAGACATTTATTAACCTCAATTGGCCCATCTACTGCGACTATTATTTCGTAAAGGTCAACTTTCTCCTTAGGCTTCTTTAAATAGTAGCCTCCAAAAGCTCCCCTTTTTGAATCTGTAATACCTGCTTGATTTAATTTTCTAAGAATTCTTAGAGTAAATCTCTCAGGAATTTTTTCAGCCTTGGCAATAGTCATTGCTCCAATTACCCGTCCCTCATGTTGAGCAAGGTGAGCCACTATTCTAAAGGCATAATCTACTTCCTGTGTTAATCTCATAATCAATCACCCATAATCTTATAGTACAATTTTTTAATTGTCAATAAATTTTATCCTGTTCCTTTCTTAACTTTACTATGGCAGAGTTACTGTTTAATTCAACCATATCATAGGTTATATATGTTCCCTTCTTTATATCTTTTGTTGCGTAAGTTTCCTCTGTAATAATTCCAATTGGAAGAAGTGAATTTTCTCGTGATTTTTTGTAAGTAGTTAGTGTTCCGTAAGTATCAAATCCACCAATTCCGTCTATTGGTTCACCTGCTTTAATATCCCTTTTTGCAATTGCAACAGTATCTGCAACAGGTTCTCCCAATGTATGAATGGTACTATCTCTAAGGACAACTCCCTTTATTATGGATATAGGTGTCTCTAAACTGGTTAAGTGATATGGTCTATATATAACGTAGTTCGGCCCAGATCCCATACTTAAATATTGTAGCTCATGTCGTAAAATTGGGGAGTCAGTTGAAATAATAGCAAATACCCCTGGAGCAATTCCCTTTACAAAATCTACAACTCCATAGGAATTTAGTATTCCTCCCTCTTCTTTAAGCATTAGGATTTTTGTCAAATCGTCAATATTGGATTTCACATAGTGGCAACCATCTACATCTGGCATAAATCCAGTAGCATTACATACGGAGTTTAGTTCAATCATGGTATTAGTACCATCTACAAAGGATGTTAACATTCTTGTATTAACTCCCTTTTTCTTGGCACTTTCCTCTAGTGATGTAGGCGTTGCGAAAAAATCTAAATCGTTATTTTTACCTTTACCCAAAACTTTTATGTCAAAACCCATAAGTGAACAAAATTCGTATAATTCGATTATAGCTCCCGGTTCATCTCCGGCAGATCCAGTGTAGACTACTCCTGCTTCACTAGCTAATTTTAGAAGAATACTTCCTACTGTAGCGTCCATTTCCACATTTAGACTTACAATATCTATTCCCTTTTCAATTGCCATAAGGGAAATAATTGCACCCTGTTCAGTATCTCCAGTACAGTCTACAACAACGTCAATATATTCTTCTAAAAGTCCTATTTCAATTTCAGTAGTAAGAACTATTAATTTTTTTGCCAAACATTTTTTTGCAATAGCTATATCATTTGTAAAGAAATAGTCCTCATTAGAAAGACCTACATTTTTACAGGCATTTTCTAATTTGTTGGAAAATGCTATCAAATATACCGAAGAAAAAGGAGAAAAAGCCAGTGCCGAGG
>CAYFUL010000098.1:0-2293 GCA_964346375.1 uncultured Peptoniphilaceae bacterium
AGGTAGAGGAAGACGAGGACACCCTTGAAGAAAATGCACTAAAAAAAGCAAGGGCAATATCAAAACTATGTAACTACAAGGTTATAGCAGACGATACAGGTCTATTTGTAAATGCCCTAGATGGAGAACCGGGAGTCCATTCAGCAAGATATGCAAGTATACTGGGAGAGGGACGAGATCATTCAGACAGGGACAATGTGGATTTAGTATTAAAGAAATTAAAGGATAAAACAGATAGAAGCGCATACTTTAAAACAGTAATAGTCCTTGTGGAAAATAATGAGGAGCATATTTTCGAAGGAATAGTAGAAGGAGAAATAGGAAAAGAACCACTGGGAGAAAATGGATTTGGATACGATGTAGTATTTATTCCAAAAGGATACAGTAGGACATTTGCACAGATGAGCGAAGAAGAAAAGAACCACCTATCCCATAGATACAATGCTTCAGTAAAACTTCGAGAATTTTTAGATAAGGTACAATAAAACAGTACAATTTGTTGAAATTGAAGTTTGTTTATATTAATATAATTATAGTCTCTAAAGGATAAAGGAGGAAAAAAATGAACGTACTAGTAATTAACTGCGGAAGCTCTTCATTAAAGTACCAATTAATCAATATGGACAATGAAGATGTAATCGCAAAAGGTCTTGTAGAGAGAATTGGAATTGATGGAAGTAGAATTAAACACGAAACAATTGGAATGGAAAAAGTTGTAACAGAAACAGAATTAAAGGACCATTCCGATGCACTAGATCTAGTAATAAAATCACTACTAGATGAAAACACAGGAGCAATAAAGTCTCTAGATGAAATTAATGTAGTAGGACACAGAGTAGTACATGGCGGAGAAGATTTTACACATTCAGTAATAATCGACGATGAAGTAATGAAGACTATTGAAAAGAACGTAGAACTTGCACCACTTCATAACCCACCAAATATACTAGGAATTAACGCATGTAAGGAATTAATGCCAAATGTAGTACAAACAGCAACATTTGATACAGCATTCCACCATACAATTCCACCAGTAAACTATATCTATGCAATACCTTATGAGTACTATGAAAAATATAGAATTAGAAGATATGGATTCCACGGAACATCTCACCAATATGTAGCAGAAAGGGCAGCAAAGCTAATAGACAAAGATATGAAATTCTGTAACTTTATAACTTGTCACTTAGGAAATGGTGCCAGTGTAACAGCAATAAGACATGGTAAGAGTTGGGATACAACAATGGGCTTTACACCATTAGAAGGACTTATCATGGGAACAAGATGTGGAGATTTAGACCCAGCAATCTTAACCTATTTAATGGAGAAGGAAAATAAATCACCACAAGAAATGAACGAAATACTAAATAAAAAATCAGGGGTACTAGGAATTTCAGGAATAAGCTCAGACTTTAGAGATCTTGAAACAGCAGCAATGGACGGTGACGAGAGAGCGGCACTAGCATTAGATGCATTTGAAAGCGAAGTAACAAAGGCAATAGGAGCATTCCTAACAGAAATGGACCACTGTGATGGAATAATCTTTACAGCAGGAATAGGAGAAAACTCACCAGATAACAGACTATCAATCATTAGAGGACTTAATAACAGAGGAATCGAAATAGATATGTGGAGAAACAAGGTTAGAGGAAAAGAACAAATAATCTCTACAAACTCATCATTAATGAAGGTAATGGTAATACCTACAAATGAAGAGCTAGTAATAGCTAGAGATGCAATGGAACTAGCACAAGGACTTTAAGCTTGACAAAGTAATTTGAATTTAATATAATTACTTGTAATGGTTTTTTTAGAGGTGAGAGAATGAAAGTAGATTTATCAGCATTTATAGAATCAGACGATAAGACACTTTCCATTAATGGAACCTTAGATTCCAACGAAAGTAATTATGATTTAACAGGAATAGAACTTGTATATCCAATAAAGTATGAGGGAAACCTGTATGATTTAAATGAGGAACTATTACTTGATTTAAACATTGAATTTAAGTATAATACTTGTTGTTCTAGATGCCTAGAGCCAATAACAGATAGAGTAAATAGCAATTTAAAGGTTTTTCTATTAGAGAATTTAGAAGATGTAGAGGATGATGACCCCTTCTATGAGTACTATCAGATGGAGGGGGATCATATTTTTATAGATGATTTGATATATTCCCAAATTATTACCTCTATACCAATAAAGACTCTTTGTAAGAGCGACTGTAAGGGTCTATGCCCAGAATGTGGCCAAAATTTAAATTTAGAAGAATGTAAATGCCAAGAAAAAAGTA
>CAYFUL010000098.1:2303-2657 GCA_964346375.1 uncultured Peptoniphilaceae bacterium
AGAAATCTTAAAAGATCTTTTTGATGAGGAGGTGTAATAATGGCAGTACCTAAGGGGAAAACTTCAAAGATGAGAAGAAATAAGAGAAGAGCTTCTTCTTATAGATTAAACAAAGCAACAATTGTAGAATGTCCAAATTGCCACGAGGCAAAATTACCACATCGTGTATGCCCAAGTTGCGGATATTACAATGGTAGCGAAGTAGTAGCAGTTGACTAAGAGATGGGAAACCATCTCTTATAACAATTGTAAAATAATATTGACAAAGATGTAAAATTTTGTTAATATGGATTTTGTATGGTGGGTATGGCCTAGTTGGTTAGGGCGCAAGATTGTGGCTCTTGAGGTCGTGGG
>CAYFUL010000099.1:0-2593 GCA_964346375.1 uncultured Peptoniphilaceae bacterium
TACTTTTTACTTTACTTTCTGACCAAGTTTATAGATAGAATCAATATTAAATAAACTATCAAGATTATCTAAGGGATTTTCATTAATGACTAGAAAATCTGCAAATTTACCTTCCTCTATAGTTCCATAGTCATCTAGAATTCCTAGTAGATCTGCAGCAGATTTGGTAGATGCTACTATAGCATCCATAGGAGTCATACCGCACTCTACCATAAGTTTTAACTCATGAGGGGCCGCGTCATGAAGATTGAAGGGCGTTCCTGCATCAGTTCCCATGGCAATTTTTACCCCGGCCTTATATGCCTTAGTAAAACTATCCATATGATATTCCATTACATATTTAGACTTTTCAACTGCATATTGTGGAATACCAGCCTCTACCCCATTTTCCACTATAAAATATGGTGCTACAAGAGTGGGTACTAAGTATACACCCCTATCTACCATCATCTGTATAACCTCATCATCTAAAAATATACCATGTTCAACGGAATCAATGCCTGCAAGAATTGCATTTTTTATTCCCACTGTTCCCTGAGCGTGAGTTGCTGTCTTCTTTCCTGCCTTATGAGCTTCTTCAACAGAGGCTTTCATTTCTTCTATGGTAAGTTGTGGACTACCAGGTTCTACTCCCTTAGTCATAACTCCACCTGTTGCCATAATCTTTATTATATCTGCTCCAGCCTTTAATTGCTGTCTTGTTGCCTTTCTGGTTTCATCTACACCATCGGCCTCTTGACCAATAAACCAACCGTGACCTCCAGTCATAGTGATACATTTACCCGCTGCTTGAAATTCAGGTCCCTGAATTAATCCTTCATTTACTGCATCCCTTAAGTCAAAATCAATGCCTGCGGGAGCACCTAAATCCCTCAAATAAGTGGTTCCAGAAAACAAGTGCTTTTTCAAATTGTTTGCAGCCCTTAATGCAGTCTTTGCAGCACTATCCTTTAGATAAATTGAAACAGGATCTCCAACCGGTTCCATAGTTATATGCACATGAGCGTTAATAAGGCCAGGCATAAGAGTTTTTCCACTAAGATCTACACTATTATCATAGTTGTCAAGTGGAACTTCCCCACTCCCCAGTGCTACAATTCTTTTATCTTCAACAATCATGTATGAATTTTCAACAGTTTCCTTACCAGTTCCATCTAGTAAGTTAAAACCCTTATAAAGTATTTTTCTTGACATAATTCTCCTCCTTAGATTAGTTTAGACATAAATCCTGCTAATATAACTGATGCTATTGTAACTGTAATAAATCCAGCCACAAGCATTTTTGGTAATATTTGATCCAAAATCATTTTTCTCTCCTCAGCTGTCTTTCCATTTGCATTGGCTACTTCATTGGAGATTATATAGGTTCCAGGGAATCCAAACAATGCGGATACTCCAATTGCAATGGCCATATTCATGGGTACCCTCAAGACTTTTCCCACAAGAGCTGAAAAGATAATTATTCCTATAGTTCCAAGTACAAGGCTTCCTACTATTGGAAATAGTAAAGATAACAACATCTCTGGAGTAGCCTTGGTAAGGCTTGCAAATATTGGCGCCATTAAAGCAAACATTGCCATTCCAAAGGCATTAGCCTTATTCATTACACTTTCTTCAAGGAATCCTATCTCTCTTGCAAATATTCCTACCAATAGACACATTACATATTTATGAATTATCCCATTGGTAAGTTCAGATAGTTTAAAACTAATAAGTGCTGTTATTCCTACTTTTGCTAGCATAACATATGTTGTTTGTAATTCCTCAGGTAGTTGAGGAAGAAGTTTTTTCTTTTCTTTAGAATCCTTCTTAATTGACTTTTCATCAGCCTTAGACTCATAGTTTTGACTATTCTTTAGAATACTTTTTGCCTCTCTATTTAGGAAAAACGATGCAACTGGATATCCAAAAAAGCCTTGTACAACTACCAATATAGTTGAAAATATTGCCAGGGAACTAAGTCCTTTAGCAGTTGCCACTTCTCCCATAATAATTGCAGCAACTACACCACCTGCAATTGGAGGAGCAGAAGCTATTGCATATTCCCTTCCAAGTATGGGACTTCCAACTAGAAAAAGAAATATACCAATTCCAACAACTGCACCAAAGGCAATTATAACTGTTCTCCATTGCTCTTTAAGATCATCAAAGTTTAATAAGGTTCCCATATGAGTTATGAGGAAACCTATCATTAATGCACCAAACCCTGCTATTTGTGCATCCTCAAATAGGCTTGTAGGAATTCCCATCCAAAAACCAATTAGCAATAAAACAGATGCCACAAACATCATGGAAACGATAGACTTGGTTTTTGCAGAAATAATGTCCCCAATTGCAAAAATCACAAGTATGTAAGTGATAGCTAATAATGAATCCATAAAATTACCCCCTTTAATTAATTACCAAGAATTTTGATAATATTCTTGCTAATTTATCATATATTTTTATGCTTGTCAACAAGAGTTTGCTAAATATTTTTATAGCCTTTTAATTGAGGAAATTGCATAATTGACTTTTTCTCCCTGAGAAAAAAAGAGCATACTAGAATAGCCTATCTAAAATAGGATTTTAAGCTTCTAAGTTTACTTGGTCA
>CAYFUL010000100.1:0-2504 GCA_964346375.1 uncultured Peptoniphilaceae bacterium
CTTATTGGTTTCGATTTGTGTAGAATAGAAAGTTCATACCCCATTTCAATGCATAAGATGTTCTAAGCATCTGTATATTTATGATAAGCATATCCGGGGAAGGATAACTCGCTTTGCTCAGACAAATTCTTCCCTCACACGCAAGGGCAGTGCAGGATCATATATGGAATTTATTTTTATGGCATATGAATCTTTATCTTCAATATCTTTATCTGTCACATAGTGAACATCCAAAAGTCCCTCTGATTTATATCCTGTCTTTAGGAAATTCATTTCGGACAAGGCCCTACTCCAACCCTTTAACCAAATATCAAGTTTCTCTTTTTGTTTGTGATTGTCATCTATATGAATTAAAAGATCAATATCACTATTTAATCTTGCAGTACAGGTATTGGTGCTGCCAAACAAATAGATACCCTTTACTCCATATTCATGAAAATCCAGACTATCTGCAATTCTTTCAGCCATATAATGTCTCCACTTCCATCCCTCATCATCCCTTGTATTGGACTCTAAGTCTACATCTTCTATATATGGATTTTTACCTGCTTTTGATGATTTTACAATAAATGCTATAGCCTTTTCTAAGTCTTCATTCATTAAAACATTTAGCTCTTTTTCATTGAATTTTTTTTCTATATTGATTACTTTAATAACAGAACTCAAATGTCCATAGTCCGGAAGTATTTCCTCTAGTTCATTTTTACAATTATTGAAAAAGTTTTTATTAAAAATAATACCTTCCTCATCTGGATAAAGAGGCAAATACTTGATATTCTCCTCTACTAAATCTTGAAAAAAATGGGTTCCAAAAGATAAATCTGGCTGGTACCCTGATTTACTTTGGGCTATCTCTATCAACATAGAGGTATTATTAATGTCAGAATAGGTAACTTGGACACCTAATTTTATATCTCCTCTACTCCCCCATCTACCTGGTCCCATCAATATAAAACTACGTCTAGCTAGTATCTGATTTAGGTCACTTACTGCACTTGCAACATTTACTAATTCCTGATGACTTTCTACTTTGGCATACTCTTCTGGATCAATATATACAATATGTTTTATTCCTAACACCCTGCCATTGGATATATATTTCTTTGCAGTAAATACAGTGTCTTGAAACCCAATATTTGTTGGAATTGCAGCTGCCTTACTATCGTGACTTTGACTTTGCGACCGACATTGCAACAAATAAAAATCTGTTCCATCACTAGCAAACTCAATATCCACAGCATAGCCCATTTTTTCCTGTAATAATAATAAAATAGATTGAATTTGACTAACTACAGATGTTTTGTTTATTAATCCATCAAAAGTAACAATCAATTCATCTTGCTTGTGGTCTGCAATAAATTTATTATAGTCTGTTAGAAAATCATTTTTTAATATTGACACAACATGGTTCAAATTGGGTATTTCATCTCCATAATTTTTAATTAACTCTGCTATTGAAACCGTTACAAAACTATTGTTTTCTAAATCAATAGCATCCAACATCTGGGGAGAATATTTTCGTAACTCCTGAGGTGCTTGATTAACACTTAGTTTTGGCTGACCTGGAGATATCAGAATTGGAAAATCATCTCCAATTCGATCTACAGCTCTTGTCCCTAAACCCATAACCATACGAATTAATCCGTCTTCTTTCTTCAATCTTGGAGACCAACGTAATTCATTGTTGCTAAAGGCTACCCCTGCATATAAGGGAAAATAATATGGCCCAACCTTACATCCAACTACCTCTTGTATCATGATACCCATCTGTTCTCTATAATCAAGTAAACCTCTTTCTTTACGATACTGTATCGAATCAGGATTGTACATAGAAGCATAGACCTCTAATATCCCTTCCACCAAACTGTTTAATCGTGCTGTTTTTGGTCCCGTATTAGAGACAAACAAGCTTTTATACTTTCCAGAAAAGGCAGAGTCTATTTGGTCCTCTAAAAGACTTGATGAACGAATTATTAAAGGTTTATTTTCTGTATCATCCAAAATCTGACTTAACTGGTCCATTACATAAGAAGAAAGTCTTGTATTTTTTATGGTTTGAATAATTTTGGGATAATAAATTCTAATCTCTAATATATCTCGGTACTTATGTTCATACAATTCATCAATCCCATTATCATAAATTAGATTATCCAATTCATCAGTAGATATATACCATGTCTTAGCTAACTTAATATTTTTAAATACTTCCTCTTTTTTATGGAGTGATTTTACTATTTGATTGGCTGTAAAAAATCCAGTTGCTTTTCCCCCTATTTTACCAGTACTATTAGGTAAACATACAAAAGAATCCAATAGTTGATAGAAATCTTCTACGCTTATATATTTTGTTACGTTATCAATCAATTTCGGATTTTCAGTTAGAAATCTTCTGGTTAATTCCACTAGAAGCCATCTTTCTGTAATTTTGCTCTTTACCTTATTTGCACTAATTGCCTCTATATAATGGGATAGTGCCTTAGAAATATCTCTAACATCAGAATTTT
>CAYFUL010000101.1:0-2458 GCA_964346375.1 uncultured Peptoniphilaceae bacterium
GCAAGCACAACTACTGGACTATTGTCTAATGATGATAGAACTTTTTCTACCCACGACTCCAATCCAAGGCCACTATATACAAATAGATTTGCCTTTTCTAAATCAAGCATATCCTTTGTGGAAGGCTCCCATCCATGGGGCTCCGAATCTATAATTAATTTTACATCTGCTCTATCTCCTGCAATTTTAGTTGCAAAATCATATACAGGGTAGATTGATGCATATACTGAAAGCTTTCCATCACTAGTAGAATTACTTGAACATCCAACTAATAATAGGGCTGCTAATAAAAAAATTGCTCTTTTCATAATTCCTCCTTGTTATTGTTAATCATTACCATTAAAATTATATACTAGGTCAATTTCTTTGACAATGATTTTTTTAGACACTATAATAATTTCAAGAGGTGAGATTTTTGGAAGAGCTTCTTAGAAGTGCTAATTTAAAAGTAACTAAGGGTAGGTTGGAAGTCCTTAGAGTCCTTAGCGAAAGGGACGTGCCACTTAATTCAGAGGAGATATTTTCAAAGTGCGATACTAAAGTTTGCCCCCACTATACCAGTGTGTATAGAATCCTTTCCAGTTTAAGTGAAGGGGGAATTGTAGAGGTAAGTGTATCTCAAAATGGGCTGAAGTATTTTAAATTAAAGAACAAGGGACATAAACACTATATTAGATGTATGAAGTGCGGAGAAATTTCACCAATAGAAAGTTGTCCTATTGAAGCTATGGAAGAGGAGATAGAAGAAAAACTTGGGTATAGTATAATTGACCATAATATTGAATTTGTAGGAGTATGCCCAAAGTGTAGGAGGGATTAGATGAAATTATTGATCTCTATTTTGGTTATTGCAGTTCCACTATTTGCCTTTGCATTTATTGGACTGGACAATGATGATGATTTTAAAATTATGTAAATATTGTCATCTTTACGATGGGATAGAAGTGGAGTGTTAGATGTAATTAATGCTCCACTTATTTTATTTATATTTAAGGGGGACCAGGGGCGAAATTACCCATATAAAATAAACCTATTGTCTCACAAAAAAAGGACTTAGTTTTACTAAGTCTCATTTTTATTTAATTAAAGAAACATTTTAGTGTTTTCCTTGTAATTTAGCTCCCTTATTTCCAAATACAACGCCGAAACCTTGTACTAGAAGAATTACTGCTAGTATAAATAGCATAATTGGAAGAACTGTCATTATCCAGTTTCCTGCTCCACCTTGTGTTTGTGCTAGGTGGAAATAGTTTTTAGTTTCAATAACTAGTGCAGTTAATGTAGCTGCAAACATGAAGAACATAGGAATTACTAGCATTGAGTAATTTCTGTTTTCTCCCTTTAACCAAGTTGCAACTCCAAGAAGTGCTAGTGCTGCAAGTAATTGGTTTGCAGATCCAAAGATAGGCCAAATTAATGCATATCCCTTTAGAGCAAGTGCAGATCCAATTACTACTGTAATAGTTGTAGAAACCCACATATTAGTAAGTGGAGATTGTTCTCCTTCTCCATTGTTCTTTTCAAAGAACTCTTGGAAGATAAATCTTGCAAGTCTTGTTGCAGTGTCAAGAGAAGTAAGTGCGAATGCAGATACAGAAAGTGTAATAAAGTTCATTCCATGCTCTTGTGGAATACCAAATTTACTCATAAAATCAGCAACTCCACTTGCAAATAGAACCGTAGGTCCACCATTTGCCATAAGGTCGCCGTATTGTTGAGTAGTTAAGTAACCAGCTGTTATAAGAGCTACTACTGCAAGAGCACATTCAATAAGCATTCCGCCGTAACCAATAAGTTTTGCATCCTTCTCATTGTCAATTTGTTTTGAAGTTGTTCCAGATCCTACTAGAGAGTGGAATCCTGAAATTGCACCACAAGCTACTGTAATAAATAGTGTTGGGAATAAGTATTTAACTGCGCCGTTTGCTGAAGTTAGAGTAAATCCTGCAAATGGAGTAAGTTTAATCTCTGGTCTAGCTACAAATACACCGATAACCGCTCCAGCCATCATTGCATAAAGTAAGAATGAGTTCAAATAATCTCTTGGTTGAAGAAGAATCCAAACTGGTGCTGTTGATGCTACGAAAATGTAAACTGCAAGAATTACTGTCCAAGTTGTTGCACTTAATTGAATTGGAATAAGTGTTCCAAGATAGATACTTGCAAATAGTACGATAACTCCAATAACAGTTGCTACTTTTAAGTTAGCGCCTTTTCTGTATACGAAGTAACCAAAGATAATAGCTTCAAGCATAAATAGAATTGATGCAGAAGCTGCTGATGGTGATTTTTCAAAGGATTTTGCAACGATTGATGTAAATGCTGCTACTACTAGGATAAGAGTTAACCATGCAAATGCAGAGAAAAGAGTCTTTCCTGTAGATCCCATGTAATCCTCAACGATAACGCCGATAGATTTTCCATCGTGCTTCATAGAAGCTGTTAGTGAACCGTAATC
>CAYFUL010000102.1:0-2387 GCA_964346375.1 uncultured Peptoniphilaceae bacterium
TTTCCCTGAAATCGAATATGATGAAGTAGATGCCATAAGAGGTATGGACATTGCCATTATAACTACAGCTAAAACAGACGAAGAAGCTAAGGTATTTTTGGAAAAAATGGGAATGCCATTCTCAAAATAATAAGGAGGAATTATGGCTAAAAAATCAATGATTGCTAAACAACAAAGAAAACCAAAATATTCAACTCGTGCATATACAAGATGTGAGATCTGCGGAAGACCTCATTCAGTGCTAAAAAAATATAAGATTTGTAGAATATGTTTTAGAGAATTAGCACATAAAGGTGAAATTCCAGGCGTAAAAAAAGCCAGTTGGTAAACCGAAAGGAGGTTATTCTATGATGACAGATCCGATAGCTGATATGCTAACAAGGATTAGAAATGGAAATAATGCAAGACATAAATCGGTAGATATTCCCGCTTCTAATATTAAAAAGCAAATTAGTGAAATTCTTTTAGATGAAGGTTATATCAACTCCTTCGATATAATTGAAGATGAGAAACAAGGTATAATTAGAGTAGATTTAAAATATGGAAAAAATAGAGAACGTGTAATAAGTGGTTTAAAGAGAATCTCCAAACCAGGACTTAGAGTCTATGTCAACAAAAATGACTTACCAAAGGTTCTAGGTGGACTTGGGATTGCCATTGTTTCTACTAGCCAAGGTATTATGACTGATAAAAAAGCTAGAGAATTGGGAATCGGCGGAGAGGTTATTTGCTACGTTTGGTAAAATGGAGGTGTAGAAATGTCTAGAATAGGAAAAAAACCACTTCCAATACCTGCAGGTGTAAATGTGGAAGTAAAAGGCAGCACCGTTGAAGTAAAGGGACCTAAGGGAACTCTAGTAGAGGAATTTAACAAGGATATGGAAATTACTCTAGAAGATGGAGTTTTAAGTGTTACTCGCCCAAGTGATAACAAAAATCACAGAGCACTTCACGGCCTAACTAGAGCGCTTATTGCAAATATGGTAATAGGTGTAACAGAAGGATATAAAAAAGAACTTGATATAGTAGGAACAGGATATAGAGCAGCAAAAAATGGTAATAAGCTTGCCCTAACACTTGGTTTTTCACATCCACTAGAGATTGAAGATCCAGAGGGAATAGTAGTAGAAGTACCAGCACCTACTAAGATAATAGTATCAGGAATAGATAAACAAAAAGTTGGAGCTTATGCAGCTCACATTAGAAACTACAGAAAGCCAGAACCATACAAGGGTAAAGGAATTAAGTATTCTGATGAAGTAATAAGACGTAAAGTCGGAAAAACTGGTAAGTAGTAGGAGGTAGAGATGTTTAAAAGAGTAGATAGAAAACAAAATAGAAAATCTAGACACTATCGTGTAAGAAATAAAGTTTTCGGTACATCTGAGCGTCCTAGACTAAATGTTTATAAAAGTGGAAAGCACATCTATCTTCAAATAATTGACGATAACGAAGGTAGAACTTTAGTAAGTGCATCAACACTAGATAAATCACTGGATCTTCAAAATACTAAGAACATGGAAGCTGCAAAGACTATGGGCGAAACAATTGCAAAGCGTGCCATAGATGCAGGAATAAGTGAAGTAGTATTTGACAGAGGCGGTCATATATACCATGGTAAAATAAAGGCTATCGCAGATGCTGCAAGAGAAGCCGGACTGAAATTCTAAAGAAGGAGGGGAAATATTGGAACATTCATTAATTAACGCAAACGAATTGGATTTAGAAGAAAGAGTAGTAAATATCAACAGAGTAGCAAAAGTAGTTAAGGGTGGTAGAAACTTCAGATTTTCCGCTCTAGTAGTAGTAGGAGATCGTAACGGACACGTTGGAGTAGGAACTGGAAAAGCCCTAGAAGTACCAGAAGCAATTCGTAAAGCAACTCAAGATGCTAAGAAGCACATTATAAAAGTAAACCTACTTGAAACTTCAATTCCCCATGAAACAACAGGAGTATTTGGAGCTGGTAGAGTATTCTTAAAACCTGCTGCACCTGGTACAGGAGTTATTGCAGGTGGAGCTGTGCGTGCAGTATGTGAGCTTGCAGGAATTACAGATATAAGAACAAAAAATATTGGTTCAAATAACCCTAGAAATATAGTTAATGCAACTATCGAAGGATTTAAGGAATTAAAAACAGTAGAGAGCGTTGCTAAACTTAGACAAAAATCTGTTGAAGAAATTTTAGGCTAAGGGGGTAATTATGAGCACATTAAAGATAAAATTAATAAAAAGCCCTATTGGAAGAATAGAAAAACAAAAGAGAACTGTAAAAGCTCTTGGTTTAAGAAAGATTGGTCAAGTAGTTGAAAAAGAGGACACTCCTCAAATCAGAGGAATGATTAAGGCTATTGACTTTATGCTTGAAGTTGAAGAATAAGGTGGTG
>CAYFUL010000103.1:0-2378 GCA_964346375.1 uncultured Peptoniphilaceae bacterium
CTCCAAAGACTATGGGAATAGTTCCAAAAATAGTAGGAGGATTAGTTGTCCTTGCTGCCATTACAGGCGGAGTAGTATTTTACAGAAGGAAAAGACGCCAAAAAGAAGATGAGGAAATGAAATTGTAATGAAGTTTAGTGATTTAATTAAAATGGCACTTAAAAATCTAAACAACAGAAGGACTAGGACATTTTTAAAAGTTCTTGGAGTTGTAATAGGTACAACTTCTATAATCGTAATGCTTTCTATTGGATTTGGATTTTCTCGAATAAATAGATCCCTAATGGGAGATGTAAATTTAAATGTACTAAACCTTGAAAGATATGACTACTCAAATATGGAAGAAGGCGTAATGCCAAAGGAGTCAAAGACTAGAAATGATTTTGCAGTACAAGAGGTTAGTAATGTAGCCCATGTAAAGGGAGTGCTTCCATACTACGAGGGTGCAATTACACTAAAAAGCGGAAGGTACACTGCAAGATATGCCCAGCTAGTTGCGCTAGATCCTACTTACATGGAGGACTTTGGATACAAAATTAATGAAGGGCGACTATTAACAAGTAAGGACAATAGGGGAGAAGTGGTATTTGGCTCTTATGTAACTAAATCCTTCCGCGATGAAAAGCGTCCCATGGCAAATGTATCAGATAAGGTAAAGGCAATGAGTAGTAGAATCGAAGTAACAGGACTAGAAGTATATAATAGCGATGTAATGGCTATGCCTGATGACCCTAATGAGACAAAAGAGTACAAGGAAAAGCTAAAGGTAGTGGGAATACTAGAGGAGAATATGGACGATTGGCAGAGTTCCAACTCCGTATTTATGAGTACAGAATATTTTAAAAGCCTTTACCAAAAATACTACTCCCAAGGGGGAAAGGCTGCAAAACTTCCAAAGGAATACTCCCAAATTAAGGTTATGGTAGACGAGGTAGAAAATGTAGAACAGGTACAGGAGGATATAAGAGCCCTTGAGTACCATCCAATAAATTTTAGAGCCGAGAGTTTAAAGGCACAGAATCAACAGCTAATGATAGTACAAATAGTATTTGGTGCAATAGGTGGCATAGCCTTTTTAGTAGCGGCAATTGGAATTTCAAATACGATGATAATGTCCATTTACGAGAGGACAAAGGAAATAGGAGTAATGAAGGTAATTGGAGCTTCAATAAATGACATAAAGAAGTTATTTTTAGTAGAGGCAGGTTTTATAGGACTACGTGGCGGTGGAGCAGGAGTAATCCTCTCCCTCTTAATCCCCTTTGGAATAAATTACTTTACCAAGGGATACTTTCAAATGGGATTTGGGGAAGATATTATGTTTGAACCAAAGCTTTCATACATTCCAATATGGCTAATAATAGTGGCACTTGTATTTTCTACAATGGTAGGGGTACTATCAGGATACCTTCCTGCGAGAAAGGCAATGATATTATCAGCCCTAGATGCAATTAGGGGAGAGTAATAATATTTTGGGTATTAAGAAAATAAAAAGAGGTGCAATATGAAAATAAACTATATAAAAGCCTTTAGCGATAACTATATTTGGACAATAGAAAATGAAAATGGAATAGTAGTTGTAGACCCGGGGGAGTCTGCTCCAGTAGAGGAATACCTTGGGGAAAGGGAACTAAGTGGAATACTACTAACCCATAATCACCCAGACCACACAGGGGGAGTAAGGGAGTTAAGGAAAAAATATGGAGATGTAATTGTAGTTGGACCAACAGAAACTAGCGACCTTAACGATAAAACAGTAGGGGATGGAGAGGAATTTACCCTAATAGGGGAAAAAATCAAGGTACTATTAACAAATGGCCATACGAAAAATCATATCTCCTATATTGTAGAGGATAGTTTGTTTCCGGGAGATGCGTTATTTTTAGCAGGATGTGGACGAGTATTTACAAAGGACTATGAGGCGGCATTTAGAGGAATGGAAAAATTTAAGACCCTTCTAGATGAAACAAAGGTCTATTCAGCGCACGAGTATTCCCTAAGTAATTTAGAATTTGCTCGCACAGTGGTAAGTAATGAGGAATTGGAAAGGGAGTATAGTAGAGTAAAGGAACTGCGAAGTAGAGATGAAGTTTCATTACCAACAACTATTGGTATGGAGAAGAAGATAAATCCGTTTTTGTTGGCGAAAAGTTTAGAGGAGTTTAAAAAATTTAGGGATTTAAAGGATAGAGCATAGGAATATTAAAACATACAGCATGGGCGACACAATTGAGTTGCTTGTTTTGTTATGTGGGTGTTTTGTTGCACATGTATTCCAGGGTACCGATGTACCATCTCCTCGGGTCGGGCGGGGACGCCCGACGCCCTACCATGGGTTACGATTATACAATATACTATATAAATTACCAGCACATAAA
>CAYFUL010000104.1:0-2271 GCA_964346375.1 uncultured Peptoniphilaceae bacterium
GAGGACGAAAAGTACTCTACATACTTTGAATTTACAGATTCTCTACGTAAAATTCCAAACCACAGAATTCTTGCCCTTAATCGTGGGGAAAAGGAAGATGCACTAAAGGTTAAAATAGAAGTAAATAAGGATGAACTTATTAAACTTATTAAGTCTAAAGTGGAGTATAGTACAATTCAAGATGAGGATATAAAAAATCTCTATGATGAACTTATTGAGGACTCTCTAAATCGACTTTTACTTCCTTCCCTTGAAAGGGAAATTCGAAAGGAATTAAAGGAGAGGGCAGAGGAAGATGCAATAGATGTCTTTGCAATTAATTTAAAGCCTTTACTTATGCAAAGACCATTAAATAATAGGGTTGTTCTTGGAGTGGACCCGGGAATTAGAACTGGGTCTAAGTTGGCAGTAGTAGATGAAAATGGAAATTTCTTAGAAAATGACGTCTACTATTTAAACAGCGACAAGGACAAAGTAAATGCAAAAAATAAGGTACTCTCTCTAATTAAGAGGAATAATGTTTCGGTTATTGCAATTGGAAATGGAACAGCCTCTCGTGAAAATGAGTCCTTTATTGGAGAGGTTATATCTGAAAATAATTTAGATATTAACTATGCCCTTGTTAATGAAGCTGGCGCATCAATTTACTCTGCTTCAAAGGTTGCTCGTGATGAATTTCCAGATCTTGATGTAACTGTAAGGGGTGCGATCTCCATTGGTAGAAGGCTTCAAGACCCCCTTAGTGAACTGGTAAAAATTGAACCTAAGCATATTGGCGTGGGACAGTACCAGCATGATGTAAACGAAAAGAAATTAGACCTTGTACTTGAAAATGTAGTTGAGGACTGTGTTAACTCCGTTGGTGTTGATTTAAATCGTGCATCAAAATCTCTTCTAAAGTATGTTTCTGGACTTAGTGATAGGGTTGCAGAAAATATAGTTAAGTATAGGGAGGAGAATGGTTCTTTTACCAATAGAATGGAGCTTAAAAAAGTTTCTGGACTGGGGGAAAAGACCTTTGAACAATGCGCAGGTTTTTTACGAATTAAAGACGGCCAAGAATTTTTAGACTCTACTGGAGTCCATCCAGAAAGTTACAATATTGCTAGAGAACTTTTGGAACTGGACTATAAAAATCACAAGCTATCTGAATTACAAAAGGAACTAAATATTGGAAAGTATACCCTAAAGGATATTATTGATGAGTTAAATAAACCTGGTAGGGATCCAAGGGACACCTTAGAAGGTCCAATGCTAAAGTCTGATGTATTAAAGCTTGAGGATTTAAAAGTTGGAATGGTTCTTGAGGGAGTTGTACGAAATGTAGTGGACTTTGGAGTATTTGTAGATATTGGACTTAAAAACGATGGTCTTATTCATATTTCTAAGCTATCTAGTAAGTACTTAAAACACCCTTCTGAAGTTGTAAGTGTTGGGGATATTATCCAAGTTGGAATTATTTCTATTGATATTGAGAGAAGTCGTGTAGGACTTGAATATAGGAGGAATAATGGCTAGAGATGTAGTAGTTGCACTAGACTTTCCAGATGGAAAGAGTGCGTTAAATTTCCTAGATAATTTTACCCAGGGAATTTATGTAAAAATTGGAATGGAACTTTTTTATAGAGAGGGTCCAGAAATTGTAAGGGAAGTAAAAAAAAGAGGTCATAGTGTTTTTTTAGACTTGAAACTTCACGATATTCCCAATACTGTAAGAAGTGCAACCAAGTCTTTACTTGCCCTTGATGTGGACATGATTAACTACCATGTAGCCGGCGGACCAAAGATGTTAAGGGAAGCAGTAGATGAATTAAATAATTCTAATAAGGAGATAATCTCCCTTGGAGTTACTATACTAACTTCCACAGACGAGGACACTCTCCATAACTCTATGAAAATTAGTAGTGAGTATTCTTTAGAGGACATTGTAAGAGAATATGGACAGGTTGCAAAAAAATCTGGGCTAAATGGAGTAGTCTGCTCTGCCCTAGAAGTACCTAGTATAAAAAAATACCTTGGAGATGATTTTATTACCGTTACTCCTGGTATAAGAAGGCTTGAGGACGCTAAAGGAGATCAGGTTCGAATTGTAACTCCAAAGGACGCACGAGAACTTGGAAGCGATTATATAGTAGTTGGTCGCCCAATTACTAAATCGGAAAATCCACTAAGAGCATATAGAGAAATAAGAGATGAATTTTTAGGAGGTAGTGATGAAGGAAATTGCTAAAATACTACTAGATATAAAAGCTGTAAGCCTTTCTCCAAGTA
>CAYFUL010000105.1:0-2252 GCA_964346375.1 uncultured Peptoniphilaceae bacterium
TTAAATTTAAGGGGGACCAGGGGAGAAATAACGCAGTTTCTCCCCTTAGGTCCCCCTTAAAAATCCCCCTGTAACCCCACTCGCTCACTAAATGAAAGTTTTCTCGGCAAAGGCTAAAAATTCCAAACTCGCCCTACGGGCTCAGACATGGAATTTTCTTAACGCCTTTACCTCGAAAACAGCGTGAGATGGGAATGTTATTACTATAATAAAAATAATTATCTCCGAAAATCTTTAATGATATATTTTATAAATTACCAGCACAAAACCTGTCGTAAATTTGAGAATCAAACATCCAACGTCGAACCACGATAGGGGCGGCACGTCCCGAGCCGCCCGTTACAATACGTTCGTGTTTTATTACATATCCATTCCACAATACCAATGATTTACGTTATATGTCTTTTAATACAAATGTATTTTATTATACCGATGCCAACTCCCCTCGGGTCGGATGGGACGCCCGACACCCTACCAATGGTCGTAGTCCTATAAGTTTTACAATAATTCAACCTTCACAACCACCGGTAGGGGCGGCACGTCCCGAGCCGCCCGTTACATTACGTTCGTGTTTTATTACAAATGTATTCCAAAAATATAGCGGATTACAAAAATCACCAAATTATTGCATATCAATTCCAAAAAATTACACCAATTACAATTTACCGTGTAACTTTAAAAACTCTACCAACATCTTCGTTCTATACTCACCTAAACTCTTGGCATCATTACCAATTTCTGGGTCCCTTGCGGCAATACTTTCATCAACCAATTTTTGAATCTCACTATAATCATATGGAATTTCAGTCCAATTTGCTAAATCCTTTAACCACAATTCAACACTAGGACCAATATTTTTAAGGAAACCCTCAATACCATCAAGGCCACCGCCAAGATTTAAAATAAGACCCGGTCCCATAATGCCCCATCTAATACCAGGACCAAAGGTAACAGCCTTATCAGCATCCTCCATAGAAACCACACCGTTAAAAACAAGACTTAATACTTCTCTAATAACGGCAGCCTGAATTCTATTGCCAACAAAACCAAGAACCTCTTTCTGAAGAACAATAGGCTCCTTGTTAATTCTCTTAAATAGATCCTTCGCCAACTCAATATACTTATCCTCAGTCTTTTCACCCTTACCAAGTTCAATAAGAGGAATTAAATGAGGGGGATTCCAAGGATGAGCAACAAAAATTCTCTCAGGGTGCTCAGCAAATTTACTAATCTCCGTAATTTTTAACCCAGAAGTGGAAGAACCAATGGGAACATCGCTGCCAATAAGAGCTTCAACATCATGAAGAACCTTCTGTTTAATCTCGTAATTTTCCGCCAAGGACTCCTGAACGTATTGAGCGTCCTTTAAAGCCACTTCAAGGGAAGTAGTATAGGAAATTCTACTTGCAATATTTTCAGACTCCTCCCTGGAAATAACACCCATCTCCACAAGCTGATTAAGAGAATTTCTAACAATGTCCTTACCCTCGTTAATAGTCTTTTCACTTCTAGAATAAAGACTCGCATCAATGCCACCCATTGCAAAGGCAAGGGCAAAACTAGCACCAATTAATCCACCGCCAACAAGGCCAACCTTTTTAATATCCTCAGCTTTCATAAAACCTCCTAAGCCATTTCAATAAGATCCTTTAACCTCGTTCTCTCTATAATATAAACTGCAAAAGCAGTAATTACAAGAGTGGGAAGGCCAACAGTAAGAACCGTTAAAAAGTATGGCGACCCAGCAACAAATTTTAATTCAGCAGCAACAAGAATACCAGAGCATAGGGAAAAAATACCAGCGTTGATAAAATTGTTCTTAATGAATTTAGAAAAGAAGTAGCTAATAGCAGCGCAAGCCCCGCCAACACCCATATCCACTACACCTAATCGACAGTAAATATTGGCAAGAGCCCCACCAATAATAAGAGCGGGTACAAATTTACGATTAAAAAAAGGAATTACTGAGAAAGCCTCTGCCACACGAAACTGTATCGCCATAAATCCAATGGGATTTATATTTACAGCCAAGATGTAGATACCAATCAAAATTCCATTCTTCACAAGATTATTAATATTCATATTTCCTCCTTAGTTTTTTTTAATTGGGATTTCGCGAACCAATACACCAATTCTAGCAGAAATAAGGAGGATTTGTCCAGAAAGTACCATCAAATAACCCACCGCTAATATGAAACCCATTCATCCAACGTCGAACCACGGTAGGGGCGGCACGTCCCGAGCCGCCCGTT
>CAYFUL010000106.1:0-889 GCA_964346375.1 uncultured Peptoniphilaceae bacterium
AGTCCTTTATAAGTTTAAAGAATGTTCCACTTAGTAGGAATACACCTATAAGGTTTGGTATTGCCATTAGTCCATTAAATGTATCTGCAATTCCCCAAATAAGTTTTAAATCCATAGTTGCACCAAGAATTGCAACAAGTGCATATACTACGATAAATGGTTTTATAACTTTTTCTCCAAAGATAAATTCAATACACCTTGAGCCGTAAAGCCCACATCCAAGAATAGTAGAGAATGCAAAACAAACTAATGCAACTGCAGTAAATATAGATATCCAACCGCCATAGGTTGCTATAAATCCATTAATAGTTAATTCTGCACCAGCAGTCTCTCCAAATTCAATACTAATTCCACTACAAAGAATAATAAGTGAAGTTAGAGTACAAATTATAATAGTATCAATAAATACTTCAAATACTCCCATTAGACCCTGTCTAACTGGTTCGTTAGTATCAGAAGATGCGTGAGAAATAGATCCAGTACCTAGACCTGCTTCATTTGAAAAAATTCCACGAGATACTCCCCTTTTTAAACTTGTAAACATACTTCCTACAATACCACCAGTAACAGCTGCTGGTGAAAAAGCTCCTTTGAAAATCATTCCAAATACCTCTGGAAGAACTCCAATATTTTTAATAACTACTCCAAAACCTAGAATTATATAAAGAAGAGCCATAAATGGAATTAATCTCTCAGTAACAGAACCAATTCTCTTTATTCCACCAATTAGTATTATTAAAATTAACACAGTTATTAAAATACCACCTGCCAGACAGATAATTACCGCAGTATGTACAGTGCGCTTTAACCCTTCATCATCCTTTGATCCAATGTGAAGTGCAGTTAGTGCGTTTACACCGCTGGCAAGACCAAGTAAAATTCCAGTAAA
>CAYFUL010000106.1:899-2220 GCA_964346375.1 uncultured Peptoniphilaceae bacterium
AGTTATTAAAATACCAATTACAAGGTTAATCGTTTTAACATTATTTTCATTTACTAAACCATAATTAAGTAAAGGTGTATTAATTGCAGCAACAATGGTATTCACCTGTGTAGCATTACCTGTACCAAATACAGTAAGTACTCCAAAGGCAGAGAATAAATATGCAAGCCAGTGCTATTTTTTATAAAGACCATTTTTTATGTAGTACATTGGTCCTCCAACCCAATCACCCTTTGCATTTCTCTCTCTAAAATTTACCGTTAGAGTCACTTCTGCGAATTTAGTACACATTCCAAGTAAAGCTGCAATCCACATCCAAAATACTGAGCCAGGACCACCAATTGCAATGGCACCGGCTACCCCTGCAATATTTCCAGTTCCTACAGTTGCTGCAAGAGCGGTAGTAAGAGATTGAAAAGGAGTAGTTGCACCTTCTGCTGCTTCAGTTCTGCCAAATAATTTTCCAAGTGCAAGCTTTAATGCATAGCTAAGTTTTTTAAACTGAATAAATCGCGTTGAAAGAGTTAAGAAAATTCCTACACCAAGAACGCAAATCATTGCTGGAACACCCCAGACTAAGTCGTTAACATAACTGTTAATGCTTTCAATAGTTTGAATCATACACTTCACCTCATTAAAAAAATTTTGTGGGAAATTTACCAGTTGTAACGTTAACAGCCTAGATAGAATAAAAATTTCGGATGTATTTTATGTAGATTTCTCATAGGAATACACCAATAATTATAGATATAATGGCAATCAACACCTAAGCTGTTGACATTATTCTATTACAATGACAAATCATGTCAAGAATCGTTAAAATTGTATCTATATCGTTTTCATTTGAGTACAAAATAACAATCCCTTTAAGTTGGCTAAATTACAATTTTAATATTGTGTAATCTTAGTGAAATATGTGTAGAAAAAGGATTTAGTAATTTTTATTGAGTTTTTAATTTTTTATTACCTCCATTTCCCATTATTAGTAATATCTTCAATAAAATAAAAGGTAGATTTTAAAAAAACTACCTTTTTATCAAAATTATATATAATTTACATTTCCCTTATAGGAAGTTGATAATTTAGTAGTGGATCATCCTTACTTAGATTTTCCTTTTGTTTCTTACCATTAATAGTTGGGTAAGCGATAAAACCAATAGTCAATACTGCTCCAAGGATAAATGAAATGGCATTTAATGGCAATCTAAATCCTATTTCCTCTGTTAAAATATATACTACAACTGCATAGAGTATAAAAGTTGCAGGAATTAAAGTTATAAAATATGGTCTATCCTTTAAGAATAGATACCTAGTTGAAACT
>CAYFUL010000107.1:0-2168 GCA_964346375.1 uncultured Peptoniphilaceae bacterium
CTCTACCTTTCCAGCCTCTGAAGAAATAGTACCTGTAAAGACTATGTACTTTTTTAAAAGACTTCTTATATCTGCTGAATCTGAAATTCTTTCACAGAGAATGTCCTTTGCTCCTTGAATAACTTCGTCAACTGAAAATTCAAACTCCTCTGCCTTGGCAAAAAGTTCATTATAGGAAACTCTACTTTCAAGTAAATCTGCAACAGGTTCAAATCCCTTTTCGATTGCAGCCATTGCTCTCGTATTTTTCTTAGTCTTATATGGACGATACAAGTCCTCAACCTCAGAGAGGATAGTGGCATTTAAAATCTTCTCTTTTAAATCCTCAGTTAGTTTACCCTTTTCATCAATAAGTCTAAGAACTTCTACTTTACGATTTTCCAAACCCCTTAAATAATTAAGCCTAGTTTCTAATTCTCTAAGTACCTCGTCAGTCATTGCACCAGTAACTTCTTTTCTGTACCTTGCAATAAATGGAACTGAAGAACCTCCATCAAGAAGTTCAACAGCCCCCTTTACATTTTCAACTTTTAATTTTAATTCTTCTGCTAATTTGCTAATAATGTCCATTAATTCTTCCTTGCATTTTCTTGAAGATAGGCGTTAATAAATACGCCTAAATCTCCATCCATTACCCTGTTTACATCTCCAACTTCAACTAATGTCCTATGATCCTTAACCATTGTATAGGGCTGAAAAACGTAGGATCTAATTTGAGAACCCCAAGCAATTTGAGAATAATCTCCTGCTAAATCCTCAATTTTTTCCTTTTGTTCCTCCTCAGCAAGGGCAACAAGTTTTGCCTTTAACATCTGCATTGCCCTCTCCCTATTTTGAATCTGGCTTCTCTCATTTTGGCACTGAACTACAATTCCCGTAGGTATGTGAGTAATTCTAACGGCAGAGTCCGTAGTATTAACGTGTTGTCCGCCGGCTCCAGATGATCTATAGGTATCAATTTTTAAGTCGTCATCTTTAATTTCAATTTCAACATCGTCGTCAAATTCTGGATAGACATCTAGTGATGAAAAGGAAGTATGACGTCTTTTATTTGAGTCGAAGGGAGAAATTCTAACCAGTCTATGAACTCCCTTCTCTCCTTTTAAATAACCATAGGCATTTTCTCCAGAGATTTTTAAAGTTACAGACTTAATTCCCGCTTCATCTTCCTTTAGTAGATCAAGGGTAGTTACTTTAAAGCCCTTCTTTTCTGCATACCTAGTATACATTCTAAGAAGCATACTCGCCCAATCTTGTGCCTCAGTTCCACCAGCTCCTGCGTGGATAGAAAGTATGGCATCGGAATTGTCATACTCTCCACTAAGTAGAGTTTCCAATTTAAAATCCTCTGCCTTTTTTTCCATGGCTTCAAGATCATCCTTAAAGGAATCGTAGAAGTCGAAGTCATCCTCCTCTTCCATCATGGAAAGGAGTTCTTCTAATTCATCTATTCTATTTTTTAACTCCTCGTACTTGTCAATTTTAGACTGTAAAAAATTTTGCTCCTTTACAATTTTCTGTGCCTTTGTAGAATCGTCCCAAAAATTTGGTTCTAATTGTACTTCGTTTAACTCCTTAACCTTAGCTTTTAAAGTAGCCAAGTCAAAGAGATTCACCTAGACTTTCTACTAAGGCCTTCGCTTCGTTAATGCGCTCCTTGTCAAAATATATATTGTGTTCCATTTCAAAACCTCCTTTTGTAATATTATATCATCAGTTATGAGTAAATTGGAACAGTAGCATTTTTCCATTAAAAAAAGTCGAAGCAAAAAACTTCGACTTATACTAAACTAAATGGCAAGCAACTAAATGACCTTCATTTATTTCTCTTAACTTTGGTTTTTCTCCATGGCAAATATCCTTCGCCCTTGGACACCTTTCTACAAATGGACAGTTGTCCTTTGGATTTATTGGACTTGGTACATCTCCCTGTAGAATAATTCTCTCCCTCGCCCTTTGCTCCTTTGGATCTGGAATAGGTATTGCAGAAAATAGTGCCTGTGTATATGGATGAAGTGGATTTTCATAGATCTCTTCACTTGATGCAATTTCCATCATATTTCCAAGATACATTACTCCAACTCTATCAGAGATATATCTTACCATTGATAGGTCGTGGGCAATAAAGAGGTATGTTAATTCCCTCTCCTTTTGTAAATCCATTAATA
>CAYFUL010000108.1:0-2098 GCA_964346375.1 uncultured Peptoniphilaceae bacterium
AGAGCCCCAGCCTTCCAAGCTGGTTGCGAGGGTTCGATTCCCTTCACCCGCTCCATATTTGCACCTATAGCTCAGTTGGATAGAGCAACGGACTTCTAATCCGTGTGCCGGGGGTTCGAATCCTCCTAGGTGCGCCAGATTGGGGCGTAGCCAAGTCGGTAAGGCACCAGACTTTGACTCTG
Organism: uncultured Peptoniphilaceae bacterium; assembly: GCA_964346375.1. Lineage (GTDB taxonomy): Bacteria > Bacillota > Clostridia > Tissierellales > Peptoniphilaceae > CAYFUL01. Next base: position 183 of record CAYFUL010000108.1, read on the forward strand.
GCATTCCACAGGTTCGAGTCCTGTCGCCCCAGCCATATGACCCATTAGCTCAGCCGGCAGAGCACCTGACTTTTAATCAGGGTGTCGCGCGTTCGAGTCGCGCATGGGTCACCAATAAAAAAGCTAACTTATTTCTAGGTTAGCTTTTTTTGTATTATTTTTATTTTAATATTTTCAAATAGTTTTCTAAATCTGTTAGTACTCTTTCTTCTAATGGATACGCTCCATCTCTTAGTGACCAATCAAATATTACTCCTCTTGAAATTCTAAGTATTGTATAGGCAATTTCTGATGCTGGTAATTCTGAATTTATTTCTTTTTTTTCTATGGCTTTCTCCACTAAATTTATTATATATTTATGAAATGACCTTGAATCCTCGATTATGTACTTTCCATGGAGTTGTAGATGTATTCTTAAACATTGTGCCGTTATATTTGCTCCCAGGTCTTCTATTACATCTATTTGAGATTTTATTATGTCTTTTATTCCATCTATTGGATCAATAGTTGCTTCTATATCCAAAGAGTCCACTAGTTGATCGAATTTTGGGTATGCCTGTATTATTAACTCCTCTTTTGAAGAAAAATAGTTGTAAAAATTACCTACTGATACTTCTGCGTTGGTACAGATTTCCTGTAAGGTTACTTTTGCGTAGTCCTTATCTTTAAGAAGTTCTAATGTCTTTGTATATATTCTATTCTTTGTTTCTATTGCCTGTTTTTGCCTACTGGTTAGATTTTCTTTCAATTTCATCCCTCTTTTTCATGGTATCACTTTGATTATAGTGTATTGGAATTCATTATGCAATTTCACTATTTTGTTGACTATTTTTTTGCTGGTGTTATTATCGAAATTAGGTGAATATAATTCATTTAAAAATCTTAAGTTATTATTTTTTTTCTTTAGTAATTATACTGTATATATCTATTACTTTATTTTTTTGAAAACGATTAAAGAAAGTTCTTTTTGGATATATTATGTATGTAAAATTTTATAGGAAGTATGGAAGTAGACTTATGATAGGAGACATTAAGGGAATTATTGAGAAGGCAAAGAGCATTGGACCTGTTACTATTTCTGTAGCAGTAGCTGATGACGACGATGTACTAAATGCAGTTGAGTATGCTAGAGAGGAAAACATTGCCAATTCTATTTTAGTTGGTGACGAGGATAGAATTAGAGAGATTCTTCATGAACTTTCTATTAATCCAGAATACTACGAAATTGTAGATGTTAAGGATAAAGCTGAAGCTTGTAAAGTTGCAGTTAATCTTATTAAGGAGAATAGAGCATCTATACTAATGAAAGACTTTGTAGATACCTCTGTAATTATGAGAGCAGTTTTAAATAAGGAAACAGGACTACCTCATAGTGGATTACTTTCCCACGTTGGGGTTTTTAAAATTGATAAAATCGATAGATTAATCTACCTTACTGATTCTGCTGTAAATATCTATCCAAGTTTGGAAGATAAGGTTAAGATAATTAATAATGCTGTAAAAGTTGCCCATGCCCTTGGAAATGAAATGCCAAAGGTAGGTTGTGTAACTCTTCTTGAGAAGGTAAATGAAAAAATTCAATCAAATGTTGATGCAAAAAAACTTTCTGAACTAAATGAGCAAGGTGTAATAAAGGGCTGTATAGTTGGTAGTCAATTTGCAATGGATAATGCAATTTCAAAAGAGGCTGCACTACATAAAAAAGTAACCCATCCAGGGGCTGGAGAGGCCGATATTCTTCCCCTAAATAGTTTAGACGTAGCAAATGTACTTAATAAAACTTTGGAGTACCTAGCCCATTCTGAAGTGCCTGGAGTAATAATGGGTTCAAGTGCACCAGTAGTAATGACATCAAGATCTAGTTCAAGTCATACAAAATTAAATTCAATAGCACTATCAACAGTTGTAGCTAATCA
>CAYFUL010000109.1:0-2089 GCA_964346375.1 uncultured Peptoniphilaceae bacterium
GAGGAATACTAGCAAGAAGTATTGCAGATCCCCTTGGAATTCCATCATACATTGTAGATCCAATAGTAGTAGATGAGCTAGAGGACTATGCAAGAGTTTCAGGAATACCAGAGATAAAAAGAATTTCTAAAGTACATGGACTAAATCAAAAGGCAGCAGCAAGAGCAATTTCAAAGGAAATTGGAAAGGAATACAAGGATTTAAACCTAATAGTAGCTCATCTAGGCGGAGGAATATCAGTAGGAGCCCATAAAAAGGGTAAAATGATAGATGTAAATAATGGACTAGATGGAGATGGACCATTTTCACCAGAATAGGAAGTGTAATAGAAATGTGCTTCTCTGGAGAATTTACTAAGGAAGAAATGAAGAAAAAGATCACTGGCAAAGGCGGACTAGTTGCATACCTTGGTACAAATGACGGAAGGGAAATAAGCAAGAGAATAGAAGAGGGAGATGAGTATGCAAAGTTCATCTATGAATCTATGGCATACCAAATTGCAAAGGAAATAGGCTCATGCGCAGCAGTACTTGCGGGAGATGTAGATGCAATAATTTTAACAGGAGGACTTGCACACGATAAGGAATTGGTATCATGGATAGAGAATAAGGTAAAATTTATTGTGCCACTAAAAGTTTTACCAGGAGAGAATGAAATGCTATCCCTTACTCAAGGAGCGTTAAGGGTATTAAATGGGGTAGAGGAAGTAAGGGAATATAAGTAATTGAAAAGTAGGTCTGTGCCTACTTTTTTTATGAATCAAAATGATGCTAATGGCAATTATAAATTTTTTTAGATAAATATAATAATAGATATTTATTTACATAAGCGTGTAAAATGATATAATTATTTCGAGGAGATGATTATATGGCAAATATGAATTTAAATATAAGGATTGATGAAAATTTAAAAAATGAATTTGCAAAGATTTGCGATTCAATGGGAATGAGTATGTCTACTGCTTTTAATATATTTGCTAAAGCTGTTGTAAATGATAGAAAGATACCTTTTGAAATTAAGGAAAATAATCCAATTGTTGCTGAATTTAATAATATAGATGATTTCAAAGAATTTGTAGAAAAAATATGAAAAGAAGGATTCAAATTAGGGCATCTTTTAAAAAGGACTTAAAAAGAGTAAAAAAATCAGGGCTAAAGCTTGAAAAATTATATAAAGTTGTTGAGATGCTTGCCGATGATATTTCTCTAGAAGAGAAATACAGAGACCATAAATTACAGGGGAACTATAGTGGATGTATAGAGTGTCATATTGAACCTGATTGGTTGCTTATTTATGAAAAGACTGAAGAAACACTAGTATTAATTTTAAATAGAACAGGAACACATAGTGATTTATTTTAAAGTCGGCGTTCATTTTTTGTGGCACGTTTAATTTAAAATTTCATAGGGATAGATTTGCTGTACATTGTAGAAAAATCTAAGGTGTGGTACAATGTACTACATAAAGGAGTTGGGACTATGGCAAATGTAACTGTAAGATTAAATATAGAGGAAGAAAAAATACTAAGAGGTTATGCAGAAATGGTAGGTAGTCCACTGTCTACACTTATGAAAGAGACCTTATTAAATTTAGTAGAAGATCAGTACGATGTAAATCTACTAGAGAAGGCAATAGAGGAAAATAAAAATGATTTAGGTATATCTCATGAAGAGATGAAAAAAGAACTTGGACTATGAAGTACAGGGTAATTTATAAGAAAAGTGCTCAAAAGGCATTAAAGAAAATGGATAGAGCAAATGCAAAATTAATCATCGATTGGATTGAAAAGCACTTAGAAGGAACAGAAAACCCAAGGATATATGGTAAGGCATTAGTAGGAAATTACTCTGGGATGTGGAGATATAGAGTGGGAAATTATAGAGTACTAGCTGTAATTGAGGATAGTACAGTATCAATTGAAATAATGGAAATAGGACATAGAAAGAATATTTATTAGGCGGCTGTAGAGTCGCCTTTTTTATATCTAGAAAATTTTAGGCATAAAAAAAAATCGCCTTCTACAAGGTGATTTTTTGGCGGAGAGGGTGGGATTCGAACCCACGTGGGCTTGCACCCTAACGGTTTTCAA
>CAYFUL010000110.1:0-2086 GCA_964346375.1 uncultured Peptoniphilaceae bacterium
CTATAGCATTCATAACTGCTTTAGAAATAGCTTCTTCAGCAAGTACACCTACTAATGAGTAGTCAGCTTCAATTTCTTCAGTGGATAGAGTATAAACTACATCTCCATCAGAAGAAGTATTAATAGGGGAAATAGTTTTCACTAGGCCATTATGTGCCATATCAGCTACTCTAGCTGCAAAAGATTTAGAAAGTGTAGCATTAGTTGCAACAACTCCTATAGTCCCACTAAAGTTCTTTTTAGCCCCACCATTTTCTATAAATCCTTCTAAGCTGTTAAGTAATTTCCCATTTTCATAATCATAAGAACCAGCAATTTGTTTACCTGTTTCAATATCATAAATATCGCCACTAGAGTTTACTACTACCAAAGCTGATACCTTTAAATCTCCTTTTTCAACAGTAGCAGAACCAAGACCACCTTTCATGGCATACTCATTACCTAGTAACTTACCAATGCTAGCTCCCATACCTACCCCAACATTACCTTGTCTATTTTCGTCTATTGAAAGATTTTTCATATATGCATACAGTAAAAATCCTTAATCAATAGAATAGAATCTGGTAGAAAATAGCCGAAATTTATTTGGAAAAATTTATATTACTGTACATTTACATTAAAAATAAATATAATAGTTTTGAAATAGTAGCAGTGGATTTTAATTAGCCACTATAAAAATATTTAGAATAGAAAAGTTATAGTTATCCTACCTATATTAAAAATCATTTAGCAGATATGCTAAGTCCAAGATTCATGAAATGAATTTTAAAGAAAGTTTTTAGAGATAATTGTCTTATATTAAAATAAAAAAATTTTGATAAAACAATAATGAAAATTATTAAGGAGTTATTGAAATGATGCCGATAATATCAGATAGATTTAGAGAATTAGACGATATAGTTTCACCATATACATTCTATGATGAGGAGAAAAATGAAACGAAATTAAGGGAAAATGCTTCTGAAGAAGCTATTAAAGTTTTTCCTGAGTATCTAAAATTAAGGAAAAAGGAATTATAGGACTTTAACGAATAAGGTTCTAGTTAGTTTAAATGGAATAGGAGTTCTTTAATATAGTAAATTATGTACCATAATATACTTGAATATTATTTTTAAGTAACCTCAAATTGTGGTGCTTTTTATATTATCCTGAAATGACGTAAAACTTATTCGATACAAGTGATTTATAATCACTTAAATAAGTGTACTGGAAGGGGATCTTTAATACAAAGAAAAAGTATGAAAAATTTATATTTATGTTGGGTAAGAATAGGACAAACTATAATGATTTCTTAATAAGAAAAAATGGAAATGCGCATTCTTAACATCCATTAAATCGAGTATTTAATACTATAAAAAGTATAAACTATAACGACTAGGAAGACTCATTTAAATATAGTATAAAATAGGTTTATTATACTTTTATAGTTACCGAATATGGATTTACCATGCACGCTTGTGAAAGAAATTATAATAAATTACAGAATGAGAAATTTAACAAAGATGAAGTAATTACAGGCTAAAAAAAAGTTTAACCAATAGACTATTTGAAGATTACAGACCTGTCAAATATTATAGTAATATTCAAGTAGTCTATTTAAATAATAATATTGAGATCTAAAATATATTAAAACGTGGAAAAATTTGAAAGGAGGATGAAAAGTAATATGACCACAACAACTAATTTTATCAATATGATTGAAATTATTCTACAAGCTGAACCTTCTGAAAGAGATTGGGTTTTGTTTAATGATTTAGAGGATTATTTTATAGAAAATAGCGACTCAATATATCTAGAAAATGAGGCAGTATCGGATCTGGGATATGAAATGCAAGATATAATTGCTGAAATGGAATATATGGACGATTTTGCTAATTGCAGAAAGGATATTGAGAACATCCTCGAAGTAATGAAAAGTAGTATTTAAAAAGTACAAAGTAACAAAATAAGTTACAAGGTACTTTAATATATTATTTTTCCATTTTTATATGCCATAGTCGCTTCTTCTAATGTCATCTTATTAGGTCCACCATCTATATTATCTAGTCCCGTATTTTGCCATCCGCAATTTTCACATATATCAAAC
>CAYFUL010000111.1:0-1792 GCA_964346375.1 uncultured Peptoniphilaceae bacterium
ATCTACAATATTTCCCCAAAGCCTTTTACTTCATCTTCCCAAGTTTTAATCCATTCTCCTTCTGCCCATTCATATGATCCGAAGAGAACTACATTTTTTCCACTTAATAGTGGATTTACCAAGTCCATAAATGGTCTCATCTGTGAGTCCTCTAATTCTTCAGAACCCATAGCTGGGCAACCAAAGGCTATATAGTCCACATCCTTTACATCGCCTTCAACTGCATCGGCTACGTTAATTAGCCTTGCCTCTGCGCCATTGTCATTTGCGCCCTTTAGCACTGCCTCTGTATTTCCTGTTCCGGACCAATAGATTACATTGATAATGGCGCCTTTTAATGAGTAATTTATTATTGAGAAAATTCGCTTTAATGGAGTTAATGAATCTCAAGTTAAGCATTTGAAAAATCTTGGATTTATTCCCGGTACTTGTATCTCTGTTGTAAATTCTGTTCAAGATGGTCTTATTGTAAACGTAAAGGGGCAAGGCTTGGTATTGATAAGTCTATTGCCAATAAAATTATTGTTAGGGAGGCAAATTATGACTCTTAATGAGGCTAGGGTTGGAAAATTCTACGAAGTTGTTGAAATTAAAGGTAGCGGTTCTTTAAAGCGAAGGATTATGGACATGGGGATAACGAAAAAACCAAGTTATACATAAGAAAAGTTGCTCCCCTTGGTGATCCTGTTCAAATAAATTTACGTGATTATGAACTTAGTATTCGTGGCGAAGATGCGAAACTAATTAGGGTTAATGAATTGGAGGGTGCAAAATGAAATTAAACGTTGCTCTTGTAGGTAATCCCAATAGTGGAAAATCTACTCTTTTTAATTTACTTACGGGTTTAAACCAGTACATTGGTAACTGGCCGGGAGTTACTGTTGAAAAAAAGACTGGGGAACTTTTAAATGACTCCTCTATAACTTTTACAGATCTTCCCGGAGTGTATTCCCTATCTCCCTATACTTTAGAGGAGGTTATTACAAGGGACTACCTTCTTAGTCCAGAGGTGGACGTTGTAGTTAATATTATTGACGCCTCAAATATTGAAAGGAATCTCTACCTTACTACACAGATTTTAGAGCTTGGTATTCCCACAGTTCTTGCTTTAAATATGATTGATATAACAAGAAAAAGGGGAGATGTTATTGATACTAAAAAGCTATCGGAGTTATTAAACTGTGAAGTTGTAGAAATTTCTGCTACAAAAAATATCAATATTGATAATCTAGTTGAGGCAATTAAATCTTCAAAGGAGAAAAATATAACTCCCAATAGGATTTTTAGCAAGGATGCCGAAGAATACATAGATAGAATTTTTGAAATCTTTCAATTTTTAGACAATAAAAGGTCTAGGAGATGGATTGGCATTAAACTCTTTAAGAAGGACAGTAAAATTATCGACTCCTTTAATATTGCGAAAAATGAACTTGTAAAACTTAACAACCTTGTTGAAAATGCAGAGAATTTTTTTAGGACGACTCGGAGGGGATTATTACTGACGAGAGGTATAATTTCGTAACGGAAGTTGTAAATCGTACTGTTAAAAAATCAAAGGGTTCCCTTTCTCCCACTGATAGGGCTGATAAAATTCTTACCAATAGAATTTTAGCTATTCCAATTTTTTCCCTTATTATGACGGGGATTTACTATATTTCTGTTCAAGTTGTAGGCGGACCTATTACCGATTTTTGGGCAGAAACTGTACTTGGTGAAATGATTCCCAATGCTGTTAATGGTTTTCTTAGCAGTTTAGGAGTTGCAGAAGGATTAAGTAGTTTAATTTCCAATG
>CAYFUL010000112.1:0-1746 GCA_964346375.1 uncultured Peptoniphilaceae bacterium
ACAATATATTCAGCTTGAGTACCCTTACCTGCCCCCGGTGGTCCTAATATAATGAGTCTCACTTTTTGCCTCCTTATTTCTTTAAGAATCCGCTATAATGTCTCATCAATAGTTGTTGCTCTAAATATCTAGTTGTTTCAAGTACAACTCCTACTACGATTATAATTGAAGTTCCTCCGTAGTTAAATGCAAGTCCTGATGCTTTTCCTAAAACTATAGGAAGCACAGTTAATATTGCAAGAGCGATGGCTCCCGGAAGGACTAATCTATTTAATACTCTTCCTAGGTATTCACTTGTAGGTTTACCAGGTCTAATTCCTGGAATAAATCCTCCATTTTGTTGAAGGTTTTTAGAATACTCCACAGTATTAAACTGAATAGTTGTATAAAAATAAGTGAAGAAGATGATTAGAATAACTGTAAAAATAATATATAAAATAGTTCCTACAGTTCCCTCAGTAGTCAAATATTTTAGTATGAAATTTTTAACTCCTGATTCATCTTTTAACATAATTGCAATAGTTGCAGGAAGGGCAACAATAGAGTTTGCAAAAATTACTGGCATAACTCCAGTCATAAGAACCTTAATTGGAATATGAGTGGATTGACCGCCGTACATTTTTCTTCCTACTACTCTCTTTGCATATTGAACAGGAATTCTTCTCTCCCCTTCGTTTAATGCAACTACAAATACTACAATTAGTATTGCAAGTATAATATAGATAATTGGAATAATTGGATTAATTGTTCCTTCTTTAATCATTGCGAAGTAACCAACCATATCTGCAGGAAGTCTAGATACTATACCTGCAAAGATAATAAGTGAAATTCCATTACCTACTCCTCTTTCAGTAATAAGCTCTCCAATCCAAATTAGAACTGCAGAACCTGCTACTACTGAAAGTATTACTACTAAATTTTCTAATGCTCCACTTGCTACTAAAGCTCTTCTATAAACTCCACGAGTTAATCCTATTGCTTGAACAAGTGCAATACCCATTGCTAGGTATCTTGTGTACTTAGCAATCTTCTTTCTACCAGTATCTCCCTCTTTTGCTAGTGCCTCAAGAGATGGAATGGCAATTGTAAGAAGTTGTAGTACAATACTTGCAGTAATGTATGGATAAATACTTACTGCAAAGATGGAGAAGTCTTTAAGACCTCCACCTGTCATAACATTTAGGAATCCAAGAATTGTTCCTTCGTTCCCACTGTATATCTGCGCTATTACTTGTTTATTCATAAATGGAACTGGAATTGCAGCTCCAAATCTATATACAATTAGCATTAGCAGTGTAAAAATCATTCTCTTACGAAGTTCCGGAAGTTTCCAGGCGTTTTTAAATGTATCTAACATTAAATCACCTCGGCCCTTCCTCCAGCAGCCTCAATTTTTTCTGCTGCAGTTTTTGAAAAATGGTTTGCTTTTACAGTTAGAGATACTTCTAAATCTCCATTTCCTAAAATTCTAATTCCATCTTTTGCTTTTGATTTTTTTACTAATCCAGATTCGATTAAAATCTCAGGTGAAATTTCTGCACCATTTTCAAATCTGTTAAGATCCTCAATATTTACTACAGCAAATTGTTTTTTAAATATATTAGTAAAACCTCTCTTTGGAAGACGTCTGAATAGTGGCATTTGACCCCCTTCAAATCCTGGTCTTACTCCGCCGCCGCTTCTGGCATTTTGTCCCTTGTGTCCACGACCAGAAGTCTTCCCTAATCCTGAACCTGGGCCTCTTCC
>CAYFUL010000113.1:0-1723 GCA_964346375.1 uncultured Peptoniphilaceae bacterium
TTGATTTGTTCCTACCCATTTTGGTGTTTCACGAACCCATTTCCCAGTATAAGGTGTTTTAGTCGGTGCTGCGGGGAGGTTAGCATTAGTTCCTAAAAATTCAAACTTATCTCCTAATATTAAGGTCTCTAAAGAATTATTTCCCTTAAACATACCTGTCATAGTCGTTAATTTTGATGTATCTAATGGTTTTATATCTAATAAATACATTTCTTCATTATTCTCAAACATATATTGCATATCCGTTACATTACTAGAATTAAAATTGCTTGGTAATACTAATTTTTCAAGAGAAGGATTTTTAGCAAAAAATTGATCCATGTTGGTAACACTAGCTGTATCTAGTCTGTCAAGATTTTTAAATTCGTTCATATTTGTAAAACCACGTAATAAAGATCTACTATTTTTAGGGGCACTAACATTACCATCAAACTGTACAACTTTTATATCCTCACGAACAATTCCAAATGTGATTGGTGACCACATCATTCCTGTATCACCGTTATTAGTTGATAGATTACCAGATTCTATATGTAGTACTTTATCATCATCAATATACCATCGGCTTGTACCCCAACTACTCTTTTGTTGATTAATCCCCGTAATTTTTTGTGTACCGATTGAGTTCCCACTTAAAGTAAATTCTTTAGATATAAAATTTTCCAATCCTTTATTGGGATCTCCGCCGTTATAGAGACCATATCTAGGTGGAGCAGGAAGATACTTATTTTTGCTCTCGGGTGTTTCTATTAAACGAAATCGAAATTTTTGATACTCATCTGTAGAACCATATTTTTTAATAAGGGGCAATACTGAATCATTTTTATCTATTATAATATTTCCATCCTTATCACTTACCCAATATTTATCAGCCAATGGAGTTTTATTAGGTTCTGGATCAAATTTTTTCCACTCATCATTCTTACGTGATTCTAAAATTACTTTTCCACCTTCAAGTGGTTCATTATCTCTTTTGACATTAGTTTCAATCCTTAATGGATTTTGTGATTCAACTGGATTATTTCCAATAGCTACAACTTGTTGAGCAAACAATCCACCAGTAGCACCAGTAAATCCCCAATAAACTTTTTCACCATTGTTACCAAAAAATTCTTGTGCCTTTTTATACTGTAATGCAGAGAGCGTATAAATACTGTTAAAATAAATATATTTTGTTGCTTGACCACCAGGTATGTTGTCTCCACTAATCGTATATGTAAATGTCTGATTGCTAACATCCCAAGAATAGGACATTTTTAACCATTTATTATTAGATAAATAAGTAGTTGGATAAATTACATTTGTATGAGTATAATATTTTCCATCAGCTACCTCGGAAGCCTCGGGTGGAATAACTGTAGCAATGTGCCCTCTACCCTCATTGGCTGACATTTCTTCGTCTCCTGGACCTCTATAAGTATCGAATTCAATAGAAATTGCTGGGGATATTCTATCTCCATTTTTACCTCCATAAGCTCCTAAAGAGGAACCGGCATCACCAATAGCTTTTATGCCTTCTGGACTGGATTGTAAGGTGAATGTCATACCATCAGCAGCACCACCCTCTCTATTTCCTAAATAAATCGCAAAATCTCCAGAAAAATTCTTATTAAAATCTAAAGGTTCCTTATACCAAATTGCACCCAACTGGTCTGTTACTGATTTAGTAACTTCTACTGTATTGGTCCAATCTGTCAAATATGTAGAATTACCAACAGGATTA
>CAYFUL010000114.1:0-1577 GCA_964346375.1 uncultured Peptoniphilaceae bacterium
TGAGTAGATTTTTGGGATAGTGAGACATATCCCAGCTCATCCAAAATTAATAGATACATGGGAATATGCAATAGCACTTCCAGAAATAGAAGTAGATGAAACTGAAAAGCAAACTGTAAAGGGAAGCCAATTTAGCGTACCACTACAAGAGTTTTCAGGAGCATATGCAGGCTGCGGAGAAACTCCTTATGCAAAATTAGTAACCCAGTTATTTGGGGATAGAATGATGATTACAAATGCGGCAGGATGTTCAACAGTATGGGGCGGTTCAGCTCAAACGTCCTATACCTATAATCAAAAGGGACAGGGACCAGCGTGGACATACTCATTATTTGAGGACAATGCAGAATTTGGACTGGGAATTTATAAGGGCGTAAAGAAAGTTCGCGATATGACTCTAAATATGACAAAGGACCTACTTGCAAATGGAGAGGTATCTTCAAATTTAAGAACAGCAGCAGAAAATTGGATAGAAGGATTTTCAGAGTCAGCAGGAACGAGAAAACGTGCAGAAGAATTTGAAGTAGCTTTAGAAAAAGAGGGAATAGAATTAGCACAAGATATCTTAAAAAATAAGGACTACTTTATTAAGAGATCCCACTGGATATTTGGAGGAGATGGCTGTGCGTATTATATAGGATACGGCGGCTTAGACCATGTACTTGCATCAGGGGAGAATGTAAATATTCTAGTATTTGATACAGAAGTATATTCAAATACAGGAGGACAATCCTCAAAGGCAACGCCAACAGTAGCAGTAGCAAAATTTGCCGCAAATGGAAAGTGGACAAGAAAAAAAGACCTAGGACGAATGGCAATGACCTATGGCTATGTATATGTAGCACAAATTGCAATGGGGGCAAATAGAAATCAAACTCTAAAGGCTCTAGTAGAGGCAGAGGCTTATGATGGACCAAGTATAGTAATATGTTATAGCCCATGTATAAATCATGGAATTAAGGGCGGCTTAAAGGATACACAAGGCAATCAAAAACTAGCAGTGGAATCAGGGTACTGGAATTTATACAGATATAATCCAGAGCTAGAGTTAGATGGAAAAAATCCATTCCAACTAGATTCAAAAGAGCCAACAAAACCATTTAGAGAGTTTATTATGACAGAGAATAGGTACGCATCATTAACAAGGACATTCCCAGAAATAGCAGAGCAATTATTTGAACTTGCAGAAAATGATGCAGCAGAAAGATACGCTAAGTACCTTGAACTTTCAAAGTAAAAGAAATATTAAACCGATTCTAATTTTAGAGTCGGTTTTTTTGCCTATACTTTTATAAAAATCCCCCTTAATTTCTACAATCTACAAGTAGAAATTGAAAACAATCCCTTTTTAAACTATAATATTCTGAGAAAGGGATGTTTATGATAATTTTATTTAAAGGTATTTCTTACCTAGATGTGAGAAACGAAAAGATTGTAGAAAATGTTGATGTTCTTGTCGAGGACTCTTTCATTTCAAAAATAGATAATGAGATTTCCATAGAGGCGGATAGGATTATTGACGGTACAAATCGTCTACTTACTCCGTCTTTTGTTAATGCCCATACCCATCTTGGGAT